>JBOGQR010000196.1:0-1500 GCA_050749225.1 Nitrosopumilaceae archaeon | reverse complement strand
AGCAATTAGATCAAAAAAATGCAGACAGACTGATAAAATCATCTGGTGAATTGTCAGAATTTTTAAGATTCAGAAGACTATTGGCTAAATACTCACTTGCAGAATCTGAAGAAAAAATAATCAACATACTAGATGTCACCGGCAGTACTGCGCTAGTCAAGATCTATGATAAAATTACAAATGCATTCCAGTATGTAGTAAAAATCGATGGAAAATTGAAAAAATACAATAGAGAAGAGCTTGGTGTACTTGTTAGAAACCCTAAATCTAAAACAAGAGAAGTTGCATACAAAGCACTCTTGTCTCAATACGACAAACAAAAAGGAGTTCTTGGTGAAATATATCAAAATCTGGTACAAAACTGGAAAGATGAGAGTATTGAGATTAGGGGATACGCATCACCAATATCTGTTAGGAACATTTCTAATGACACTGATGATAAGACAGTTGATTCTCTTCTTTCCGTTTGCAAGTATAATGCACCAGTATTTCAGAAATTCTTTACACTAAAAGCAAGAATGCTTGGAATGAAAAAACTTCGACGTTATGATATCTATGCTCCAACATTAAAAATAAAACAAAAATCATACAAATATGAACAGGCAGTCAAGATGGTACTACAGACATTAAATGGCTTTAGCCCAATATTATCAGAATATGCAAAAAAAGTCTTTATGCAAAACCATGTTGATTCTTCTATCAGGCCTGGAAAAAGAAGCGGAGCGTTCTGTAGTACCATATCACCAAAGATAACACCGTATGTTCTTGTAAATTTCAAAGGCAAATCAAATGATGTGTTTACATTAGCTCATGAATTGGGCCATGCCATACACAGCATTGCTGCATCAGACAAATCAATTTTTGTGGCAGAAGCACCATTACCTCTAGCAGAAACTGCATCGACATTTTCAGAGATGTTGTTGTTTGACGAAATTCTAAACAAAGTTTCTAATGAAGAAAAAAAATCAATACTAGCAGAGCATATTGATGATCTTTATTCTACAATATCAAGACAAGCCTTTTTCACACTATTTGAAATTGCTGCACATAAAAAAATTGGTGAAGGGGCAACTGTTGAAGACATTTCAAACGAATATATGAAAACTCTCAAAGAACAATTTGCCAATTCAATTGATATGACAAGTGATTTTGGCGTAGAATGGAGTTGCATACCGCATTTTTATCATTCTCCATTTTACTGTTATGCATATTCATTTGGAAATCTGCTGGCATTATCATTTTTCCAGAGATATAAAAAAGAAGGCAATTCCTTTGCTCCTACTTATATCAAAATTCTTTCTGCAGGAGGATCAAAGAAACCAGAAAACCTGTTAAAAGAACAGGGCGTAGACATATCATCAGAAAAATTCTGGCAAGACGGTTTTGAATATATCAAAGATCAAGTCAACAGACTCTCAAAACTAAATTAAAATCGCCTAGCAGCCAAGCGCCCCCAGCTGCTAGGCATGTTCCCCTGCGGTTTGAACCGATGTCAATAGG
>JBOGQR010000195.1:0-1523 GCA_050749225.1 Nitrosopumilaceae archaeon | reverse complement strand
AACTCGGTCCATGTACTTTCCAGCTATGATCATGGGAACTGCCACTGCATTTGTTACCATTAATGGCTCTGGAATCCAAAATAGGATAAATCCTATCTTTTGTAGTTTTTTTCCAGGTGCAGGTGCACGTTGTAAAGATCCTAGAGAACGTGCAGTACCTCTATCATCTAGGCTGGCAAGTCCTGCATAAATCTCAGTCCTTCTTTTGACGGATTCTCTAATTTTTTTAATTCTGGCAATATGCTTCTTATAATGTTCGTCCATTCTGAGACATCTATTTTTTGATAGTTAAAATTCCATGGTAAAGATCAATCACAATGAGGTAAAGATTTCTTATACAAAGAGAACAGATTATATCATTCAAGGTATATCTCGACAAAATATGAAGGAAAAACGCGCTGAAAGACTAGAGTCCATAAAGGAAGCTCACAAGTCAGCCAAGGCAGATTCTAGCTCACGAATGGAAGATTATCTAGAGGTTATATCGGAACTTGTAGAGCTAAAAGGATATGCAAATACGCTTGATATTTCTAGATACATGAATGTCAGCGCACCATCGGTGACAAAGATGTTGCAAAGGCTTGATGAAAATGGGTACTTGGAGTATGAAAAATACCGTGGAATTAATTTGACTTCAAAAGGTAACGCGGTTGCAGCTACAATAAGACAAAAACATGGAATCCTATTAGAGTTCTTTAAGATGCTTGGAATCGACCATACTGCAGCAAATAAAGATGCAGAAGGAATAGAACATCATCTTAATCCAAAAACGATAAAACAGCTACGAAAATTTATCACATATTTGAAAGCAAATCCGAAAGTTCTTAGTAATTTTGAATGATTAATTTCATATAATTATTCTTAGATCTTGTTTTGACATTGCCGCCTTCATTATTCGTTTACCGCTATCAGATTTTTTAGAAATAATTATCTTGCCGTTTTTTCCAACATATGACGAAGTCACAAGTTTATCTTTGACATAGATGTCGGCAGACATTCCTGTTTTACTAGTGTCTACTTCAAGTATCAAATTATTTCCTGATTCAGACATTTCATACCACTCTCCCTTTCCAAAAGAGGTTTCTTCTTTTGATTCTACATCAATATGTACTCCAAGGGTTTTTTCAAGATCATTTATTGTGGCACCACCGCGTCCAATTATTGACGGCATGACCTCTTTGTCTACCCTTACTCTTATGCTATTATTTGATAGAATCTCAATTTCTGCGTCTGAATCAAATCTGCGTATTGTCTCTCTTATTTTTGATTCTGCTAGTTTTTCTATGCCTCCACTTTTTGCTTCTTTTGAGATTGGTATGACTATATTTTCCTCACCATAAGTATAGATTTCGTACTCTAAATTGTGATTCTCAAAATTTCGTACCTCTATTACGGGTCTTGCCAAATCTTGTTCAGTCATGCCAGTTGGAACTTTGACTTTAAATTCTAATTCATAAACTTGAGCAATGTTTCCAGCTTTTACAAACACTACTGTATCTAGTATGTGGGGAATCATACCAAGC
>JBOGQR010000194.1:0-1535 GCA_050749225.1 Nitrosopumilaceae archaeon | reverse complement strand
TAAACCTCCTGGAATTACATGGAAAAGTCTGATCGGTAAGTTTTCACCTAGTCTAATAAATTCCTTGAACCCCTTGTAGCCACATACACTTACCATGTCTATTGGATCTGAAAATAATGATGTGGTGCCACACAAGAGAGCTTTTTTTGCAAATTCTAATGGCAAAACAAACTGATCTATGTGTATGTGCGGATCTGCAAATCCCGGTGTGACAAATCTTTCCTCTAAATCAATTACTGCTGTTTTTTCTCCAATCGTATGAGATGCACTAGTTCCAACGTATGCAATTCTATCTTTTAGAATGGCCACGTTGCTACCAGGTATTATCTCTCTAGAATAGACATTAACGAGTTTACAATTCTTCAAAACCATATCTGCTTTTTTTTCTCCCATTGCTACTGAATTTAATGAGGAAATCATAGTAGCAAGCGAGCTAGATTGCACAGATGGAATGTGTGCTTTTGTTACTATTATAGATTCAAAGCGATGTTTAAATTACGGTCAAGAGCGGTTTTATTTTATGAACGTGCCAAAGGAGATCAACAGATACTGTCCAAAATGTAAAAAACACACTTTACAAAAAATCTCCATATACAAGGCTGGAAAAAGAAGAGGCTCAGCCATAGGTGAAAGAAGACATGCGGAGGACAAGAAAGGTTACGGTGGTCAAAAATTCCCAAAACTTGCCAAACCAGCAAAAACAACTAAAAAATTTACACCAATCCTTACGTGTCCAGAATGTAAAAAGAAATGGAATAAGCCAGGTATAAGGCTAAGAAAATTTGAGTTGGTAGCATAATGAAAAAAGGACAGATTCTAATTCCAAAACCAAGTAGCAAATTCCAAAGAATACAATGTAAGGAATGCAGTGAAGAAAGTGTAGTCTACTCACATGTAGCAACT
This sequence comes from Nitrosopumilaceae archaeon, assembly GCA_050749225.1. Classification (GTDB taxonomy): domain Archaea; phylum Thermoproteota; class Nitrososphaeria; order Nitrososphaerales; family Nitrosopumilaceae; genus TA-20. Next base: position 632 of record JBOGQR010000194.1, on the reverse strand, counting down.
AATGTTACTTGCAAATCTTGTGGAAACCTACTTGCAGAATCAACAGGTTCCATTGCAAAGATAAATGGTAAGATATTAGGTAGCGCCGAGTAAATCGTAATCTTGTTTTGTATTTAGATTTAGTGCAATTCTTTTGTCATCAAGTATCACATATGACTCTTCAACATGTTTCATTCCAGACAAACGAGTTGGATTCACTATAGAAATACCAGAATAGGAATACTCTTTTTTGTTATAAATTACAAGATACTCTGTTTTCACGTGTAGTGAGTCAAGAAATCTTTTGCTTAAAATAATTGTGGTCCACGTATTTTTAATATCTGCAAGTTGTACAATTTCTCTAATTATTTTTGCATCTAAAAGTGGCATATCTCCTGAAATTACAAATACATGTTCGTCAAAATTGTGTAAAATCTGATTAAGATCATTAACATATCCATTTCCTTCCGTTTGAATTGTAGAAATTCCTAGACTTTTAAGAAATTCACTAGTTTTTGGAGCATGGGAACTTGTAGCTCCGATGATTTTTGAAAAACAGTCAGACTCTTGAAGGGCATTTATGACATGTTGTATGACTGGATTTTTGTATTTTAGAAGAAGTTTTTCTTGTGATAAATTCATTCTCGTACCCT
>JBOGQR010000193.1:0-1603 GCA_050749225.1 Nitrosopumilaceae archaeon | reverse complement strand
TGTCAGTACTTACGTCAACTGGCCTAACCCATTTTTTACCATCTACTAGAATATCTAATGTGGCAGATACATGATATGTGATATCCAATCCATTAACACATTTGTGGTAGAGTGGATCTTGTGCTTTGACCTGTGAAATGAGTGTGGTACTAGCCAAAACAACTGTAACTCCTACAGCTGCTGAAATTGCAAGAAATCTGAGCATTTTTTTACGTTTTCTTGGATCTCCCATTCCTGGCCAAAACATAACTTTGGTGTGCTTACTAGATGTATATAGATTAAGATATTTTTAATAGACTTTGTATCTTCTGGAGATGGATTTCACTGTGTTAGCGATCTGAACATAATTCATTGTAATATTTCCCAGTTTTATTATGAGATTAATTGTACTGTTTTCACTGGATCTTTGCATACATAAGTTGCTATGGGGTATTTCTTGATGTTCGTCATATCCAAAAGTACCAGAGTCTATTAAAAATTAGGTGATTAGGGATATTCTGCCCCTAACTAATTATGTCAGAATTAACATCAACTGGTTATGGATTTATTATCATTTGGAAAAATAATATCGGATGAGATAATCACAATACAATTCTTAGAATCAAAACGTACTAGGAAAATTATCTGTCCATTTTGTAAAAGTAAGAAGATTTACACCATGAAAAGTAAAATGAGATTTCGATGCAAGATGTGCAAGAAAGATTTCAGACCATTTGGCGATTCCAAATTTCAACTAGTAAAAATTTCATATTCCAAATGGCTTGCATTAATCAAACTCTTTGAGTTATCAGTATCTGCAAAAGTTGCATCAGAACAAACACAAACAAGCTACAAGACTGCACTCAAAGCATTTGATGTTATTCGATTCTCAATATTAGAAGAGCTTGCAAAAACAGATGATGTGTTAAGAGGAGAAATTGAGGCTGACGAGGCATATTTTGGAGGCAAAAGAAAGGGAAATCGTGGACGTGGTGCCAAGAACAAGACAATCGTTTTTGGGATTTTAGAAAGAAAGGGAAAGGTCTCAGTGGATATAGTAAACAATGTCTCAGCTAAAACATTACTGGCAAGCACTGTAAAGAAGGTCAAAAAAGGAAGTATCGTGTATACTGACAAGTGGAGAGGATACAACTCTTTGATGTTCTCAGGATACAATCATCTGTCAGTTGATCATAACACTCGATTTGCAAATGGCAAAGTCTACATTAATGGCATTGAAGGATTTTGGAGTTTTGCAAAAGAGAGAATGGCAAAGCATCATGGAATTAGTTCTAGCAAGTTTTTACTATACATCAAGGAGATGGAATGGCGATACAACAATAGAGCCAGCAATTTGTTTGATTTGGTAGTAAATTACATGTTAGGGGCAGAATATCCCTAATCACCTAGTATTTTTATTAGAAAACAATTGAAATTCTGGCTGATTTCTATTTTCATATTTTCTGGTGTTGTGATATTACCATCATATGCAGAACCAGTAATGAATGACACTGGATTTACAATCCAGCCTTATGTCACAGGCATTTGTTGTAGTCCAACTACAATGGCATTTGAGGGAAACGATATTCTAGTTTTATCAAAAGTTTCTGGACAAGTGCACTTG
>JBOGQR010000192.1:0-1609 GCA_050749225.1 Nitrosopumilaceae archaeon | reverse complement strand
GAAATTGCTTCTGTTTCAAAGCGTGTCATAATAGTAGCACCAAAAGAATATGCTGATAACTATGTAATAATTAGAAATATGGAAGATGGTTCTGAAAGACAAATACAACTTGATGTTATGTTAAATGACGTAAAATCTAGTCTTCAACTCTAAAGGCCTTGGTCATCATTACTAGCTCAGGACCATTTGTGAGACCTCCTACAACTATTGCATTGTTATTTACCAACATGCCTGAAGATAGATAGGGAGATCCACCATTGATAGTTGCAGGCTCTAACTCTATACCTAATACATTTGATACTACCTTGATATCTTCCTCCTCTGTAGATGGATGAATAATTCCTCCTCTGGAATTTGCTACTGTCATTGCACCAGTCTGATGATATCCTGCAATTCTTTTTCTTATCACGTTGACTTTTAATACATCTTCAACTTGCTTGACATATTCTGCTGGAATAAGTGGTGACATTACTGCCCCCTTGTCATTTGTACAAATTAGATTTCCTAACGCGTTGTGTTTTGTATCAAGTACATCTACATTAAGTCCAGTTGATTTTTTCAAATGTGATATCTCTTCTTCATGACAATTACGCGGTAACAATAATCCGCTGTTATTTACTACCATCATTGGTCCAAGTAATCTTGTATTTGCAACTGCTGTAAAGACATAATCTGTTTTTAAAAATTCTGCCAAGTTTTTTGCTTTTGTAGTGGCAAATCCATTTGGTATGAAAACAAATTTGTCATTACACTTGGCATAGATACCTACATTAGGATTACGATATACATCATATTTGAAAATTCCCACAAACTAGGGCGATTTGTGAAAGATATGAATTTATCTTGTACACACTTTAAATAACTAACAATAACCTCAGATATCGTGCCTATAGATCCAAATTTTCCTACAAATCATCATGTAATTGAAAAGTTCAAAGATCCACTAAGTGAAAATTATCATCTGGTATGGGGTCCTGGACGTCTTGCTGAAGCATCAACTGATCCCAAAGTAAAAGCTGACTCTCAAGCTGCAGGTGAAGAAATCAAACCAATAGGTGTGCATGGTACATTTGTAGCTGTAGACTGGGATTCTTGTATTGGTGATGGTATATGTTTGATGAGCTGTCCTGTCAAGGTTTTTGAATGGTACAAAAATCCTGGTGAGACCGGTAGAAACGACAGAAAAGATTACACTGACAAAGCAAATCCTGTGAAAGAAGCTGATTGTATTTGGTGCATGGCCTGTGTTGAAGTTTGTCCTACAAAAGCAATCAAGGTTGATCAGTTGAATCAAGATATACATGAAAAAGAGATTGCAAAATTCACTTAGTTTTGTCTAGGTTTAAATAACATAGCCTGCGACAAAAAACTATGCCGATACCAGAAGACTTTCCAAAGGGTTACAACCCACTTGGAAAAATAAATCACTCCGATGGTGAACATTTTCACTTCAGATGGGGCCCTGGCAGATTAGCAGAAGCATCAAAAGATGAAAACTGCATCGCGTCCTTCAAGTCTAGAGGAGAAAAAATCGAACCATTGGGCGTAAGTGGTACTATGGTAGCTGTAGATTGGGATTCATGTGTAGCAGATGGTGCATGCATTGAAG
>JBOGQR010000191.1:0-1621 GCA_050749225.1 Nitrosopumilaceae archaeon | reverse complement strand
ACCTTGCCCTCCCTGTAAAGAGTAACAAAATTTCTTACTATTTTTTCAGTCTCCTTGTTTGATATCAGTAAATCAGATGGCTTGATTTTACAATTATTACAAAGCCTTTCAAGATTGACTATCCTTTCTCTCCATGATCCTAATGGTTCACCCTGTTTTCGTGTCAATAGATCCTGCTTCCATTCTGCTATGAGAGGATCCTTTACTATCTGATGGTTTTTGTCAAACTGCCTGAATCCCAATTCTGATTTTCTATTGCTTGGAATTACCAAATTTCCATTTTTACCATATTCTAGCAGATTATTTTTTACTGCCTTTCTTACATAGTTGTAAATTGTACGTTTTGTGTATCCTAATGTTATTGCAACCTCAGATACTGGAAGAGGATATTGCCCTGTGACGGTATCTCCAAGCAAAAGTCTAACCACTTCATTTGTAATTTTTTCTTCGGTGGAACATTTGCCATACAAACGCATATTCCTTTTTTTCAAATGCGAGACTCCTTGCCAGAAAAAAGGTCGATCAAAAATTTTAGTTCAAGGTTTGTGAAATTAATTTTGGTTGTTTTCACGTTTATATTTCACAAAATACAGCTTTTTAAAAAGACTTAGAAAAAATTAAAAAAGAGTTTATGGGCAGCCTTCCATCTTTTGGATGAAATATCCATTCTTACGGATTTGCTCTGCTATTGGTTCTGGTGCCCCCTGAGTATGGCAAAATTGGCATTCTTCTGTTGAAACAACCGCATCTCCCTCTCCAACTGATTTTAGCCACTGTTTTGCATATACTATGGCCTTGTCATGGTCTTTGATATTAGTAATAACATCAAAGTGCATAGTGTGGCCGTCCTTTGCTTCTACATATGTATCGTATACGTGAATGTCCATATTTTCACAATTCTGAGAAGGGATATTTAATCTAAATCACACAAGATCGACTATTGATCCATAGGGTTACGCTGAACATTCCAAAAATAGCGACTATCCATCTAGAAATAGATGACGAACTAGCACCAAAGACAGTATCTTCTTTTCTTAAATGTCTGCCACTTGATGTGGCAATAAATTCCTGGGGAGAGGAGCTCTACACCAATGAAACTCCTATTACAATAGGCGCAGAGAACGCAAAACCCTTGGTAGATTTAATGGATGTTGCATATTGGCCAACAGGAAAAGCAATATGTCTTTTTTTTGGACCAACACCTATAGGAAAAAAAGATGAAATAAAACCATATTCACCTGTAAATGTAATCGGGAAAATCAAGGACACTGATAAAAAATTTCTAAAAAATGTGCCTGATGGTACAATGGTTACTTTTAGCCTCTAAAAGATTACGGTATCCTTTTACGCAACCTGTTCATATGTATTAGTGATTGTGGGGCTTTAAAACTCAACTCAAATGCAAAGAATGCGATGCTACGTTTTTCGATAAAGAACACTTGGAAAGACACAAAAAAAATATCCACAAATAATTCTACTTTATTTCTAAAGGTACCTGAATAATTTCTGATTCAAAAATATATGCTTTGAACTCTTTATTTTTGCCAGAAAATATCATCCATGGAACTGGATTTATCTCCATGTATTTCTTGTCTGTCAAAGATGGATATGCCACAGAGTC
>JBOGQR010000190.1:0-1635 GCA_050749225.1 Nitrosopumilaceae archaeon | reverse complement strand
ATTGGCATAGTTTTGTTTATGAATTCTGAATCAGGAACTCATTCCGAAAAACTAGGAATTGTTTTCATGATGTATAGTGGTATAATTTTAGGAATAGTGTTTACCGCATTAGTTACATTGAAATCAACATAAATTAAAAATTGACACTTAAAGGTAAGAAAAACCACTACAACATCAAACTCCTTCATGAATTATCTTCCAGAGTATTTTATACAGTTTTGAACAAAATTTCTTGCAATTCCCGGTCGTGCAAAATGCATATGCATGTATGAAGCTAGAGTATCATATTGCATCAAGCCATCTTTTTGATTTTTTATACCAACACCTATGGATAGATCATAGGCGAATTTGGAATCCTTTGATATTGATTCTAGCTCAGAAAAGTGAAACTCGTGTCCTTGTATGGTACTTGGTACCTTTGCAATAAGACAATCTTTTGTTATTCTAGCTTTGGTATAGTTTAGTTTTAGTTTTTTTTGCATCTTTGTAGTAACATCAAAAAGTCCCACCATCTTGAATTTCCTTGAACCATAGTCAATGGATTTGGTAAGATACATCAAACCACCACATTCTGCATAAATTGGCATTCCAGACTCGGCAAGAGTCTTGATGTTTTTTTGCATCCTAGAATTTTTCTCCAATGCACTGCCTATCACTTCAGGAAAACCACCACCAATGTAGATTCCATCACAGTCAGGCACCTTTGAATCAGACACCGGACTGAAAAACTCTATCTTGGCTCCTTCTTTTTTTAGAGCGTCTAAATTGTCCTGATAATAAAAATTAAAAGATTCGTCTAGTGCTACTGCAATTGTAGTCTTCTGTTTTGAATTTTTTTCTTTAGGAATCATATCAAAAGATGGAACTTTGTTTCCAATCTGAATGATTTTCTCAATATCGATAAAACCAGACATTGTTTTTGCTATCTTTGATATTTTTGATTGTAATTCTTTTTGCTCAGAGACTGGAATTAATCCAAGGTGTCTTGACTCCATGATAAAATCAGGATTGCGTGGAATCACACCTACGACAGGAATATTCAATGAAGAAAGTGCCTGCCTGCATAGATCCTCGTGTTTTTTGCTGCCAATCTTGTTTAGAATAAAACCTGAAATTCCAGAATTTTTATGAAATTTCGTAAACCCAAGTGCGGTTGCAGCAATTGATCGTGCAGTCTTGCTTGCATCCAAAACAAGAATTACTGGAGTTTTTAAAATAGATGCCACATGATGCGTACTGGAGTAATTCGAGTCGCCAGAAAATCCATCATAATATCCCATCACACCTTCAATTACAGAAAAATCTGAATCAGAATTTTTTACAAATGATTTTACAATTCCGGTTGTTCCCATAAGCCAAGGATCCAAATTTCGCGCAGGCCTGCCAGATACAGTACCAAGATAGCTAGGATCTATAAAGTCAGGTCCAACCTTGAATGATTGTACGGAATATCCCATCTTTTTTATTCCATGAATTATTGCACAGCTAATTGAGGTCTTGCCAACACCGCTTGTAGTTCCAGCAAGCACAATCCTTGGGATTTTCAATTCTCAACAATATTACGGAATTTTATTTAAATGGATGTTTACTGTTCAGAGCGTATACTTTTTACCATATCAAATAGCTGCCTGACAG
>JBOGQR010000189.1:0-1651 GCA_050749225.1 Nitrosopumilaceae archaeon | reverse complement strand
GGAAAAATACCGGTAGCAGGATATTATGAAAAACCAAAGAATGGCCGCTCATACGATTGGGACGCATTAATTAGTAAGATCCAAAAGCACGGCATTAGAAATGTACTAACAACTACAGTAGCTCCTACAGGCACTCTATCAATGATTGGTGATTGCTCAAACGGAATGGAGCCAATGTTTGCTTTAGCATTTGAAAAACGTGTAACTGTTGGAAGATTCTTCTACACAAACAAAATCTTTGAAGAAGTTCTCAAAGAACACGGATTGTACAACGATCAAATACTAGAAAAAATTGCAAACAACTATGGTTCACTGAAAGGAATTCCAGAAATTCCAGAATGGATGCAGAAAATATTTGTTACAGCAATGGACATACACTGGGCTGACCACCTTATGGCACAAGCTGTATGGCAAAAATGGATTGGAAATGCAATCGCAAAGACAATTAACATGCCATATGATGTGACTGCTGAAGATATCAAAGCAGCATATCTGATAGCACATGAGCTTGGACTCAAAGGAATTACGATATATAGAGATGGTTCAAGACATGAACAAGTCTTGCACATGACTGGTGATAATGTACAAAAAACATTCCAAGTTACTCCAAGTCTGTACGTGACAGATTATGTTGCAAAAAATATCACAAATCCATACCTGAAATCACAGACTGAAAAAGCATTGCAGATAAAGATGCCAGAAACATCAGTACAATCTCCACAAGTTCCACTTACTCAGGAAGAGATGGAAGAAAGACTATGTCCAACATGCAAGAACAACTTGGTCTTTGCAGAAGGATGCAATGTTTGCATAGAATGTGGATATAGTGGCTGCACATCAGGATAGAATAACATTACAATAAACTTCCTATTCATTTTCACTCATTTCCTATAAAAGGCAAATGTCCGAATAAACATTTCAAATCAAAACTCTTTTACTATCAACGTTTCTTGAAAATGTTATTGAATAAGAAAATCATGCGTGGTGCAGTAGCTGGAGGAACTGCAGCTGTAATTATTGCAATAGTTTTGTTGTGGATAGTGCCTCAATCACAACCGTTGATAACAATACCAACTACCTCACACAACATCAAACTTGGTTTGGTTATAATGCCTCCAACACAAACTCCAACTCTTACAGAAATACAAAGTGCGTATCAACAAGCTGCATCAACAGGAATTGGAAGAAGTAACGTCTATCTTATTTGGCCAAATATAGAACCACAAGAAGGACAATACAACTGGAAAACCTCAGATGTTCTAATGGGTTTAAACAGAGAACAAAATCTCAATGTTACACTTTACTTTTCTGTAATTAATGATCGTGTCTTCGGTCCATTCCCAAGTTGGATGAATAAACCACAGCTTGATCAAAAACTTCAAAATGAAACTGTACAAACTCTTGATGCAATATTATCTCGATATTACATAGTAGATCATGTCATAATTGGTGGTGATATTGATGGATACTTTAGAGATCATCCAAATGACATTCCAAATTATGTAAACTTTTTTGATGGTGTGTATTCCAAGCTTAAAGCAAAACACCCAGATGTCAAGTTTGGGAACTGGTTTTCACTTAACTCCATGATAAATCAATATCAAACGGATATTGTTGGTAAACTTAACCAAGGAGATTTTGTTGCCTATTC
>JBOGQR010000188.1:0-1686 GCA_050749225.1 Nitrosopumilaceae archaeon | reverse complement strand
TTTGAAAAAGCTGCATTTTCTCTAGAAAAAGGTCAAGTTTCAGATCTAGTAAAAACTCAGTTCGGATACCATATAATAAAAAGATTGGATTAAAGCGGGATTGAATCTGTTGGAATAACAGACTTCACATTTTTGTCTAAAAAATTTAAAACTATTCCTTGATCATTTTTTTCAAGTAAAATCTTTTCCCCGTTTTTTGCTTCTATCAGACGTTTTCCAGTAGGAGAAAGTACCCATCCTTCTTCTTTTTTGAATCTAACCATGCTAGTTATGACAACATAGGAATCAGTACTATATGCCATACTTGCCAGTAACATCACACATGAAGCGACAATCTTGCCAATTTCCTTTTTCTTGTTTAATATATTAAAAAATCCATTAAGAGAATCAATAATCACTACAGATTTTGTAGTGCTCAAATCTACCAAAATTTTTGCCAGTGTTTTATTTAGTACTTCAAAAGTAGGTTGGAATAAAGTAAGGTTTTGAGGAGTTTTAATCATCCCAGATGCCAGATATCCGCTATATAATAGATCAAGATCCAAGTACAGTACATTTAGCTTTAGATCCTCGACAAGTTTTGCAACAAAACCAGCTTTAAGAAATGGATCGGAATACAAAACTGAATTAATTTTATTTTGTGCAAGTATGTTTTGTAAATTCAAAATAATTTCAGCCTTTGAAGCATTATCATGATTTTTAAACAACGCTGTACCTAGATAGATCGTAATATAATAATGAATTCGGATTATGACGTTTCCCAAGATTTTCCATTTAAAGATACGATCTATCTAAACAACGCATCAACTTCGCTGATGCCGATTTCTAGCATAAAGGCAATGACTGATTTTCTTGTAAGCTATAATGAGATGGGGCCGGATTCAAAAAAAGCAGACAGTTACGTTACAGAAAAATTCTTTCTTGCAAGAAAGACAATTTCACATTTAATAAAATGTAAACCAGACGAAGTAATTTTTACTCAAAGTACTACAGATGGAGTTAACATGGTCGCTAGTGGCTTAAAATTAAAACAGACATCAAATACTATAATTCGCGATTCAAATCACGAACATCCAGCAAATCATTACCCATGGGTACGTTTGGCTGAAAAGTTAGAAGTAAGAAACTTGAAGGTCAATAATGTTGGTTATTTTGATCTTGAAGAATTAAGAAAAATTATTGATAACAACACTGGTCTTGTTGTACTAAGCCATGCTCTCTTTAATACAGGTGCAATTTTACCTGTAGAACAAATTGGAAATATTCTAGCTGAAAAAAATATTCCATATTTTATAGATGCTGCGCAAACAGTTGGTTGTCTTGAAGATGTTGATGTAAATAAAATCAAATGCAATTTTATGTCTTTTAATGGTTCAAAGTGGCTTTGTGGACCAATGGGAACTGGAATATTTTTTTGTAAAAAGGAATCAGGTGAGATGCTAGAACCACTTCAAGTAGGCGGAGAATCAGCTATATTTCATGAAGATAAGATTGTTTACAAGGAGATGCCAGCCAAGTTTCAAGCTGGATTTCGTAATTGGGCTGGCATAGCTGGCCTTGAGGCATCTATTGTCTATTTGTTACGATTAGGTCTTGAGAATGTTAGAAAGAAAAACATCAAACTTGCCAACATGATGCGTGAAGAATTATCAAGAATTCCAGGTGTAATTTTGTATGGACCTGACG
>JBOGQR010000187.1:0-1732 GCA_050749225.1 Nitrosopumilaceae archaeon | reverse complement strand
TGCATATGATCTGGTCCTTGTTAAAATCTGAATAATTTTTTATGCCTGGTCTCATAACTGTTGCCCCATTACATACGAACTTTATAGCTCCCTTGTCAACTACAACTTTTGGAAATTTTTCAAGCATCGAGGTTTCAGAAAGAAATGGAATAAACGTTTTATCTATTTTGATTGCAGCAAAACCATCTCCTGTTATCAAGCTTGCACTATCTGAAATTTCATGAGTTGTAAGATTTTTTGTCTTGGGTATTTCTATCTTCCACTGTGTTGTAATACTTTCCAGTGTTTCAGCAGTTTCAGATTTTGATAATAAATTTGATTTCAACGCCTTGAAATTTCCTGTCTTATGTCTAACAAATCTCTTAGTATGGAGCTGGCAGTTTCCATTCCTCCTGCACCGCGACCAATTATTGTTTGTTGACCAGAGTGTTCAGAATTAAACGTTATTGCATTTAGAGTGCCGTTTACACATAACGGATCATCTAGAGAAATTTGTTGAGGTGCTACTAGTAACTCTTTGTTACATGACGCAATTAGCTTTACGGCAGAATTGTTGGCAGTGGCTTTTTTGATGTCAGAGGTAGTAACGTCTCTAATCCCTATGCGTTTGATGTCTTTTATGGTAACTTTCATGTCCATTATCCAATTAGCTAATATGACAAGTTTGGCTGCAGCGTCAAAACCATCAATATCTAATGATTCGTCTGCTTCCACGTATCCTCTTTTCTTTGCATCTGCTAGTGCTGTCTTGAAAGTCATTCCATTAGCCATGTTAGTCAGTATGTAATTTGTCGTACCGTTTAGAATTCCTTGGAATGAAACAATTCTTTCCCCCCTTAGGCTGTTTTTTGCATAATCTAAAATTGGTGTGCCACCTCCAACCGTTCCACTAAATTTTAACAGGACTTGATTATATGCTGCAAGTTCTATTAATGAAGGAAATGCAAGAGCGAGCGGTCCTTTGTTTACAGTAATTACATGCAGACCATTTTTCATGGCATTTACAATATGTGACATGCCGGGTTCTGCATCTTTGTAGTTGCTTGGAGTTGTTTCTATCAGTACCTCTGCATCCATTCCCTTGATCATTTCAAGCCCGTTTGCATTTTTTTCTTTATTGTGATATTTTCTTATGTCGCCGTATTTTTTTTTGACTTCTAAAAGTCTGTTTAGATCAAGACCTGCAGAGGATGCAGCAGATCCCTTACTGTCAAAAACACCTACTACTCTAGGCTTTAGACCATGAAGTGCATACAGGTCTTCTGATCTCGAAAGTAGAAGCTTTGCAAAGCTCTGACCCACAACTCCAAAACCTGATAATATTATACGCAATATTCAACAAACATAATTCGGCATTAATTAGTATATTTCCCTCATTAACGAATAAAATAGAAGAATTGCCCTTATCGCACAAATTTCTGGAGTGACCAACAAACCAAATACGGCTATGAGATTACTTTATTAGAGCATATAAAATCCAAGATTTCGTGAGACAGAAAAAACTTCTCTATGCAGGTATAGGTGGAGCTGTTGCTATTGCTGTAATAATTATCGTAATAGTACTGTTGCCAAACTTGTCTAATCAATCAACTAATAATTCTGACCAATCACAAATCTCTCCACTTGATCTTGATTTTTCATATGAGGAAGCAAATTCGAATTTGCTAACAAGTTTACAATCTCATCAAATTAACATGTCAAGACCATTACAGTTTTTCAGTCAAACTAACAT
>JBOGQR010000186.1:0-1777 GCA_050749225.1 Nitrosopumilaceae archaeon | reverse complement strand
CCCTTTAGTAATACAGACCATTCATTGGGTCATGATCAGGATTTGCGGTCCACAGATATCTGTCTCCAGGCATTAGATTTAGTGTAAAACTCCCAGATTGAGTCCAAAAAGTAGTTTGTAAAAACGTCTGATTTCCTTTTGTTACATACATGGCAAATGTCACATTTTCTATCAGATGATTTGTGTTTACATCAAAAAATCTCAAATGTATCTGTCTGTCTTGGGGAGGTGTTAAATCCAAAGGAGTTGGCGTGGACTGGATTGATACTCTCATTGATGCGCTCTTATTTTCCATTGGAACCCAACAATAAGTGCAATCAGCATGTATCAGTGAAATGTTTGTTTCCACTAGTACAAATGTAACTGCAATAATTACAATGAAGAGATACAAGGTTTTCATTTTCCACTCAACTCTATTTTGCGGTAGACGGTGGAGATAAAATTTTAACAGGAACATAAAATGGAATTAGTTGCATTGCTCTAGCAGTATAATATTTTTGAGCATCTGGAATCATGTGATAGACTGATGTGTAAAGACCGATTTGTATCACTCCATAATTGCCTGTACCTACACTAGACCACGGAATGTCTGAATCTTCGATATAGGTTCCAGCTATCTGTACTTTTTCTTGAGATGTGGAGTTATCAACATGGGCATTTGCAGATGGATCTGGATAAGAAGGTCCATTTCCAGTGCTTAGAGAATGTAACGCATTTTTATCAAAAACAAGTTTTATTATTTTCGGGCTGCTTTCAATCTGATTTGCAAATACACCTCCAAGCAAAAGATAGCTGTTCCCATTAGTTGCATTTACCACTGCATCATAACTGATATGAGGTGGAAGTGAGTCAAGTGACATTCCGGGAAAGACTTTGAAATCATCATGTATGTTTTGGATTTTTTGTTTTGCTAATTCTTTTTTCATTTCATCTTTTATCAGAAAACTTCCAAGTTGGTCATAGAAAGCATCTTTGTATTTTTCATAATAGGCACGTAGTTGTTCTGGTGTTTTGCTTTTCCATTCATCTACAGTTTGTGACAGGTAGGTAGCATCATCTGTAACCTTTGACTCGGTGTAATTAATTGAGGTAGATATTTGATTGTCAGTACTAACCAATAATTTCATTTTTCCATCATAAAATGTCAGACCTGCCTGCGGATTTGTATGATTACTAAACATGGTTTGTTTTGGATATATTGGACACGGATTAGAGTCCGCAAACATGTGTAATAGTTCCTGAATACCATCAGAAAACTTGGCATCAGCCCAATAGTAAGAACCACCTCCAGATACTATTTCACCCACGGTGCCATCATTTCCGCAACCACCAGTAGGCAGCCCTCCTCTAAACCCTGGAGGAAACAAGGTGAAAACCACATCATGAAATGAAACTTGCACGGGATTGGAATAAGCAGTATCAGTATAGTTTGGCGTTACAAAGTAATAGTTCTGATTTCCAAATGTAACTATTCCCGTATTATCTTCCAATCCCATGATTCTGTTAGGTAGTGGTTTGATGGAACCTATTGGCTGCATTGCCCATCCCCATTTACGTTCAACAAGCTTTTGTGCTGTTTGTGGTCTTGCACAAGCAGGAGAACCATCTTTTGTTTTGATTACAAGCTGAAGACCCAGTCCACATTTTATATCATTAGCTGCAACACCAGACTTGAATTGCTGCAACGGAGATGCATTTTTGATTTTAGACACAGTAGTGGAATTGGTATCTTTTGAAATATTTCCCTTGTTATCTACTGACCACCAGGAATCAAATG
>JBOGQR010000185.1:0-1803 GCA_050749225.1 Nitrosopumilaceae archaeon | reverse complement strand
CACTAAGATTATGTTGAACCTTAATCCCATCACTATTATACGTATCCTCCATTTGTTTTAGAAAATATTCAGATTCAGTTATTTTGTCTTTAGCAGTCAACATATTATATTCTTCAAACATCAAAATTAAGTATTAGTCTTATAGCTTATTACAAAGCAGTAGGTACTTGTTTTCTAAGTATTTGAGAATCGTTTTATGGCTTCTTTAGTTCTTTTGTATAGTTGTTGAGGATCTTTATTCTTCTCAAAATCAGTTAAAGTACTTTCGATTTCTTGAAGTAAATTATCAGTTTTGGTTCAATACTCTTTGAATTTCTTTTTAACCCCTAGTGTTGAACCATCCATCTCTATCAACATTCATTATTAATGTACAAAAACAGGATTGATTGGCAAGTATGCTATTAACTGTGTTCTGTTAGCACGAGCAAATTTGTCACGCAATGCAATATCTAATCTAGCTGGTGTTTCTCTAAATTCTTTGATTTCACCGTCTTTTACTTCTAACCAATGTTTTCTGTTGTGTAGTGGTCGCTGTTTATTTGGCACATTTTTTGCCATTTGTTGTTTATCACATTCAGTACATGCACAAGGAAATGGATTTTGTAAACTGAATTTTGGATAATCCATGTTTATTGGATGGTAATATCTCATGGATGTATCTATCTCTACAGGTGTTGCAGATGAACTACCGCCTCCTTTTTTCCTCTTAAATGGATAAGACGGTGAATGTCCTATGGGACACACAATATTACTAACTGCACTACAATAACCTACGTAGCCTAATTCATTTACATTAATGAAATGCATTGGTGGTGCTTTACCTGTTTTATGTTTTGCATATTCATTAAATTCCCTAAAGAACTTGAATAAGGTTATCTGTGCTACTGTATCTGATTCTTGTATTCTATCTATTTTTATTCCAACATGATCAGGGGTATTACACAATAAAAGATCAAATATTTTATGAAAGTTATTTTAATCTGAAATTACACTTCTACTTAGTGTTAGAATATTCATCAAATCTTTTGTTTCGTTGTATTTTTTCAGTGATGATGAGTTAAGCAATATTCTAGTATTTCTAAGCATTTGCTCTGCAAAAGCAAATCGTTCTGCAAGTTTAGTTTTTGAAGAGATGTTTATGCATGGAGAAATTATCATGTCTGCATTTGCCTGAGCCTGTAAATCTATCAATGGTTTTACTTGTAAAAGAGGATAAACTTCCTCCATAATCTTTAATGATTTTTCTTGTGTAGTCATATCTGAGAGCTTAATTTCTTTCATAATTTTTTCAATCCGTCGATCAAATTTACCTGTAGCAAACATTTTTTGTTTGACCTCTTCCATTCCTGTAAGCAATTTGTCAAGTGAAGGATCAACGAGAAAAATTTTATCTCTGATAGTAATTCGATTTTCTTTAACAAATGGTTGTGTAGAGAAACCTAATCTTGCAGAAATTTGTTTGTAATCAGGTAAGGCAACATAGATACCATCAATATTAGTTAGTTTATTTCGTTCGTCTATTTTCCATAAAGCTGTGACATCATCATTAGTTTGAGGATTAACAAAAAGTGAAGGATCGGTATAGGTTTTACCGCTTTTCAATGAGTGAACTGTCATTATGTTCCTCGCCTCTCCATATCAATAACAGATTTGTTAAGATATTGCACAAATTTTTCAAAGTGGTCTAAAGGAATTTGCAAACCTCCTGTAATATCTTGCGAGTCTTTCTTAAGATCTTTCTGTTGGATTACTGCAAAGTCGCCTAACTTATTGTGTAATCTGTAGACTTGATATTCCAAATTG
>JBOGQR010000184.1:0-1828 GCA_050749225.1 Nitrosopumilaceae archaeon | reverse complement strand
GATACATTTCTAGTTCAAATTAGTACGTTTTATGAATACTTGAGGCCACCGTAGTCAATCTTTGTCACAAAACAATCTGAGATTTTTCTTAAATTGTTTAACGTATCTTCACTGTTTGAATTGTCAACAAGAGAAATAATACATCCACCTCCGCCAGCTCCTGTTATCTTTGCTCCATACGATGTCTTTTTCGCTTCTTGAACCAAGAGATCTATTTTCTCTGTAGATATTCCTATCTGTTTTAATAAATCATGATTTTTTAACATTAGAGAGCCTAATTTGTTTAAATCATTTTCTTTCAATGATGACATCGCATTGTCAACTATGTCTGTCTCCTGTCTACATAATTTGTTGAAAAGATCTTCATTTTTTTCTTTAAAATTTCTAACTTGTCTTACAACATCTTGCGTATTGTGGACCTGTGCAGAGTTTGATATTATGAAAGTCAAATCATTTCTTGACGCGATGTCTCCAAATCCATTTTTAAGATCATATGATACTAGTCCTCCAAATGTAGATACTGATGAATCTGCTCCTGAGTTTTGTTCAAATATGGTGCGTTCTGCTTGTATAGCTATCTTCACTACATCGTTCTTTGATAGTTTACAAAACAATCCATTGATCGAAGCCGTAACTGCTACACACGCAGCAGATGATGATCCAAGTCCTACTCCTGGAGGTATCTCTGATTCTAAAATTATCTCAATTCCACTTTTTGAAGAATTTTCTTTTACTGCTTTTTGTGCTACATAGAAGAAAGGTTTCATAAATTTTTGTTGCACTTTTTCTAAATTATTTAATGAATCTATGCTTATTTCTGACTCTCCTAAAGAAGATCTTATTCTAATCACTTTCTCATCAATAAATTGTGATGTTGCAGTTATTCGCTTGTCTATGGAACATAACACAGCTTTCATATCATATACTACAAAATGTTCTCCAAAAAGAATGATTTTTCCAGGAGCTGATGCTATAGATTTCATGAAAATACTATCGACGCATATCCAACTACTGAATTCCTGTCTCCTGTTATGTCTCCACTAGTAGCATATTTGATCAAGGTACCCTTGGTTGCTCCCAGTTCCTTACAAGCTATCATTGTAGATGCAATCGCTCCGTAACCACATGCACTAATTTGTTTTTCCTGCAATATGTTATAAAATTTGTCTACATCCAGATTTACTATTGTATCTATCAAAGATTTGTCTTGTTTATGTGCAAATTCGTTCGACTCATAGTGAGTAAAATCTGAAGAACCAATTATGATGGTGTTTTTAATTTTCGAAATCTTTGCTATGGATTTACCAACTTCAATTGCAGTGTGGTAACTCTGATCAATTAAAATCAAAGGCAAAATCTTGAATTTGTGAGAAAATATTTCTTGTAACATTGGAATCTGTACTTCTAAACAATGATCTCTTGTATGGGAAAAAGAATCAAACTCTATCAATTTTGAAATCTTGTTAATCTCAATTGCAGATTCTGTATCTATTTCTACATCTCCAATAGGTGTTCTCCATATTCCATCCTTCATTATAGCAACATCTCGTCCTATTCCCCAGTGATTTGGCCCTGTGATTACTACAAGTTCGGGTTTTTGTGATGATATTGTATAGTATGAATCTGCAGCTATTGGACCAGAGTACTCATATCCTGCATGTGGACATATGACGCCAATAATTTTTTCATTATGTGGTGAGGGTGGCAATGACCCTGGACCATATTTGTGTAAAAAACAATTCTTTATGCTTGATTTTAGTTCTTGATTTGTTTTTGGATAGAACATCCCAGCAACAGCTGGTGTCCTTACCTGCATTGTGTTATTGCC
>JBOGQR010000183.1:0-1852 GCA_050749225.1 Nitrosopumilaceae archaeon | reverse complement strand
ACAACAGATTCAAGATAAATGGTACCTTGGTCTTAGAGATAAAATTATGAAAAGTCCTCTAAATTTTCCTCGTTGGAGAGTTACGGATGGTAAGATTTATAAGTATATTAAGCTTGATTTTCCAGACTTGCGGAATTCCACGGATTATTGGAAATTAGTTGTCCCCAAGGAAAATAGGAGTGAAATTTTGAAGTCTTGCCATGATTCTACAATTGGAGGTCATTTAGGAGTGCACAAAACGTATTTGAAGATTTGTCGTTTATATTACTGGCCATGTATGAGATCGCATGTTACAAAATATGTAAAACATTGTATTGTTTGTCAAAGAGTGAAACCTGAACAAAAGTTGCCAGGTGGTTTAATGCGTGGTAATCTGATTCCAAAACATTGTTGGCAGGTTATCAGTATGGATTTATTTGGACCATTACCTAAGAGTAAAAGCGGTAACATGTATATTTTTGTAGTGACGGATATTTTTAGTAAATTTAACTACTTTTTCGCAATTCGTAAGGCAAATTCAAAAACTATCATCAATCTTTTAGAGGAACGCATATTTTTGATTCATGGGATTCCAGAAGTTATTCGCTGCGATAATGGTGTGCAGTTTAAAAGTCGTGAATTTGGAAACCTGACTCAAAAATATGGCGTTAAAACAATTTTTAATCCAAATTATCATCCATCACCAAATGTTACTGAAAGGGTAAATAGGGTTTTAAAATCAATGCTTTCCGCTTTTGTCTCTGATAATCAGAGAAATTGGGATATTGATTTGGCAACTTTAGCTTGCGCAGTTAACACCGCGGTACATGAAGTCACAGGTCGAACTCCGTATTTTGTAAATTTTGGTAGGGATATGATTCTTCATGGTAGTGAATATTCTAAAACAGACGTTATAGATAGTGCAGGAGATGTAGATATAGACCATAATAATTTGGTTAGGAGAGTAGAAGCTTTGATCAAGATGAGGGAATTTGTAAATAAACGTTTAATACAAGCTCATCAAAGATCAAAGGATCAGTATAATCTTAGACGTAGGGACGTTGATTTTCAGATAGGAGACCTGGTGTGGAAACGATTGTTTGCTTTGTCAGACGCAGGTAACTATTTTTCAGCAAAACTGGCTGGGAAGTTCGAAGGTCCATTTAAGGTTTCAAAAAGGGTCGGTTATTGTGTCTACGAGTTGGAGGACATGAACGGTAAATCAAAGGGGAATTGGCACTGTCAAGATTTAAAGAAGTACTACAGTCCAGCAGATATCGATTAAGTTTTTTTGTGGAAAAAATTACTTCGTAATTTTTTTTTCTTGGGAAAGGGGGTGACTGTTACGTTTCAAAATTGATGTGTTGTAAATATATTTTAGGTAGTAAATTTTTACTGTCCTGATATACCTAATTACTTTCTTATCTAACCTTACCTTTAATTTTTCTATAATTTTGGTATTTGAGTGGATCTTCCTGACGGTACAAGTAAACATAATCTTTACCTTGTATGTTTCTTGTCGTGTGTTACACACTTCCGATCTTAGTTTGTAATAGATTTCTTCATAATTATTTAGTAACATTGTCAGTTTAATCTTATTTTGAAGTATGAAAAATTAACCTGAAATATGTTTTCGTAAACAAACGTCAGAATGTCAGAAACAGCTGTTTGACGTTCGATAGATACTCCCGTATTGCAACAAGCGATTTTAGGTAAATTGTCACCTGTCGAATGTTTGGTATGCAGTAGTGTTGCTACAACGTAACCGAGAAGATGCGTTGTCTGTTATAGTCAGGAGTTACCTTGGGATATTTGTTTCTCTCTCCATGTTACTAGAGAGGTATAGCACTGTTTCTTTTTGGGACTCTGATCT
>JBOGQR010000182.1:0-1857 GCA_050749225.1 Nitrosopumilaceae archaeon | reverse complement strand
CTGTTGTGTTGCTTATCTCAACACCTTCAGGTTACGCAGAGATTCAAAGCAAAAGCCCATCTGTTTTTGACAGATTGGAGAAGGCAAACTACAAGATAGATCTTGCAGGATCAAACTCTCAAGAAGAACTTTTGGAAATAGTCTTGGAATACATTAAACACAATGACAAAAAGGGTAAATTCACACAAAAAATACAAGGCGAGTTAGATGAGAAAATTCGAGTACTATATGATGAATTTCCAGAATTTCGTAGCGTGCGCTCAATCATAAATATATTGTATCATGCCATGGAAAAATCAGCAGAACTTGATTTAGAAAAAATTGAGGAAATTGCTATAGATGAAACGATAAAGCATACATATCCTGGTCTAAAAGTTCATGGAAGTATAATGGCAGTACCAATATCTGATTTTATATCAATAAGAAGGACTTGCGAGGATGAATCAACTGAGACACAGTTAAAGAACGCAGTTACAAATCTTGTTAATTTTTCACATGAAATGGGAAACATCGGAAAATTGGAAAAGCAAAATCATCCACTTGACGTAGTTTATCAAGATCCGTATGGCTCAAAAATTGGAATAGCCGTTGTGATAAATGAAAATCATGCCAAAAACTTTGAAGAGATCTCAAACATTTCAAAATCTTCAGCACTTGTGGATAAGCTTGTAATACTTACAAACTCTAATCTTCCAAGCTCGGAATCTACAATCATAGTTAATGTTGATAAATCTAAGATGGTAGACCTTCTTTATTTTAACAACAGATATGCTGATCACAAGATTGGTTCCTCTGATAACGAAAAAGTACAGATGCTTGCAAGAACAATAAATATCATTTAATCCAGTGGAATCTTTTTTTTATAGGAAGATACAACCAAAATAATGTCAAACGACGAACTTGAACGCCTTTTAGCAAGAGCACATAAAGATGTAACCTTGTTTGATTACAATGAAATCAAGGTACCTTGTATCATTCTTGAAGAAAAAAGATTTGATGATATCATGAAAACAATTGCTGGCAAACCAGTTTCTGTGGAAACAAATTTGAATATACTTCAGGATGGTTTGGGACATGTGTTTGTGGACATGTCTTTGAATTTTTCACAAGAAGGTATTGTTGAAAAACTATTGTTATATGCTAATGATTGCTTTGAATTCTTTGAGGCTCTTGCAGTGTCATCTTTACTTGCCCTTTCTTCGCCACGTTCTGAATATGGGAAATCAAATGTCTTTATGATCCAACTTCCAAAGCCAGAAAAAGCAGTAGATGCGCTACAAATTATCAAAAAAGGTTTAAAGAAATAATTGAATGCGGTTGCCGGGATTTGAACCCGGGTCGCGGAATTGGCAATCCCGCATATTAACCAAGCTGTACTACAACCGCTCAATCGATTTAGAAAATTCTAGTCTATTAAAGCGTACTGTTTCGTAACACTATTTTTTAACTTCATATTTCTAAGATAAAATGTGGACCTTAAGGTAGAAGAAAAAATAAATCAAAAGATTAAAGAGGTTGCAGAAAAATCCGATGAAATTTCACAAATAATTAATTCTCTAAAAGAATTAGGAACGCACTCTGATTCGTTTGGTTATGGAATTGCAATAGGACGATTATACAACTCATTTTATTATCAGTATAGACGAATTCTGAAACGAAATCCTACCACCAAAGAATTTTCTGAATTTGTAGATATTCTTGACAAAAGACAAAAAGATATTCTTAACGCATTAAAATTAAGCTGATGCAGGTTTAATTTGTGTCATCTTTATTACCTTTATTGTTGGCGTGATAGGTAACTTTACACATGCTCCATGCAGTGCTTTTTTTGCAAATTCTAAATGTTCCTTTTTCACA
>JBOGQR010000181.1:0-1942 GCA_050749225.1 Nitrosopumilaceae archaeon | reverse complement strand
AAAAAGAGAAGTCTGTTATTCCAACAGATTCAATCCCGCTTTAATCCAATCTTTTTATTATATGGTATCCGAACTGAGTTTTTACTAGATCTGAAACTTGACCTTTTTCTAGAGAAAATGCAGCTTTTTCAAATTCCGGTACCATCATGCCTCTGCCAAAATATCCAAGATCGCCACCTCGCTTTTTTGAACCATCGATTGAATATTCCTTAGCAAGGTTTGCAAAGCTTTCACCTTTTGCAATTTTTGTTTTTAATTCTTGAGCAAGACTTAGCTTTTCAACTAGAATATGTGCACAATGAACTTTGTTTGCCATGATTATAAAATAAAATTAAATTATAAAAAAACGTCGATCATTCCCAATACACCTGCTCATTCTAAAAATTTAGAATGAGCTAGTGATCTCAAATAAAATTTTAACACTGTTATAAAATTTTCAAACGCCGTTATAACTTAGTTTTTTTGAGCAAGTTATATTAAGATCCGTTAGCGAATTAATACTGAATATGCCAGTTGGAATAATACCCGATATAGGCGAACAAATGTGTATAGGATGTGCACTCTGCGTAGAGATCTGTACATCACTAGGCCCAGACGTACTAAGAGTAAAACCAGTAGAAGGCTGGAAGAGGGGTAAAGCATTTGTCTTTTATCCAGAAAGATGCATCTCAGACGGTGCATGTATAGGAGTTTGCCCAACAAAAGCAATCTTTTGGATGAGACCAATGGACTTTACAGTAGGTCAACCAGTACCATTATACAGAAACTCTGTATTCGTCAAAGGTTGGACTGAACTAGCAGAATAAGTCGTCCGACAATTAACTTTCTTTTTCTTCAAACTACTAGTCAATACTATACCACGCTGTCTAAATATATGGAAAAATTCAACCATAACTGTTGAGCAAACCCGGTAACTTATGGCGTCGTGTACATGGCAAGATAACAAAAAAACCAACTAACTTTGGCTGGTTAATTAACAATAAACTTGCAGGAAGTGGAATGCCAACATCTATAGCTGAGCTTGAATGGGTTAGAAAACAAGGCGTGAAATCCATTATCACAATGACAGAAAATCCTCTTCCAGAATCATGGATTAAAGATATCGGCTATCTTCATGTACCTACTGAAGATCTTTCTGCACCAGATATGGATAAAATAGACGAGGTTATTGACTTTATTCAAGAACGAATAAAAAACGATGAACCTATTATGGTTCACTGTGCAGCTGGAATTGGTAGAACGGGAACTATATTGGCTTGCTATCTGATAAAATATCATAACTTGTCTGCTAAAAATGCAATTGAAAAAGTACGTAAAGAAAGACCAGGTTCCATACAATCTGAATCGCAGGAAATAGCAGTAGGTCTTTATCACAAATTTATTCACAAGTAACTATTCTGGTATAGATGTAGTTACCATTTTTCCATTTTCAAGCTTGATAAACAAAAATCTGTTATCCTTGAAGATCAAAGTTACTTCACCGTTTTTTTCTTCTACTTCAAGCAGTTCTTGTCCTCTAAGTCCATCGAATTTTGCCATATCGATCCACCAATAATTCCATTTATATCCTATTTGGTAACTTCAAGCTCGATTTCTTTAGAGTGTACAGTTTCATCAAATGGTTCTGCGTAATCATGCTTGAACCAAGAGACATAAACTTCTGCTTCTATCTTGTGTTTACCCACTCCAAGCTCTGATGCATTAAATTGAATTTTTTCATCAAAGTCAAGAAATAGCTGTTGAGCTTCAGATTCGCTACTTGGAATACTTGGCTCAAAGTTCTTGGATATCTGTACCCAGACCTTTTTCTCACCCATCTGGGTCAGCTTTGGATTTCGTGTCCAAAAAAGGGCAACTTTTTTGTACGTCTCTAGGGGCTTGCCAATTTCCTTCTTTCTGAGTCCACCAGTGTGGATCTTTACTCCATATCTTAGCTTGAAGG
>JBOGQR010000180.1:0-1973 GCA_050749225.1 Nitrosopumilaceae archaeon | reverse complement strand
CAGGGAATTATCAGATTTATTGGATCAGGCAGAGTTCAAGTTGATTACAATCACAGGTTTGCTGGCAAGACAATACTTTACGATGTTAATGTGATAAAATCACTTAACACTGATGAAGAAAAGATAATGGGCCTCTTAAAGAGAAACATACCTGTTGATGATTCAAAGCTGAAATTTGATGTAAAAGGCTCAGAACTTAATGTTACAGTGCCAGATGAGATACTTATGGCCGAAGGACTAGGTACAATAAAACGCATTATAGCAAATGACATTTTCAAGTTTGTAAACAATCTAGAAAAGATCAACTATGTTGAAACATACAACAACAAAAAAGCTGAAAAACCAGAAGCCAAGCCTGTTGAAGCAAAGTCAGAAGAAAAACCGGTACAACCAAAGGCTGCCTAAATTTACAAAACACCAGTACTTTTTGCAAGTGCAATAGCTTTTTCTTCAGTCATTTTTACTTGATTTAAAATAGTGTATCGTTCAGGTCTGAGCGACTGGGCAATAGTAAGAGCTTTTGCAAGAATTTTTGGTTTTAGACCAATTTGTTTTGCGGTAGTTGGTGCTCCTACATTTTTTAGCATTTGAACAATTTTTTTCCAGTCTTGACCTTGCAGTTTTGAAATCAAGATAGATCCTATGCCGCATTTTTCTCCATGTAATCCAACACCAGACTCTAGATAATCAACAGCATGAGAGAAGAGATGCTCTGCACCAGAACAGGGTCTGCTACTTCCAGCAATACAGGCAGCAACACCAGAACTGATCAAAGCTTCTACTATCATTCTTACATCTGGTCTCTTTTTGAAATTCTTCGAATTTTCAATTACAATTTTTGCACTCATTGAAGCAAGATTTGCAGCATAGGTTCCAAAATATTCTCCAACATTATCTCTTGCAAGCTCCCAGTCTCTAACTGCAGTAACTTTGGCCATTAAATCTCCACATCCACTAGCTAAAAGTCTTTTTGGTGCCTTCTTTAGGATCTTAATATCCACAAAGACTCCAAGAGGAGCTGTTGCAATAATGGAATATGGTTTTTCTCCACGTATGGAAACAAATGGACTTGCAATTCCATCATGCGATGCTGAAGTTGGTATGCTAACAAAAGACTTTTTCAAAGTAACTGCTGCCATTTTTGCAATATCTACTGACCTTCCTCCTCCTATTCCTATTATCAAGTCGCTATGATCTTTTTTTATTTCATTTAGAACTTTTTGCACAGATTTTACGTCATTACTTATACTTGTATGCCAGATGTTTTTTATTTTAAAAGAAGCAAGTGAATTTGCAACTTTTTTGTATGTTATTTTTTTTACATGATCGCCAGAGACAATTGAAACTTTTTTTGGATTAGCTAGATCAGCTATGAACTTTCCAATATCACCAATGTTGTTTTCTCCAATGACTATTTTTCTTGGGAGCTCCATTACATGGGAAGGCATAGATTTTTGATGAAATCTCATTATTTATCAATCTCCCGTTTTGCTCAACACAAAGTTATTTAAACGGGTGTTTTACTACTCTAGGTATCTTAAGTTAAGGAGAATGTTATTTGTCAGACTATGTTGAACAACACACATTACATGGAACAACTACGGTAGGAATTTCCTGTACCGACGGTGTAGTATTGTGTGCAGACATGAGAGCAAGCGCAGGTTATTTCATAGCAAACAACAACACCATGAAGATACAGCAAATTGACAAGCATGCAGGAATGACAATTGCTGGCGGTGTTGCAGATGCACAAAACGTTACTGACATGCTAAGATATCATTCTAACATACACAGAATAGAAAAACAAGAATATCTTCCGATAAAGTCTATTGCAAAACTTGCTTCGTTGATATTCTTTCAGAACAGATACTATCCATTTATCGCAGACATACTTGTTGGAGGATATGACAATCTTGGACCATCATTATACAACATAGACATGTTTGGCTCTCTAGACAAGAAAACCTTTGTGA
>JBOGQR010000179.1:0-2000 GCA_050749225.1 Nitrosopumilaceae archaeon | reverse complement strand
GAATAAAGAAGAGTTATACCAATATCTCAGACAAGAAGACAGTACAATTCAATCAACAGATAAAATAGAAATGAAGCCTTTTGAACATGGCATTAAAATTTTTTATTTTCATAAAGATTCTGAAAAACCATACAAGACTAAAGTGTATCTAAATCCAGAAGAATCAGAATCTCTAAAATAAGTAGAGATCATTCTAGATACTGTTTATAAAATTAAAATGAAAAAAGTGTGTAATTATAGGAAGGGTTTTGATTTTAGTTCACGCCACTTGCCACGAGCCCAGAATCCCCATTTCTGTTTATCTTCATTTGCATAGTAACATTTCTCATTATGAGGACATTCCATGCATTTTTCAGATGGTTCGATTGCAGGAGCAATATTGTTTGTCAGCAATGTATTGAGAATTTTAGCTCTACGTTTTGTTTCATTTAAGAGCCTCTCACTTTTTGGAACATTGAATTCCATTTCGTTTCCTTCTCTATCGAAGTAGACAATCACACCCTCTGGTTTGTCAAACATGAACAAATAGGAGTTCAGGTGTATGAAATCTGCCGGATATGGCATTTCAGGTAATTTTTCTGAACTTCTAAAGAGCATCACTACCTCATCTTCAACTCTGTCAGCTCTACCGATAATTTTTACGTTAGAACCTGCATCGAGTTGACCATCAATTGGTTTTTCCATGATGCTAAATGCACTCTTTTGCATTATTTTTGACACCATCTGTTTGTGGTTGCTTTCAGACGGATCCTTTCGATCAAGGTATGCATATCTTAAACATCCGCTTACCTCATCTACTGTGATCTTACCTTCGTCAGCTACTTGTGGATTAATTGCTGCAAAGACTTGCTCAATGACATCGTAAACATCTACTCGTGGTGGTGCATCAGTTGCTGCACGATAGTTTTCAATTCCTTCCTTAATTTTGTCTTGAACTTTTCCAACGATTTTTGCTTTTTTGTAGCTAGCTTTGGATTCTGTCATTCTTTTGAAGAGTGGGATTTCATCTATAAAAGGTATTTTATCCTAAAACAATTGTTTTATGATAGTATTCTTTATTTTATAATATTTGAAGCAATGATTTTAATAAAACCATTTCATATGTGCAATGAATCATGACCCTTAAAAAAATCGAGGCTGTATTTCCACATGAAAAATTGGACGCAGTCTTCAATGCTCTAACATCACTTGACATAAGCGGATTTACGTATTTCAGTGTCAAGGGCAGAGGTGCCAGACCAAGAGAAATGGTATCTTCTGGCAGAGGAGGACGTGTTGAAGCTACACATAATGAGAACTCCTTCATCTATGTAGTTGTCACTGAGAGTCAGTTACCTAAAGTAATAGATACAATAACTACTCATGCAGGTACAGGTGCAGCAGGAGAAGGAAAGATCTTCATCTACAATCTAGAAGATGCGGTAGATATAGGAACCAAAAAACGCGGCGAATCCTCACTCTAAATTTCTTTTACATATTTTACTTAATTTTAATACAAAAGCTATCTTAATCTATATAACTCCAGAAAGTACAGCAAGGTTATGTTCTGGCCTGGAATGGGAGACCCGACAAAACGTAAAAAGATGCTCAGATTTCTTGCAATTTCAGTTGCTGTTGGTGTAGCAGTTGTACTGATAAGCACAACAGCAATTTCACAGGTCAAGGCACAAGATCCACTTTACCACAAATGTGTTAATGGTTTAGACATAACATATCATGTGTCTGCCACACTAGATGTTGAAGTGGATGGTAAAAAATGGGTAAGACCTGTTGATACAAGTACAGACACTCAAAAGGACTGTGAAAGATCAATGGTCTTTTTAGATGATGGAACTATTCGGGGAGAATGGACAAAGAAATACCCATTCGAAGTAGGCCAATTCTTATGGATGTCAGGTTTTCCTTTACGTGACATGGATGAAACCAAATCCAAGATCTATGCAAATGGGGTAGAAACAAGTGAATTTATCCACACACTAGTACAAGATGGAACCCATTAC
>JBOGQR010000178.1:0-2005 GCA_050749225.1 Nitrosopumilaceae archaeon | reverse complement strand
ATGTATACTTCTTCGTTTTCTTTTGCTAATGAAACGCATGGAATATTACTACCAGCACTTTTTAGCGCATCTAATGCGGCACGTAGTTGTCCCTTGCCACCATCTATTAATATCAAATCTGGCATTTCACTATGCTCTTTTCGTAATCTAAGATACCGTCTTTTGATTACCTCATTTATCATTGCAAAATCATCTCTTCCATGAATGGTCTTTATCTTAAATTTCCTATAGCCGGATTTATCTGGTCTTCCATCAACAAACCTTGACATCGAACCCACAGCATAATCTGTGCCATGATTTGAAATGTCAAAACATTCTATGATTTTTGGAATATTTTGTAAGTGAATTTTTTCTTGTAATTCTACAAGAGCAGGATCTGAATCTTTTGATTGGTACAATGTTATATTTTTCATGATAAGTTTTATCATTTCCATTCTTTTGCCAGATGATGGAACTATGATGTTAACCTTAAAGCCCGAAGTTCTTGAAAGAACTTCTTCTAGAATGTCTTTTTTTTCAGGAAGCTCGCTTGTTACAACAAATTTTGGAATTGGGTTTGTAGAATAATACTGTGATAAAAATGACGAAAAGGAATTGTCCCCAATAAGATCAAAAGAAAACCTGTTTCTGTCGCGAATTACACCGTTTGTCTGCCTAAAACTCATGATATGTGCAGTCTGATCTTTTATTTTTATTCCAAAATATTCTTCATCATAGTTTTTTGTTGATTCCATTTTTTGTCTTGTCTGCAAGTTTTGTAGTCTTTGCATTGTTTCGTGAATCTCTTTTGCCTTTTCATAATGTCGGTTTGACGATGCGTCATTCATTTCATTTTCAAGTTTTTTGCGAAAATCTTCTAATTTCTGTTTGCCTTTGAGTATTGATTCTAGATCCTCAATGTGATGTCCATATCTTTTACGAGCTTCTTTGAATTGACATGGCGCTTCACAATTTCCCATATGATATTCCAAGCATGCCTCTTTTGGCAGCCTCTTACATATTCTAATCTTGAATGCCTTGCGTAATAGGCCAATTGAGAGCATTTTTGAGCTGCCAGATGTAAAAGGCCCATACACTTTGCCTTCGCCAAGAAATTCACCTGTTCTGGTCCTTCTTGCCACCATGAGACGTGGGAATTCCTCGTTTGTAATTCTAAGATATGTGTAGCGCTGTTGGTCCTTTAGCTCAATGTTGTAAGTTGGTCTATACCGCTTTATCATATTGGCTTCTAGCAAAAATGCCTCACTTTCGTTGTCAGTTATTACAAATTCAATATCTGATATTTTTTCTACAAGTTTTTGAGTCTTGTAGTTTTGATTTTTAAGAAAATATGATCTAACTCTATTTCTAAGATTTTTTGCCTTGCCTATGTAAATTATCTTGTCTGAATTATCTTTCATTATGTATATTCCGGATTGAGTGGGGATTGTTATTTTGGAAATATCAAACAACATGTCTTAGAACTCTCTTCAAATATTGTCCAGTATAGCTATTTGGATTATTTGCAACATCAACTGGTGTGCCAGATGCAATTAATCTTCCACCCTTGTCTCCTCCCTCTAGACCAAGATCAATTATCCAATCAGAGTTTTTTATCACATCCATATTGTGTTCTATGATGATTACAGTGTTACCAAGATTCACTAGCCTATTTAACACATCAAGTAATTTTTGTACATCTGCAAAATGCAATCCTGTAGTAGGTTCATCTAAAATGTAAACTGTTTTACCTGTGTCTCTTTTTGAAAGCTCCGCTGCAAGCTTTACTCTTTGCGCTTCACCTCCTGAGAGTGTAGTTGCAGCTTGGCCAAGCTTGATGTATCCTAATCCGACATCTGCAACTGTTTGCAGTTTTCGTTTAATTGCTGGTATGTTTATAAAAAATTCCAAGGCTTCTTCAACAGTCATAGAAAGTATATCGGAAATGTTTTTACCTTTGTACAAAACTGACAGTGTTTCAGAATTGTATCTTTTTCCTTTACATTCATCACAAACCACATATACG
>JBOGQR010000177.1:0-2009 GCA_050749225.1 Nitrosopumilaceae archaeon | reverse complement strand
CTGCAGAATCAATTTGTGAGTCAGTTCTCAAAGAATCAGATGGCAAAAATATTTTAATTTTAGCACCATTGATTAGAAGAAAAAAAGGAACATATGAAAAACTATTTGAACAGGTAAAAAAGATAGGCTATTCCAGAGTTAGAGTAGACAACGACATAATAGAATTAAATGGAGAAATTCCAATCCTTGATAAACAAAAATGGCATAACATTGAGATCGTAGTTGACAGGATAAAAGCGTCAAAGGAAGAAAAAAGCAGACTATATGAATCAGTACAAAATGCACTAAAAGCAGGCAAAGGATCCGTATTAATTTCTGGTACTGACGAAAAAATATTTTCTCAAAATAATGCATGCTCATATTGTGGCATTACAATAGGCGAGCTTGAACCACGAACATTTTCGTTTAATTCTCCGTTTGGAGCTTGTAAAACGTGTCATGGTCTTGGAGTAAAGATGGAGTTTGATCCTGATTTGCTCATTCCAGACAAAACAAAATCCATACTGGATGGTGCCATAGTACCATGGTCTGGAAGATTTTCCTCATTTAGAAGACAAACACTAAGGGATGTTGGTAAAAAATTTGGTTTTGATTTGATGACTCCAATAAACAAAATGAATTCGAGACAACTTCAGGTCATCTTGTATGGTACAGATGAAGCCGTACGGTTTTCATACGAATCCCAGACGACTGACTCTAAATGGCAATACACAAATACATTTAGTGGAGTCATTCCCAGTTTAAATAAAAATTTTGTAGAAACAGATTCGGAATCAAAAAGAGAAGATCTTAGGAAATTCATGCGTGAGACACCGTGTAATTCTTGCAAGGGTAAAAGGCTAACAGACGAAGCATTGGCAGTCAGGATAAATGAAAAATCAATAATGGATGTATGTGATTTTTCAATTGATGCGTGCCATGACTTTTTCCAGAATCTCAACCTGACAGAGACTGAAAAATACATTGCAAAATCTGTACTAAAAGAGGTACTTTCAAGACTAGAGTTTTTGAAAAATGTTGGACTAAATTATCTAACACTAAACAGAGTCAGTGCCACTTTATCTGGAGGAGAATCTCAAAGAATAAGACTTGCTACTCAGATTGGCTCCAATTTAACTGGTGTGCTATATGTTCTTGATGAACCAACAATAGGGCTTCATCAAAAAGACAATGCCAAACTGATCAAGACATTAATCAAATTACGTGATCTTGGTAATACCATTCTGGTTGTAGAACATGATGAAGAAGTGATGAGAAATTCTGATTGGATAATAGATTTGGGACCAGGAGCTGGAGTTCATGGTGGCAACGTAATTTTTGAAGGAACAATAAAAGATATGCTAAATGATAACAAATCAGTAACAGCTGAATATCTTAAAAACCATAATGCGATAAAACTTGTTAGGAAAACTCGTCAACAAAAAGGAAAGATAATTGTAAAAGGCGCTGCAGAAAACAACCTGAAAAACATAGACGTTGAATTTCCACTGGGATTTATGATTGCAGTAACCGGTGTTTCGGGTTCTGGAAAATCTACTCTAGTCAATGATATATTATATAATGCACTTTCTGCACATTTTCATCTAATAGCTGAAAGACCTGGTAAACACAAACATGTACTTGGAGTAGAACACATCGATAAAGTAATTGGAATTGATCAATCTCCCATAGGCAGAACGCCCCGCTCAAATCCTGCAACCTACATTGGCGCATTTACCCCCATACGAGATCTATACTCAAACACTGAGATCTCAAAGGAACGAGGGTATACTCCAGGCCAGTTCTCATTTAATGTGCCTGATGGAAGGTGTTTTGCGTGTGAGGGAGACGGTGTTAAGAAGATAGAGATGCAATTTTTGTCTGACGTATATGTAATTTGTGACGAATGTAAAGGAAAAAGATACAATTCTGAAACACTGTCAGTTTTGTACAAAGGTAAAAACATTTCCGATATACTTTCTATGACTGTTGAAGAAGCCTTGGAATTTTTTATAAACATACCAGCAATT
>JBOGQR010000176.1:0-2010 GCA_050749225.1 Nitrosopumilaceae archaeon | reverse complement strand
GTCTTGATCAACAATTGATAATACCATATGTAAAATGGCCAGGTTGTTGTAATTGAATCTTTCAGGTACGATTTTGTATCAATTGATATACATTTTCAAATTGGAGTTAGCCATTTTGAGAATCTTTTATCTTTTCCCATGGCCACATTCAAAAAGGCGTTTTGGAGCTTTCGTGTTATCTTGCCAGGCTTACCATCTCCAATTGTTATGTTGTCAATTTCTGTTACTGATTTTACCTCTGCGGCTGTTCCAGTCATAAATACTTCATCAGCAACGTAGAGATCCTCTCTATCGATGTTTGTTTCTACTATTGAAATCTCATCAGCTCTTGCTATTTTAATGACACTGTCTCTTGTTATGCCATTTAATATGCCAGCACTTAGCGGAGGAGTAAATATCTCTTCACTATTTACAAGAAAAATATTTTCCGCACTTCCTTCTGAGACTTTGCCATTATAATTTAACATTATAGCTTCATCATAGCCGTCTTTTAGCGCTTCTACTCTTGCTAGTGCTGCATTTGCATAGTTTGATGCAGCTTTTGCTTGCATGGGTTGGGATCTAGAATCTATTCTTAACCAACTTGAGACTTTACATCTAGCACCACGTACTTTTCCTGCACTTGATTCGCCAAGCTTCCATTCCCAACATGCAATGGCAAGATCAATTTTGTTTGGAGTTGGAGTTAAACCAAGTACTCCGTAACCATAGTAAGCAATGGGTCTGATGTAACATTCTTTTAATTTACTTGCCTTTACTGTTTCTACTATTGCCTTGGAAATTTCATTTTTTGAATAGGGCAATTTCATAGAATACATTTTTGCTGATTTGAATAATCTGTCTACATGTTCTGGTAATCGAAATATCATGGAACCCTTTGGGGTGTTATAACATCTAATTCCTTCAAAGACTGCTGTTGAATAATGTAATGCATGGGTAAGAACATGCACTTTGGCATCCTTGAATGGCACAAGCTTACCATTCATCCAAATTTTCCCTTGTTCTTTCATAGAAAAGGACACGGGGTCTGGTAATTTAAAGAATTAATCAGGATTTAGAAGGGCACTTGACAATTTGAAATCATTGTTTTAATTTTATAACTAAAGACAGAGATTTCCTTAAATTTAGTTTTGAGATATTTATTGCTATGAACTCAATTCTCTCATTTGTTGCGGTTGCTCTTCTAGTTATTGGCTTGGTTGGAAATGGATTTGAGATGAGAAAAATTCGTCTATCTATAGTGCGAGATGAGGAACTGACCTCAAAAAACATTTTCCTGAATAAAAATAACTGGAAGTGGTATGCCTTGATTGTAGTGGCTCTCATTTTGTGGATTATCACTAATGATACTAATGGATCTATATAGATCAGGTCTAAATATTGCCTATGTGTACTATACAATAGCGCGTGTTTTGGGTAACGCCGGGCTGATTCTAGATACGAGGCCCAAGAATAAACCCACTTTGACTTCTACAGGTATAGGCTTGTAGGGGTCAATTGCTTAAGCTAAATCTCATTTGTTTTGAAAATAAAATAACAATCAAGAAATTGTTATATTAAATTGCTAAAAGCAAGAATTAACTAGTGTCATTTCATTTGTTTTGGTATGGTTAAAAGGAAAACAGGCAAACACATGAGAATCGCAGATCAGCACGCTGTACGCAGAAAAAGAAAGAAGTAATCTTCAATTTTTATCTCTATACGAACTTGATTTTTGATCTTTCATTATGTACTGTACGAATAGCTTTTTCTATGTTATCTCCAGTGTCCTCAATTACTATTATAATTCGTGATGTCTCTTCTTGAGCATCCATATTTAGTATGTTTAAACCAGCTTCGCCTATCTTAGAACTAGCTTTGGATGCTATTTGTTGTACACGCCACATCTCGTCTCCTATCAAAGTAATAACACCTCTATTGTAAGTAATTGACGCTAACGAATCAAATGCTAGAATATATCTTTCATTTCGTTTTACATAATCTGCATCAAGAAACAATACTCTAGTAAAT
>JBOGQR010000175.1:0-2013 GCA_050749225.1 Nitrosopumilaceae archaeon | reverse complement strand
GTGTGAGTGCAGTATCCTACCAACTAGACCACCGATCCGAAATACCATTAGAATGAGGATTATTTAGCCGTTGAAAACACATGATTCATTCATTAATTGTGTATTTTTCTGGCAGATCAATTAGAATTAATTCTGTTGATTTTTCTGCTTTGATTACCAGATTATTTTCATTCTCTATCATTACCGCATCCCTTGTTTGCATTAGAGTATTGTTGAGTTTTATTTCTCCATCAATTACAAACAGGTATGATTTTCGTCCTGTGCTTAGTTTGTGTTCTACCTGACTTTCAGAAGTTAAAGTTGAGAGGTAAAAGGCAGCATCTTGATGTATGTGTAAAGCATTTGCATCCTTAGCGTTTTCAGATACAATTACTGGTACCAGTTTGTTTTTTCTTTCTTCTTTTGAGAATTTTGTCTGTTCCCATGACGGTGCAAGACTTTTTTTATTTGCAAACACCCACATTTGCAATAATCTGAGTGGTTTTTCTTTAGAATGATTAAATTCCGAATGCATTATTCCAGAGCCAGCTGTCATTCTTTGAACCTCACCTGGATATATCACTCCATGATTTCCCTGATTGTCTTTGTGTTCTAGCTCTCCTTCTATCAAATATGTTATAATTTCCATATCTTTGTGGAAATGAAAATCAAAACCCATGCCTGGTTGTACAGTATCATCGTTGAAGACGCGTAATGGTCCAAAGTTCATCTTATCTGGATTTTGATAGTCTGCAAACGAGAAGTGATGATATGTGATCAGCCAACCCATGTCGTTTTTGTAATGCTCATTTGCTTTGATTATTTTTATCATGTGGTCATATCCAATTTTTTAGTTTCAATCATTTAATTTCAACAATATTTTTGCTACATTAGCGCCAATCTTTTTGACTTGATCTTCTTGTTTTTTGTCTTTCAAAGTACCATCTTCATTGAAAGCTTCGTGAGCTTTTGCTATTGCTATTTGATCTGGCATAACAATGATCCCTATATTTCCAAGTATGGACCGTACATGAACTAATCCTCTAAGACCTCCTAGTCCTCCTGGAGAAGCACTCATTATTCCTACAACCTTGTCCTTAAAACAAGCTAATGGAGTTTCACCTTCGGACTGACGTGATGCCCAATCAATTGTGTTTTTAAAAACTGCAGAGATTGAGCTGTTATACTCCGGTGAAGAAATAAGAAATCCTTGATGTGCTAACATAAGATCCTTAAGCTTTCGTGCATTATGAGGAAGTCCGTCTCGTTGTTCCAAATCACCGTCATAAATTGGCATTGGGAAATCATGAAGATCAATTATTGTGACATCTGCTCCTGCCTCTGTTGCACCAAAAGCAGCTATCTTGACTAGTTTTTTATTAAAAGAATCAGTACGAGTACTTCCTGCAAATGCAAGGATTTTTGGTTTTGCCAAATTAAATCAATTTTGACTTATATTGTTCTTAGTTTAATATAAAACAGATGGCTTCAGAAGCTCATCAAAAATTACTAAATTCATTAGCAAAATCCATGGAAGAATTTGGAATAACCATTACACATTTAGATGTAGATGGAACCCCGGAATATTTTGATGAAAAATATAGAAAGTTACCTACACCAAAAGAAAGAGACGGATATAAACCGGATTTGGAAGGAATGAAAGGGGCCTTACGGCACTTGGGTGAGGCAAAAATTAAGATCAAAGATGATGAAAACATTATTCCTCAGTTAAGAGCATTTACCAAACTAGAAATGAATGGCAATGAAATTCCACTTCACATAGTAGTACCAAAATCTATGAAAAAAGAACTGGAAAAAAAATTGTACAAATTAGATCTTTATAAAAAATATAAAAATGGCGTCATCAAGATCTGGGCAGAATGATGGTACAATAATTTAGACTAAGCTAAATTATGTAGCCTAAGCTAAATTATGTAGCCTAAGCTAAATTTTATATATGCCATCACTACAATCTCAAATAGTTTTTGGGATGATGTATTTTGGGAATAAATCTAAGCAATAGCAGAAAAACAC
>JBOGQR010000174.1:0-2021 GCA_050749225.1 Nitrosopumilaceae archaeon | reverse complement strand
GTCTAAAGCCCATGAAGAACATCTCTTGTTTTTCTCGTGATAGGTACATTTTGTTTTTGGAAAAGATGCATTCTACCCTTCCGCTTTTATTGATTATTGCGATTTGTTCTATTCCCAGATTCATCAAAGCATGTAAATGGTTTTGTAATTTTATTCTTTCTTCTAACATGTATCATTGAGACATAACAAAATAGAAAAGGCCTTGCAACCATATGCACTAATTTGAGTGCATAAAATTACTACAACATAATAACAAAATTATCTTTTTTTACCTATGAATAAAAAACCACAGAAAAGAGAAACAAGTTTTTGTTTCATAAGAATATCATGATCAAATTCTTCCAGACTAATGTCAAAGAAGAACATGTAACACTAGTCAATGCCATGATGAATTTCCTTTATCTATTTTTATAACTAATGTATTGTCAGTATAATCAAATTCAGTCTTTACTTCAAGATCATGAAAAATATTTTCAAAATATGTCTTAAGGTATATTGACCAGTTTTTACCCATATTGTGTTGTATTATAAGATCATGTTTTCTTTCATCCTCATATTCTGTCAGATCAAATGCAGATCTAACACATCTAGCTCGTATCACCGATAACCAAGAGGAAAGATCATGTTTTCCCCTCATGTATAGAGAGATATCTTTTGCCATTTGTGAAGATAATTTAGTTGTTATTTTTTCAATCTCATCTTTTTCTATGACTTTGAATAATTCAATAAGAAATGGTTTGGGCATGACTGCCCACCCTGCATCTGCAGCTGTTAGTTCCCAGTCAAGATGTGAGTCAAGTATTTGACTCACTAGAGCATTAGGACTTAATTGTTGTTTTTTAGCAACAACTTTGAGTTTATTCCAAGTTAATTTATCAAGGCGTAATGAAACAGACTCGGTTTGCTTTTTTTCCATTAATTATACACACATCCCATCTGCTATTTTCATAACCAAAATGGCATAATTAAAATGATCACAATATTTTCATCGCCATACATTATCAAATGAAACACATGTAGAAAGCAACCAATGTTTGAAAAATAGGCCAGTTTTTCATATTCATCATAACGTAGCCCAGCATGTTTTTTCAATACCAAGTTGATTTATTCAATATTTAATTTTGATTTATGATTTGGCTAAAATTCACGGATTCGTTACTTAGGATCTTCAAATCAGATAATCGATGCCTAGAGGATATCAACTGTTTTATCGGATCTACCTCCTCTTTTTTGTTGACCAGCATTACTGCATTTACCACATTATTATCAACATAAAATTTGGTAAATCCGCCGTTTTCACCTATTGGTCCTCTTGTGATTACTGCATCATATTTACTCATATCTCCATAGACTTCGATTCTCAAATTGTACATGAATGAGAAAAAATATGGCAGATCCGTGAAAGATTTTTGTTTTCCAGTCATATTCATACCAGCTGTTTTGCCTTGTCTGATAGCTAGATCATAATGTTCTAATCTCAAGTGCCTTCCAAAGACTGGACTGAAGAAATTTGCAACATCACTTGCAGCATACACGTCAGGAAAAGAAGTCTCGAGAAACTCATTAACAGTTATTCCATTATCTACCTGCAGTCCAGCATTCTGGGCTAGATCTACGTTGGGAGATATTCCGATTCCTACAACCACAAAGTCTGCAGGTATTTTCTGTCCAGTCTCCAACTCTACTGCAGTTACCTTTTCATCATATCCAAGAAATCTCGCTGGTTTAGTTTTTGTAATTATCTTAACTCCCTTTCTTGCAAAAAAATCTCCAAGCCAGTTTGCAGTATCCTCATCAAAAACTCTACCCAGGATTTTGCTTCCGGCTTCGATTATGGTTGTATTGATATTCTTTTTTGAAAAAGATGAGGCCAATTCACAGCCTATGAATCCGCATCCAATCACAACTGCATTTGTAGATTTCTGCATCTTCTTTCTTATTGCCTCAGAGTCATCAATTGTTCTGAGATAAAATATATTCTTCAAGTCAGAACCAGGAAGAGAGATATGTCTAGCATGTCC
>JBOGQR010000173.1:0-2042 GCA_050749225.1 Nitrosopumilaceae archaeon | reverse complement strand
GTCAAGCACTCTTCTTCCTAAGGTTCCATTGACCTGATAGGAAACAAACAAAATTTTATTTTTCTGAATAGGTGCAATGTTTTTGAAATATTCCAAGACAGGTCCTCCCTCAAGCATTCCAGATGTTGCAATTATAATACATGGACCTTCACGTAATGGTTCTTCTCTTGCATCAGCATGTTCAATGTTTGTGAAATATTCAGAATCAAATGGATTATCGTCTGTTTCCAAAATCTTTTGTCGCAATTCACGTGCAAGATATTCTGGATAAGCCTCATGAATTGATGTTGCTTCTTGGATCATTCCTTCCATAAATACGGGAGATTCTACTATTTGCCCTGCTTTCATGTATAGATCTATTACCATCATAAGTTCCTGTGCACGACCAACTGCGGGTATTGGAATTAGTACCTTACCGCCATTTCGTAGTGTCTCATTTACCGATTTGATAAATGCAGCCTCGACTTCTTCTCGTGATGGCTGGATGTCCTCTTTTGCACCATAGGTACTTTCTATTAGAAGGGTTTCAACACGTGGAAAGTTCCACGAGGCACTTTCAAGAAGCATTGTTTTTCCATACTTTAGGTCTCCAGTGTAGACAAAGTTGTGGTCACCATTTCCTATGTGAAAGTGACAAGAAGCAGAGCCCAAGATGTGACCTGCATTAGAAAGAACAAGTTTGATGTCTGGAGAAATGTCTGTTACAGTTCCATATGGAAGTGTTATTGTTTGCTTCATGACCTGCTTGACATCTCTTTCAGAGTATAGCGGGACCCTGCCTTGGGCAGCAGCAACTTTGATTGCATCAAGCTGAATTAAATTCATCATTGGTAAAGTTGGTTCAGAACAATAGACAGGTCCCTTGTAGCCATATTTGAAAAGCGCAGGCAAAAATCCGGTATGATCAAGATGTGCATGACTGATTACAACTGCATCAAGTTCATCTAATGTGATATTAGTCCAATCTAGTCTTGGATATGCTTCTTGCGCATTTCTAGTACCAGGGTTGACACCACAGTCTATCAAAATTTTGCTTTCATGTGTTGTCAAAAGCATGCAAGATCTACCAACTTGACTAAATCCACCCAATGTAAGAAGAGAAACTTCGGCATCTTCTGAAAGTTTTGGTCTGAAAATTTCTTCGCCAACTTGTTTGAGGTGTTTACTTCTCTCTGAAGAAGAAATCTTCAGGTTATAGTTTATGGTTTGTATTGTTTGTGATTGGTTGGCAGTAGCTTTTCTTATTCGCAATCTCCAACCTGTCTTTTCAACAACATCAGCCATGTTGAATGTTTCAGTATTATACAAAAGCCAAGGTCGCTTTACTTCAAGTGTTACCTCGCCTATTGCAGTATCAAAAAACGTGCCGCGCATATCTGCATCTTTTGGCATTGATTGAGTGAGAATCTGTCTTGCTTCTTCCTCAGATTTTCGTATGGATTCTTCTGTTCTTACAACTATTCTCTTTTTTATCACATTTACCATGTTTGAGATTACTTCGTTGTGTTCCATCAAATAACGAGGCTTTCTTGTATAGATTGCAATTCTTGGGCCTTCATAATCTATCTTGGTAACATCAGCTTCTTTTGGTATACTTTGCAGTATTGTACCCATTATGTTTGTGGATGGCGATATTTCACGTTGTTGTTGTTTTCTTTGCAATTAAAATTCACTAAAGTGTAATGATGGCTTTCTTCTGATCTTTTGTCAAGAGTTTATATCCATTTTTATCTATGATTGCGACGTTTATTCCGTCACCAGTTCCAATGTTTCTTGTTATTGCAGCTTTGACAGCTCGTAAAGCAATTACCTTACCTTCTTCTACATCAAGTCCACTGCGGTACTCATTTTCCAAAAGGCCGTATGCAACTGGAGAACCGCTTCCTGTTGTCACAAAGGTCTTCTTGTCTAGAGAACCAAACATGTCTATGTTGTATAATGATGGTCCAAGATTGTCATATCCTCCAACAAGTATGTCTGCGATAAATGGATAGTATCTGTTCTGAAAGAATATCAACGAAGCAAGTTTTGCAATAGACTTT
>JBOGQR010000172.1:0-2077 GCA_050749225.1 Nitrosopumilaceae archaeon | reverse complement strand
CGATTCCACCTGTTTCTTTGGCAACATCTGTTCCAGAACCTATCGCGATTCCTAAATCTGCCCGGGCAAGGGCAGGAGCATCGTTTATTCCGTCCCCTACCATTGCAACTACTTTTCCTTCAGATTTTAGTTTTGAAATCACTTCTTCTTTTTGGTGTGGTAATACCTGTGCAATCACCCTATCAATTCCAAGCTTTGAAGATATTGCATGAGCTGTTCTTTCATTGTCTCCTGTAAGCATGATAATTTCCATTCCGCTTTTTTTGAGCAAGTCTATAGCTTCCCTTGCATTTTGCTTGACCGTATCAGCGAGGGCAATTATTCCTGATAGTTTGCTGTCTATTGAAACAAGTGTTGCTGTTTTGCCCTCTGTCTCTAGATTTTGTAATGTGGAATCAATTTTTTCAGAGACAGAAATTTTGTTCTCATGCATTAATTTCCTATTTCCTATCATAATTGCATGATTTGCATAAACTGCTTCCAGTCCGTAACCTGGTAGTGCTTTAAAAGAATCAGGTGATGATATGTGCATCCCATCCTCTTTTGCTTTTCTTACAACTGCTTGGCCAAGTGGATGTTCAGAGCCTGATTCTGCTACTGCTGCCAGTCTGAGCAACTCCTTTTCTCCAATTCCAGATAGATCAATTACATCTGTTACAGAAGGTCTGCCTTGAGTTAGTGTTCCTGTCTTGTCAAATACTATTGTGTTTACCTTCTTTGCAATCTCCAGGTATTCTCCTCCCTTGAATAAAATACCGTTTTCTGCACCTTTTCCAGTACCCATCACAAGTGCTGCAGGTGTTGCAATTCCAAGAGCGCATGGGCATGCAATAATTATCACGGATACAAACGCAAGCAGTGAATAGGTAAATCCTATGCCACCTACAAAATACCATCCAAGTCCGGCTGATATTGCTATGATTATTACTGCAGGAACAAAGTATTTTGCAACTTGGTCTACCATCTTTTGCATTTTTGCTTTGCCAACTCTTGCATTTTCAACTAGTGCGATAATTTGTGAAAGGACCGTATCTTGCCCAACTTTGGTAGCTTTGATTTTCAGTAATCCGCTCTTGTTAATTGTTCCACCGATAACTTCACTTCCTGCTAATTTATCAACAGGCATACTTTCTCCTGTTATTGCAGATTCATCTATGGAAGACAAACCCTCTATTACGATACCATCAGTAGGAATCCTTTCGCCAGATCTTATGATCAACATTTCTCCTTTCTTTATTTGTTCTACAGATATCTCAACTTCTTTTCCATCTCGTATGACTCTGGCTGTTCTTGGTTGAAGATCTAGCAGCTTTCTTACTGCACTAGATGCCTTTTCTTTTGTTCTTGATTCTAACAGTTTTCCTAACAGAATCAAAGTAATTATCACTGCTGCTGTTTCAAAATATACTGATTCAAATGGAAAATGTCCTACCAGTATTGTAACTGCAGTACTGTACAGATAGGCAACACTTGTTCCAACTGCTATCAGCGAATCCATGTTAGATGCTTTAGCTTTGATGCCATCCCATAGTCCTCTGTAAAATCGCCATCCTATCCAAAATTGAACAGGTGTTGCCAGTGCTAGCATGATAAAATGACTAATCTCAAGTGAAAAAATTTCAAAAAATGTCAGTATAATTATTGGAATGGTTAGTACAACACTTATTGCAACTTGTTTTTTGAGCTTCTTTAGTTCTTCTTCTGGTTGTGTAAACTCGCTCAAACACATGGTGCTGCAGAAAAAATAATCCCTGCCATCAACTGCATGCCTTATCGAATCTGATTTTTCCTCTACAAACATTCCACATATTGGATCTTTTGCCATCTAATTCCATTTGGGAAACTGTAGATATAATGACACCTCTTTACGATCGTAAAGTACAAAATATAATGCGCGGTGACATACTAAAAGTCATGCCAATAAAATTAGATGATATTGATATTGCATTGCTTGAATCCCTGATAAAAGATGGAAGAAAATCGTTTAATCAGGTGGCAAGAGAAACCAAGACAAGTGCTCCAACCATAAAGGCACATTATTATAGACTGGTTAACGATGGACTGATCAAGGCAGTAT
>JBOGQR010000171.1:0-2121 GCA_050749225.1 Nitrosopumilaceae archaeon | reverse complement strand
ATACATACTAGATCAGATAACCACGTTATTCCCAACCTTGGTAATCAGATATGTTCACAAGAACAAAAAACAGAAAGGCAATTAGTGCCGTGCTCACAACCTTGATTATCTTGGTTGCATCAGTCGTATTGGGAACAGGTGTTGTACTATATGGTACAAGCCTCTTTCAGACAAGCGCCCAATCATCTGGTGTTTCAGTCCAAGGTGCTCATGTGTGGGTAAATGCTACAAGTACGCCAACTTACGTATGGGGCGCTGCAGAAATTAGAAACAGTGGAGACAAGATATTGTCTGTAGACCAGATTAACGTTCGTGGTACCCAAGTACCATTCGCAAACTGGTATTTTGACAGTGATCCAACAAGAGTCACTGCTGGAAACTTCCAGTCTCAGCTGATCTACACTGGAACTTCAACAACAGCATACAACACAGCCAATAGTACATCATATGGTATGATGCAAAGCTTTGGTGCTACACCAGCTGGGTGTGATACTTCTGCAACTCAGTTCTCCATCAATGAATTTAGTGGCGCAAACGGAAATCCAACAATGTGCTTTAAACAAGCATCTGGTCCAATTTCATTGAAGCCAGGTGATAGAGCAGTTGTATATTTCCAGATTCCTGTTGGAATCTTGAGTACAGTAGATGCTGGTTCACAAAGCAGCGTTGCAATATATGCTGGTAACGTAGGTGCACCACAATCTATAACTGTAGAAAGCAAATCGTCATAGGTGAGCTAAAAATGCTCCCTCTCCCTTTTTTATTATGGAGGAATAACAAATGAAAGACAATAAAAAACAAAAAACCAAAGAAATAGCAAATTTTCTAACAAATGAAATTATTGATGATAATCTAAGTCAGATTCCATTAGGATATGAAATTGTCAAAAAATATGCGCTTGATCCACCCTTTAGTTATGCTAACATTCTATATCACAATGAAAAGTCAAATTATCTTTATTTTGTTGACGAACCCAAGCTTAATGACGAAGAAAAAAGCACTTTTGAGATGTTATACAAACTTATTGAAGAAAGCTTGGAAACACCTGATGAATTAAAAAATAATGCAAGTTTTGAAGACCATTTGAAGATAGTTCTGGATGAAAATGAAAAGATATTTCTTAACAAGTCTGGTAGCAGCATGGAGAAAGTAAAGTATTATTTGAAAAGAGACATCAACGGATTTGGTCTCATTGATCCATTAATGCATGATCCTAACATAGAAGATGTTAGTTGCAGTGGAACTGAAAAACCAATTTTTATTTGGCATAGGAACTATGATAGCATACCTACCAACATACAATTTCATTCTAATGACAAACTAAATTCATTTGTTTCAAGAATAGTTTTTAGGGCAGGAAAGCATATCAGCTCCGCATTTCCAATTTCTGATTTGGCATTACAAGGAAACCATAGAATTTCGGTATTATACCAAAAAGAAGTTACTCCAAAGGGTACAAGCTTTACCATACGAAAATTCAAAGAAGATCCGTATACTGTTATTGATTTAATCAAGTTTGGCACCATTAGTCTTTCCATTGCAGCTTATCTTTGGATGTTGGTTGAGGCAAAAATGTCATTTATAATTATAGGATCAACTGGTAGCGGTAAAACAACAATACTTAACGCAATCACAGGTCTGGTCCATCCTGACTACAAGATCTTTTCAGTTGAGGATGTAGCTGAAATAAACATCAACCACGAAAACTGGTTTACTCTAGTTTCAAGAAGCGGTTTTGGTCTAGGCGGAGAAGGTGAGATTGGATTATATGATTTGATAAAAGCAGGAGTAAGACACAGACCTGATTATATTGTAGTAGGAGAAATACGAGGTTCTGAGGCGTATGTTATGTTTCAGGCAATGGCTACAGGACACGGTGGTTTGTGTACAATGCACGCAGATAGTTTTGAATCTGCCGTTAAAAGATTGCAGCAAAAACCAATGGACATTCCACCAGCGTATATTTCATTAATGAACTGTGCCGTAGTTATAAAAAGAGTAAAAGAAAGCTCTACAGGACAAAGCAGCAGAAGGGCAATCGCAGTATCAGAAATTCTTAGTTCAACTTCATCGCATGCAGCATTTTCCTGGAATCCTAAGACTGATTACTTTGATGACGAT
>JBOGQR010000170.1:0-2147 GCA_050749225.1 Nitrosopumilaceae archaeon | reverse complement strand
TTAATAAGGATTCAGTAAAGCGACCATGTCATGCTTCGATAGCTCAGCCTGGTAGAGCGTTACCTTGGTAAGGTAAAGGTCGCGGGATCGAATCCCGCTCGGAGCTTTTGTTGTTTTAAAAATATCATTTTGGGTTTATAATTCAGTAGATTTTTTGTAATATTAAATTCAATTTTATGCAGAGAGCGGAATTGTAAAATAAAAGGTAGTTCCTTCTCCTTCTTTGCTTTCAAACCAGATTTTTCCTTTCAAATTTTCAACTATTAAACGACAGATTACCAGTCCAAAACCGCTTCCACCATATCTTCTTTTTAAAGATAGGTTAACTTGGTAGTATTTTTTAAAAACGGAATCTTTTCTTTTTTCTGATATACCTATACCGTTATCCTTGACAAAAAAACGAATATCGTTATCCTCTTTTTTGGCACCGATCTCGATTCTACCTCCTTCTTGCGGCACAAAATCTACTGCATTTTGTATCAAATTATCAAAAACTTGCTTTAACCTGTTTTTATCACTTTGAAGAAGTGATTTTTCTTTTGTTGTATCAACGAATTCAATCTTTTTGTCCTTCATCATAGGAGCACTAATTTCAACAACACTTTTCATAAATTCATTAATTTTGAATTCATCTTTATTGAAAGTCATTTTACGAGCAACAAGCAATTGAACATCAGATATGTCCTCAAGCATTCT
The DNA here is from genome assembly GCA_050749225.1 of Nitrosopumilaceae archaeon. Classification (GTDB taxonomy): domain Archaea; phylum Thermoproteota; class Nitrososphaeria; order Nitrososphaerales; family Nitrosopumilaceae; genus TA-20. Next base: position 1,451 of record JBOGQR010000170.1, on the reverse strand, counting down.
TTCCAATCTAATTGTATTATTATAAATCTCATTTACAGCTTCCAATTGTTGAGCGTTTAGATTTGCAGCAATTGGATCATTAAGTGATTCACAGTATCTCTTTATTGGTTCTAAAGGTAACTTACATTCTTGTGAAAGCGATAAATAAAATTCTTCTTTAAGAGAATTCATTTTTTGTAATTCAACTAGTTGAATTTTTTGTTTTTCATGGTCTTGTAGAACTCGTCTAGCCTCATAAATATCCGAAATATCACGAATTGCGGTATTGCTTCCAATTAGCTTACCCCTTTCATCATACATGTTATTAGCACTTAATAGTGCTGGAAATGTCGAACCGTCTTTTCGTTTAAACCAGATTTCTCTATTCTCAGCACGTCCTGTTTCTTTCCAAGACTCGAATGTATTACGCATCTCTGTATTGCTTTGCTCTGCAACATGATCAAAAATTGATTTACCAATAACCTCGTTTTTTGAAGAACCAAAGTTTTTTGCATATTTTTGATTGCATTCAATAATTATACCATCAGTATTTACAGTACGTTGCATTACTGGCGATTCCTCATATAGATTTCTATATTTGATGCCATCTACTGGAGAAAGTGATTTTTTAGTTTCAACTTGATATGGCTGTGCTAAAAGAGGATTTTTAGTGGTTCTACTACTTGCCCATATAATAACTCCCCCAACAACAATTCCGGCAAGTCCAAGATAAAATGCATGATATGCATATGAAACATTAGGATCTAACCCATAGTCTATTACTGCCAATCCTATAATTACTAATAACAATCCACCTGAAATTCCAAATGTATTCATATTCTACTCCAGAAAAGATTGCTTCTCATATAATCTAATACTGTGATATGCAAAACAATTTTTTGAATAGTAATTCCAATCAATAGATAATAAACATAAAACTAGAAGATTAACTTTTCAGGTTTTGCAAATCTAAATCATTCTAAAACCAGAATCAAATTGTCCAAAAATTCTTGAATCCTAGTTTTTATTCCATCTATTACTTTTTTGAGTTCATTGTTTGGAATACGCGCTTCATGAATTCTCAAGTTTTTTGAGGCATGATCCATTCCATGTTTTGTTATAAACTCGTTAAATTTCTCAAGATATTGGCCTGTGATTATAAGATGACTATTGTTTTCAATTTCAGATATAGGTTGATAAATTATTGATTTTCCAAAAAGTTCCAATATGTCAGGTGGTAGCGGTACCGCACTTCCATAAACATCATAAAAAGACCAATTAGTTTTTCTATATGAAGGAAGATTGTTATAAAATTCATCTTTAGTTTTGTATAATCCAAGATAACAATTTAATTCTAAATCTATCCATGTGTTTTTATCACATATTCCCAGGTATTTACAGATTATTTTACATGATTGCAAGATATCATATAGTGATTTTTTCTCATCCAAAAGCTCTACGCTTGTCGTTTT
>JBOGQR010000169.1:0-2184 GCA_050749225.1 Nitrosopumilaceae archaeon | reverse complement strand
CATGCTTTAATGATGAATTTTCATCTTTGAATTTTAAAGCAGAGCTACATATTGGACATTTTACTAGTAAATTTTTTTGAAATTGTGATGTCGTTATTTTGTGGCTCAAGTAGTATCATCATCAAAATTTGCACTACCTTTTTTGCTAGTACTTTTTTGTTTCGAAGAACCTTCTTCTTTTATGTAAGTGTCGTAAGTGCGAAATACTTGTTTTATACTCTTCAAATATGTTTCAAAGTCAGGAATTTTTATAGGTTCATAAAAATAGCTTGTGTGAACTTTGGTCAGATTGTTTTTTGATAGTCCTACGCCTTCAAGTACGTGAATGGGTTTACTATCAACTGAATGAACCCATCCAAGCGACCTGATTTTTTCTATAAATTCCTCAAAAAGAGTTAGCTCATTTGTGGCAATTCTTAAGATAAAATCATAGTTTTGACCTTCTCCCTGAACAAGGTCTATTGCTGTCACTATTCCATATTCTCTGCTTATTTCAACTAAATTACTATACATCTCAGAGTATGGAATTACTCTTCGTTCAAAAAGCGGATTCTGTGATTTTATGAAGGAATACCACTGGTTATCAAATAATTTGCTTGGATCGACTAGAATCCATTTTATTTTATCATCTTTCTTACTGTCTTCTTTGTTGTTATGTTCTAAAATAACGCCTTTTTTTATGAGTTCATCTACTCTATTTTTAACATTATCACGTGAAAGAACATAGCCGTATTTTTCAAGCTCCTTGTTTGCTGTATCTGGAGTCGCACCACTTTGTAATACGTGAAGAATAAGTAAATCAAGAGGGCCAATCCCGTTCTTGGTCATGTTTTTCACAGGTATTACATTGTCAGGACTATCTGTATTCCTACCTACCATGCTCATAAGCTGCCATACTAATATTAAAAATATTTACTACACTTTTGTCGCAAAAATGTTGAACTAGTGTTTTTACACACCATATCCTGCTCATAAAGTGCAATTTACGGATTTTTTGTTGCAAAAAGTGTTCTAATGGATTTATAATTTTTCAGCCAAGTATGACCATGACATCAATACCAGCGATTGAACGCATTGAGAAATCGCAATGCAATACATGTTCACAAAACTGTACAAAACTATGTGTGACTTGTGGGTGTACCTTTTGCAACAGACATCTGCTATCACACTCTAGAGGATGCGGTAATGAATACCACAAAATCATTCGCACAATCCTTAGAGACTATGTTAGGAATGGTGCGATAAATGTGCTAGAGGTAGTGTTGCGATCCTTATGATAACAGGAGAATACAAAAAATCCCCTGATGAGTCCGTGAAACTCGGACGAAACAACATTGTTTGTTGTCGGGAGAAACCAGTGAGGTGAAAATAGATGATTGGAACCATAGAAAATAGAAAAAAGCAAACTAATGACAAATGTAAGAAAATGAATAAGCAAAGTCAACTATGCGTTTTTGCAAGTGTTTGTGCAGTACTAATAGTTGTAACAAATTTTGGATTTGCTTGGGCTGATACGGGAGCAACCAAGACCAATACAATACAAGCTACCGATGCAATAAAGAATAATCCTACAGCCATGACAATTCTTGAAAACATAGAATTATTCAAGCAAAAATATGCTGCAATGCAACAAAAACAACAGCTGATAGATCAACAAAACCAGTTCATAGAGCAACAACGTAAAATTGCAAATTCATATTTGCAAAATGATCTTGCCAGTATGAATGCTGAAAATGAAGCTTCACCAAAAAGTGCATATGCAAATTTTGTAACGCATGTGGATAATTCTGCACAGGGTGTTTTCCTGGATCAATTTAATTTTATGCAGCAAAAGATCCAGAAGGCAAAAGATGCAATGAATCAAGTGCTTAAAAATGGAGGCACCATGCAAGAAGCTTTGCAGGCATTCAATAGCAAAGCTGCAGTCCACAAAGACCGACTGATAAGCATCAACAAGGACTTGAACGTCAAATACAATCTTGCAGATGCCAAAGTCCAGAGCTTATTCAACAAAGCTGGAAAGCTGAACAGAGACACATAAACCCCAATTTTTTATTTAATTTTTATTTATTTAGATATATTTAGCCATAAGCCATGTCATCAAGTTGAGTCTTTTTTAGAACTTTCTTGCCGCTCTTAACGCTAATCAATGGATTATTCCCAAATTCATCAGGCAGTTTTACT
>JBOGQR010000168.1:0-2195 GCA_050749225.1 Nitrosopumilaceae archaeon | reverse complement strand
GAACTATTTGTGTACCGATTATGTCGATTTTAGTATCAGTTGCATGGAATGGAATGATAAGATTCCGCGTTGCACTATCTTTTGTTTCTGTGAACTGTACTGGTACTCCATTTACGATGACTATGAATTTGTCATCAGTTTGTGTATTTGGATTTATTTGAACACCTGTCATTTTTTCATCAGCAGTTAGATTGGCCTGTACTTTGGCATCCATCAAAGTTCTTGGTAGATCTATTGTCAAGGAACCATCAGATGTAGTAGCTATTGTTATCTCAAGCATTAGCTTGTCAGCATAAACATTCATGCTCGTGACAGTTCCTCCTTTGATGATATATGGAACATTATATGTTTGACCTCCTGCATTAATCTGGAAGGTATCGCTTTTCGTAGGATTGTTTGCAATAACCTGTCCATTGCCGCCGCTATATTGGAATGTGGTTGTGACATTTTGATATTTGCCATATTGAGCTATAACGGTATAGTTTCCTGCTTGTTTCCACAATGGACCATTGGCCTTAAATGTGACAGTAAAAGTTCCAGTAGACGATAAAGGAGGTTGTGCAATTGAAACCAAGTTTTTTAATGAATCTCTGACTATAACTGCAACTGCTGTTTGATTTTGTACCTCTCTTATGGTTCCTTTTATGATTATAGTATCTCCCTGATTATACAATTTTTGATCTGTAATGACTGTCATTGGTGGAGTTGCTCCAAGAGCTGTACCAGATTGAGAATTTTCTAGTATTTGATGTGCATTTGTTTGATTATTTGTAGAAGATGATGAAACTCCTGAATTAGCTGCCGCTCCAACATTTATATAAAATGTTTGAACTCCAGAGGTGCCGTCCTTAGCAACCACATCTACAGTGCCAGTAAAGTTTCCGCTTTTTTGATATGTGTGTGTTACTGTTAGCTTATTTGACACGTGTGAAGTACCATCTCCGAAATACCAATCAATATTTGTATAGTTAGTACCTCCGAGAGATAGAGTAAAAGTAACTGGTAATGGTGCTTGACCACTCATTGGAACTATACTCAGATTCATTTGAAGCTGTTTTACTGCTTGGACCGGATTTAATGTGATAACTGCAGATATGGCAACTATAGTTAATAATATGTAAACTAAGCATGTTGACTTATTCATATTTACTAGCAAATAATCAATGATAATGAGTATTTATGTATTAATAAAAGAAAAGTTGACTTGGAGTTTTAGTATTTTGGCATGAATCTTAGCCCAGTCTTTGCAGAAACAGCAATTATGGATATAATTGCAATTGCAAGTACTAGTGCTGCTATTGTACCAAATTCTGGAACTATTTGTGTACCGATGATCTCTATATCTTGATCTCCTTGCAGAAATTGTATTGTTAATGTTCTGAAACTGTTGTTTGTTTTTTCATCCGATGGTTGTACTTCTGCACCGTCAATTAATACAATAAATGAATCATCCTGCCCATTACTAGTCTTAGCATCAATCAATGATCTTGGAATTTGCAGAGTGATTGTTCCGTCGCTAGTAGAATTTAAAGAGACGATCAAGGAAATGCTTTGAGGATCTATGGTCATATCCTTTACCGTTCCGCCACTGATGGTATAATTTACACTAAATGTTTGTTGACTAGTGGGATCTTTGACTATGGCATAATTGCTAATTGGAGTAATAGAGCTAGCAAAAATAAAGGTTGTCTGCGTTGTGACCGTAGGACCATATTGCACCTTTACTGTATATGTCCCACTGGATACCCATAATGGACCTCTAGCTTTGATGTTGGTATCTGAATATGTGCCGTCTTGTGAAACATCAATTTGATCTACATTAACCAAATTGTTATTGGCATTGAAAATCTGGATGGTTATAGGGGTTCCGGGCACAACAGCTTTTACAACTCCGGAAATTACAATAGAATCATTAATGGTATAAGATGATTTGTCTGTAGCGACTGTAATATTAGGAGCAGTTGAAGTCGTTGTTTGTGCAAAACTTGGAATGCACCAAACTGATAAAACAAAAATTGCTATTATTGGAAAAACAAAGTAACGCATAACAAATTTGATCTCTACGTGTATATTTCCTTTACTATGATTATATTTAAAAAATGAAAAAAATTGAATGTTCTAGTATTTTGGCATGAATCTTAGCCCAGTCTTTGCAGAAACAGCAATTATGGATATAATTGCAATTGCAAGTACTA
>JBOGQR010000167.1:0-2266 GCA_050749225.1 Nitrosopumilaceae archaeon | reverse complement strand
CAAGCAGTCTTTGCGTTGGATCAATTTGTGACTCTGGTTTTCCAACACCAACACCAATTCTTACCTTGTTTTTTCCCAGTGGAAAGATCCAAGCATAACCGGCTGGAGAGTATTGTTGCCCAACCATGAGATACCATGTTTCGGGATCAATGTTATCAACATATGCTTCAAACTCTGCACCTACGCCAAATCTTTTCCATTGTGATACAGTACCCCTATTTTTTCCAATTACAGAATAAAATCCACTTGCATCTATTACAAGCTTAGAGTGAAAAACAAGATCGTCTTTTATTGATGTGGCCTTGACTCCCACAAGCTTTCCATTTTCTTCAATGATATTAGTCACATTAGTTCTAACAAAAATGTCAGCACCAGCATTCGCTGCTTGATATGCAAGAAACTGATATGTTTTTCTTACATCCAAGACTGCAGCTTGAGGTTCAGATCCTTTTATGGTAACATGGTTATTTGGTGAATAAAATGAATAATTCTTAATTGGATTATAACAATCAGAGGGAATTCCAAAAGATTTTGCTTCCTTAATCCAAGTAACACCGCTTGTTCTAATTGAGTGCCCTATAGCTTCTTCTCGCTCAAGTACAGCTACACGTACACCTTTTTTTGCAGCTGACCATGCTGCAGAAAGACCAGCAGGTCCTCCACCTACTACAACAATATCAAAATCATATTCTCTTGTCAAACAATCAACATTTTTTCTTTGATGATTATAAACTACACATTTTCTGTTGCAGAATTATAGACAGTTTTGATCCGAATCTTTTTAGTTCACACTTGGAACCAAAAATTGATGGGAAAAGACGGATTTGTCATAGTGTACACAGGCAAAGGAAAGGGCAAAACAACGGCTGCGCTTGGAATGGCTTTACGAGCTGTGGGATACAATCACAAAATTTGTATGATTCAATTCATCAAAGGTTCTTGGCATTATGGTGAGATGACTTCGTCAAAAAGACTAGAGCCAGAATTTGAGTTAACTGCCATAGGAAAGGGTTTTGTTGGAATTATGGATGACAAAAGTCCAATCGAAGATCATAAAAAAATTTCTGATGAGGCTCTTCGCATAGCAAAAGAAAAAATTCAATCAGAAAAATACGATATCATAATACTTGATGAGATAAACTATGCAATCAATCTAAATCTAGTAAAATTAGAAGATGTTTTAGATTTAATAAAAATTAAACCACCAAATTTGAATTTGGTTCTTACTGGAAATTATGCCAGAGATGAAATTATACAAGTTGCGGATCTTGTTACAGAAATGAGAGAAATAAAACACCCTTTCAAAGCAGGTATTAGAGCCAAGAAAGGTATTGATTTCTAATCAGCAACATTAAATTACGTAACAAAAATTTAAAAAACTATGACTACAGCTGTGCAAGAACTCCCAGAGGTTGGCGAGATTGTTGTTGCCACGGTTACAAAAATTATGGATCAGGGAGCGTATGTCACTCTTGATGAATACAATAACATTCAGGGATTTTTGCATATATCAGAAATTGCAACTGGTTGGATTAGGCATGTAGAAAAGTTTCTCAAAGTTGGAGAAAAAAAGGTGCTGTTAGTAAAACGAATAAACACCTCAAGATCTGAAATTGATTTATCATTAAAACAAATTTCAAGTGATCAGAAAAAGAAAAAGCTTCTTGAATTAAAAAAGAAAGAAAAAGAAAAAGTGCTTCTTGATAGTTTAAAAACAAAAGCAGAACTTTCGCAAACAGAGGCTGAAAAAATAGAAGAATCTCTAATAAACAAGTTTAATTCTGTTTATGACGCCTTTTCGGAAATAGTATCAAAAGGAATTGTTGTTCTTGATGGTCTTAATCTGTCTGCTAAAGTGCTAAAAACGATAGAAGAAATCAGTTCAAAGATCCAAGTACCTCATGTTGAGATACGTGGTGTATTAGAAATCACATGTACCAAACCTAATGGCATTGAAATCATAAAAAAAGCACTTGTTGATGCTGTTGAAAATAAAGGAGTCAATGTAGAGATAATCTACATTGGGGCTCCAAAATACAGAGTGACTGTTTCTGCTCAAAATTTCAAGACAGCTGAAAAAGAACTAAAACCTATTCTTTCAGAAATTCAAGATGCCATAGAAAAGAAAGGTGGCACCTTCAAATTCACTAGGGAAGAATCAAAGAAAACACGTGAGGGATAAACATGCGATTTCAGATGCGTAAATGTCCTGACTGTAAACGATATACACTAAAAGAAGATTGCCCAAAATGTGGAAACAAAACTG
>JBOGQR010000166.1:0-2282 GCA_050749225.1 Nitrosopumilaceae archaeon | reverse complement strand
AATAATGGAAAACATTCCCACTCCGCCAAACATGTTGATGACAGTTTCCCCATCTTGTATTAAATTTGCAATCCTGTCCCGTTCTGTAGAAAGTCTAGGTGAGAAAAATGCTTTTTCAACATCTACTATGAATCTACAACCATGTTCTTTATACTCTGTTTCTGTTTTATCTTCTCCAGCAAGTAATTCTAATTTTCGTGTTCTAAAATCACCACTTACAGGAGAAGACTGGTAAAAAACTGATTTTGCAGTTTTTACCTTTTCTAAAAGAACTTTTCCAATTATTTCTTTTTTTGATAAAAGTGAATCTGGTATTCTGAGTATTATAATATCTCCTATTTGATCAAAGGCTCCGTACAAATCTTCTATCTCTTTTTCAGATAGTAACCCTGTTACTGCTTCTTTTAACATCCGAGTCAATTTCTATAATAAAAATGACCAGACTGTTTTTGATCTCTATCAAGTCTACTGTCAGTTTTGTTTACCCGTGGTCGTAGACTCGTTTCATCTCGTCTATATGTGATATCAAGAGATTTTAGAAATCTATTCATTCCCTCTGCTTTTGATTTGGGTGATGTTGCATGTCCTTCTTTTCCCGGTGTTCCCTCAAAAATTACTAACGAATCAGAAATTAAATCCATAAGCTGAATATCATGGTCAATTATGATCGCGGTTTTGCCATAAGAACGGACAAATCTCTGAATCATTTTTGCAATAGCAATTCTGTCTTCCACATCTAAAAATGCAGAAGGCTCGTCAAGTGCATAAAGATCAACCTTTTGTAAAAGACAAGCGGCAATAGCAACTTTTTGTAACTCTCCGCCTGACAAATTTTTTATTGATTTATTGTATAACTTTTTTATCTTAATTGGGTCAATAATCTGCTCTTCTTCAGTAGTACCTTCCAATCCGCCATTATTGGCCTTCTCTAAAAGTGAAATCACTTCTATATCGTAATCATTTGTAAGATACTGTGGTTTGTATGCTATTTTCACCTTAGTTTCAAGATTGCCAGAATCAGGTTTTTCAACACCTGCAATCATTTTCATCAAAGTTGTTTTTCCTAAGGCGTTTGCACCAACAATGCCTAAAACTTCATTTTTTCTTACTCTTCCAGCATCTATTGAAACCGAGAAAGAAGGATATTTTTTCTGTAATGTTGGATATTCGATAATAGTATCAGTCATAACAAACTCATCATTAGAAGTTGAAGCATCAAATCTGAATGCTGTATCACGAAATCTGACGTTTTCATTTGGGAGGTAACCATCTAAAAATACATTAATACCAACTTTGGTTGAGAGCACATTTGCTACAATACCGTATGCAGCAGGTTCACCATATAGTATTTCTATAAAATCACTAATGTAATCTAACACTGTCAGATCATGTTCTACAACCATGACACTCTTCTCAAGTTTGGCTAAACCATGAATTACTTTTGCCACTCCAATTCTTTGAAATACATCATTATATGACGATGGTTCATCAAAGAAATAAAAATCCGACTCTTTTGAAGCAGTTACTGCGATTGCCAGTCTCTGTAGCTCACCTCCACTAAGTTCTTCAAGTTTATTTTCCATAGAATTTTCTAATCCTAAATCTCTTACTAATTCTGGTACCACGTTACGTTCATCAAATTTTTCTAAAAGTTCCTTTGCAGTTCCGTTAAATGCCTTCGCTAAATTATATACTTGTTGTGGTTTTATCGACGCTTTAATTTCGCCATTTGAAATTTTTTCAAAATGCGATTTTAATTCAGTTCCATGAAAATTTTTTAAAATATCTGTCCATTCTGGAGGAGATTCATAATTTCCAAGATTTGGTTTTAGATTTCCAGATAAAATACTGATAATTGTACTCTTGCCCATGCCATTTCTACCAAGTAAACCCATTACCTGACCTTTTTTTAAAGTGGGGATCTTGTACAATCGAAACGAATTCATTCCGTACTGATGAATTTTTTCTGTACTCAATTCCTCTGCTAGATTTACAATTGTTATTGCATCAAAGGGGCATACCTTAACACATATGCCACAACCATTGCAAATGTTTTCATCAATCTGGGCTTTTGCGGTCTCCTCATTAAGTACTATGCAGTCTGCTCCTGATTTGTTTACCGGACAGTATTTGATACATTCAAGACCACATTTTTTTGTTTGACATGATTCCTTATCGAGAACCGCAACTCTATGTGTCAATAGACTTTAAGAGCTTTTTTCTTAATTTATATCTCTACTCAAGTAAGCTTAATACAGAACATTATCAGAACATCTTACAGC
>JBOGQR010000165.1:0-2319 GCA_050749225.1 Nitrosopumilaceae archaeon | reverse complement strand
TACTACGTAAATAGAATCATTAGGGAAAAATTTTTTATTTAATACATACAGCGCCCAGAGTGCTTTTTTTGCAGCTTCAATTCTACTTCCTTCCCCTGAACTAACGGAATACTTCATTGTAGAGCTTAGATCAATGCAATATACAACAGCAACATTGGCTTCTTCAATTGTCTCAAATTCTTCAAAGTCATCAAGATCTAGAGATAATGGAAATTTAACTTCTGAAAATTTCTTGATTCTTTGAATTGAGTTTAGTATAGTTTGTGGAACATTGAGATTTCTCATATCATCACCAAGTTCTAGTTTTTTTGTAGTATCCATGATGACACTACCAGTACCGACATTTTTTGTTTCATGGAATCCAAATCCTCCTTCACTTATAGATTTCATTACATCATGGAGGAGTTTTCCCCCGATCTCAAAAAATGCTTTGTTTGTTAGCCATTTTTTTTGATCTTTAAGGTAGCCGATTTTCTGCAAATATTTTGTGACAGATTCCCCCGTTCCTTGAATGTCAGTGTCTTTTTCTTCTTGGTTTTGTTCTATTTCTGATTTTTCATGAGATTGTTGAATAATTCCCTCTAAAATACGATCAAGTTCCTGAACGTTAGGTGTTTTTTCTTTCAGAACCTGTTTTGCCATGGTTTGGAGGATTTTTTGCAGTGTATCGTTTGATACCTCTGTATTAGATCTTTCATTCTCATTTTTTTGTTTTAAAAAATAAACAAAATTTTTTGAATTAGGCTGCAACAAAACCAGCCTCTTTTTTGTCAAGGATTTTTGGTTTCATCATACATAGACCTTCTAGCACCAACTCTGTTACTGCAGCTCTTAATTCACTTTTTGCACTTTCAGAAATAGATAGACATTCAGAATTTATGTTATGTTGTTGTATTTTTTTTTCAAACTCTTTTTGTTCGTCAGATATTTGTTCATATATTGTTCCAATCAGAGTTCGAATAGTTTCAAAATTCTTTAGTTGGTTTTCATATGATGTTTGCATATTGTTTGCACCTAGTATCTTTTGAGAAACTTGGAATGTTTTGCCAGAAAATTCTTGTTTAATCTGCTCCAATAGTGAGAGGTTTGTTTCTTTTACATATTCAAGTGAAATCGCTTTGAGAGAGTTAGTAATTAAATCATTTAGCACTTTCTCTCTGTTTGCAATGGTATCATCCATTTCTGCAAGCTCAAACTTTGTAGTTTGACCTATACAAAATATATCAGAAGGCCTTGGAATTGCTAAGACTTTATGCGATACAGCTCGCATTCTTTCAGCTTCACCTACTAAAAGCTCAAGACTGTGTACACCCATACGTACGCTTACTCCCTTATCTTGATTTACTTCATTACTTGCACGTGCATCTTGAATTATTTTTGCTAAAATTTTTAACATAAAAATTGGAATAAATGATTTAGAAATTTTTGCTTCTTGTGTTATAATCAACATTTCATCTTCTATAGATTTAGGGTAATGAGTGTGAATATGGCTTTTTAATCGATCATAAAGAGGTTCTATTATCTTACCAGAATGAGTATAGTCAATTGGGTTTGCAGTTGCAAAGAACATAGTCTTTGGCTCAAATATCACAGGATAAGCGCCGGTTGTAAATCTGCCTTCTTGAAGAACTGAGAGTAGTGCAACTTGTTTTCTTGTATCAAGCACAGGTAATTCGTCTATACAAAAGAGACCATGTTTTGCTTGCATTAACTGACCTGGCGAATAGGATTCAATTTGATACATCTCTGTTCCTTTTTTTGTAATTTTAATTGCGTCTATCTGTCCAACGAGATCTTTAACGGATATATCAGGCGTAGCAAGTACATACTTGTATCTGTCCTTGCCACCAACCCATTCAATTTTAGTATCAAGTTTGTTGTTGCTAATTTTTTCCATACTTTCAGAATCCATGTAAAATTTTGGAATAGATGTAGTACTTTCCTTATCTTCTAGTAATGAAATCATCTCATCTTGGGGCAGATCCATCGGTGAATCATTTGTTATACTTCCTTTGATAACTGGAATTGGTGACAAAAGATTCTTTGAAATGGTATGAGCAATCTTTGTTTTTGCTTGGCCAATTTGTCCTACTAACATAATATCATGACATGCCAAGATTGCCCTATCCAGTGCAGGAATTACATCGTCTTCAAATCCAATAATCCCTGGATATTTAATCTCATTTGTTAGCATTTTAGAAATCAGATTTTGTCTAAGTTGTTCTTTAGCTCCAACAAGTTTGTAGTTTATTTCTAAAAGATCACCTAGAGTCTTAATTTGTTTATAATCTTCAGGGAGGCCTGCCATCACTTCAGTAC
>JBOGQR010000164.1:0-2330 GCA_050749225.1 Nitrosopumilaceae archaeon | reverse complement strand
CTCTTGATGAATCAATAATAATTCAAAGGGAACTTTTGGAAGGATTTGCCTCATTAGCAAATTCAGACAGAGAACCAATAATTAATTTCCTTAAGAGTGTAGGCTAATCCGGTTAACATTAAAATCCTTTTCCAAAAGAGCTTGATAATATTGATAGATTTATCTAATACTATTATGGATGGTCATTTCCTATTGGCTATACACTACAAGGTATGGGAAAAGTAAATGTCTAGCGATTTAATCAAGTCAGTTATTTATTTAATAGAATCTGGAAAAGGAGATGTTGGGAGATTAAACTATATTTTAAATGTGCTTCAGGATGGAAAGACTCTCTTTGCATCTGATAAAAAATATTTAGAAGCATTAATTTCAACATACATCGATTCTGCTAAAAGGCGAGAAGTCGGAATGTTGTCAGATAATGAACCAATAAACGAATTACGAAGTGAATTAAATAGAGTAAATGAAAGACTTGCAAGATTAGAAAAGAGGGGATATAAAAAACACATTGGCAGAAAAGCAATTTTCTTTTTTGTGACATTTTTTGTTAGCTGGCATGCTATCATTCAGATTATCAATAAGATATCAGGTGGAACTACAATGATCTATCAGAACACGCAAGACCTCAACTCCTATGTTTTTCCCTTATATCAATTAAAAATCGTAATTCCCTCTCAATTTGTTGCATGGGTGGATCTTGGAATCTTGTATGTGTGGGCTGGAATGATGATTGCATGGATTATTCTTGGCTTCATTTACTTGGTAAAATTTATCAGATCAAGATACAACCCAACAAAATGATCTTTTACTTATTTTAGGAAAAACAAATTCCAAGGATAAATCAATAGGAATCCAAGTATTATACCTAAATTGTTTGTAAATTAGTTTTATTGAGTAGAATTAAACATGATTGAACCAGGTTGGCCACTAAGAACAGTATTTGTGTTATAAAATGCCTGACCTACAATACTCCATTTTGTATCATTTTTTTGTAGTGCAGACCAGAGTTCAGGATTATTACCGTTGTTTTCTAAAACAACTTTGCCATCAAGTTGATTTGTATAATGTTCTACAAGTGTATAATAGTTTGAACTTTCCAAAGCACCTTCAAGTCTTTCTCCAATTTGACCATGACCTACCAAGATACCATTTTCATATAGATCATATGTTATTGCTTCCAGAATGACTGTAACATCATTTGGATTTAATACATCAAATTTTGTATCTATGATTGATTCTTTATTAGTAAATGATAATACTGATGTTTCATTAATGGTGACAACTACTGGTTTTATTTCTGTAGATGCTGCCTTTAGTCCCCCTGGAACTTGAGGATTTTCTTGAACAAAGTTTTTCAAAAAACTAGAACTGGGAAGTAATGCAACTACAACTGTTATTGCAATAAGTATACCAACTGCAGCACCAATCAATAATTTCTTATCCAAGTTATTGATAGGATTTGTTCTTTACATAAATGTTAAGCGGCAAAGACTTTTAGTCAAAGTTTGGAAGGTAATTTTATGCAGTACCATCAAGCTATCAAGATAGGACAAGAGAGAGCAAGAAAATCTCAGATGAATCTATTTTCCCATGCAGGCTTTGCTATGCTTACACTCACAGTAAAAAAATCAGAAGGAAAGTTTGTGCCTGTGGGTGAGCAGGAATTTGTGGCTGTTATTCAAAAATCAGATGGGTGGATCACAGTAATAGTAGATGAGGAGGGATATGCCAAAGCCCAATCTAAAACTTTGAACGAAAATGAGGCAAAAGAAATTATGAAAAAAGCAATTGCTGCAGGTATGTCTGAATTTATAGGAGAAGTCAGGTTAGTATAATTTCAGTTCCCTCAGGAGAACCTTTGATTGCTTTTTCCAAAGTTTTAACATCTGCCTTTATGATGCGTGTTTTGATTTTGGATCGTTCAATTACTTTTAGTGCGACAATATCCATCAAATCATAACCACCGGCAATGGATTCTTGGTGTACAAGCATATTACGAAGTTTTTTTAGCTCAATTCGCTTGAATTTTTTCGCATTTTTATTCTTGTTTGGATCTGAATCATAGACACCGTCAACATCTGTTGCATTCAGAAAGATAGATGCTCTAACCTTTTCCGCAATAAGTGCAGCTGTTGCATTGGTACTCTGACCTGGATGTAAACCGCCAGTTATTACTATTAATCCACTGTCAGCAGCGTGTGTAACCTCTTTTAGATTAGTTGGAGGATGCGGGTATGCTTTATCCTGTATTGCATAGATCAAAAGTTTAGCATTAAGCCTTGATACTTCAATGCCAAGTTCATCAAGTGTAGATTCATCTGCCCCTGAGG
>JBOGQR010000163.1:0-2389 GCA_050749225.1 Nitrosopumilaceae archaeon | reverse complement strand
AATGATGTCCGAGACAAGGGTGGTCCAAAGGATTCTTGCTGTGCACTAGTTAAAGTCAGTGGAGAGTTTGATGTAAAAGAAAGAGATGCTCTCAAGGCAATTATCAAAGATAGATTTAACATTGAAGATTCTAGAATGATCTTTGTCAAGATACCAATACTTGAAAGTGAACAGGCAAACGTCACAATTCTAGTAAACACAAAGGCAATAGGACCAAAGATACTTGAAATTGCCAGTGAGGCCGAAGTCTCATGGGATGCTTACAAGGAAGAATATGGCAAGTGGGGTTTGACTACAGAAGAATTCAAGCAGAGTCTGATGGACGTAGTTCATCAGTTTAGTTAGGTATTGAAAGATGGTTGATTTTCACTATCTTGAAGAGGTAGCTGGCAGGATAAAATCCAACAGACAGCAATTAACTAATGTAGAAGCTGAACTTGTCAGAGTTAATTTTAGAATTCATGAAATTCCATTAAAGAGTGTCACAGAGTCCACCTTTGCAAAGATGATAGGAGAACAATATCATGACGAATTGGCGGAACTTGAAAAGATAAAAAACGAACTTGTGTCTGAAAAAGAAAAACTAGTTGAGATGATAAAAAATGATACCAATACTTTTGTCACAGAGATTACTTCGCCAGAGTTGGTGATTCCGTTAGAATTACCACCGAAATTATCCGATGGCAATACAATCTTCAAATACAAAAATGGAACCAAGTTTAGCAACACATTTGACATATTGAGCGAGCTGCTTGGACTAAGTGCTCCAATACTAGTCAAGGATGTCATGTTTTCGTCAACTGAAATTGTTGTCAAGGTATTAGATGAGTATGAAGCAAAACAGAAATTTATCAGTAGTATGAACGAGGTACAAAAAACCTTGTCCATAAAGAAGAGATAATCCTAGAACTAGACCGCCTAATGCATACTTTTTTGTGACTTTTTAACAATAAAGACTACACCGGCAACAACTGCTGCTGCACCAATTGACAGTATGATTCCAATAGTGTTCCAAGATGAAGTATCTTGTTGAGGTTGGAATGGCAAGCTATTAACAGACGGTTTTACATCAGACGGAGTTTGTACAGTTGTGGATTCAGGTGTTAATTCAGATGAAGGTATTGTATTATTTTCTGTCGTAACGGAGCTTATTTTTTCAACATTATTCTGAGAAGCGTTCATTTGTTGAAGAACTGCCTGAGTATTGTCTGGACCTGAACCGCCCATCTGATGTGGAAGTTTTCCTATCACACCTAATGCTTGCCTTATCTGCTCATCATTCCAACCAAGTGCCTTTAACTTGCTTTCAAATACTGCACCAGTAATGGTCCCATTCTCGTATTCTTTTATTATCAAATCACCATTCTCGGCAACTTGCGGCGGAGGTGATTGAGAGCCAGGAGTGACAGTAAACTGGACAGTTTTTGTCACATGGCTTTGTTCTAAATTAGTCTCAAGTGCCCAAACAAACTGGATCTGATAAGTGCCAGTAGGTTCATCTTTTGTATTGCACAATGTAGAATATCGTTCTGTTATGACATTATTTACAACAACATCACAAACAGTATTCTCATATCCATCATAGAAGATTTGGTTTGGATTGTTCTTACTGAATAATGAAAATGTGATGGTTCTGTCTCCAAAATTTTGTTTTAATGCATCATCATGCGTGTAAATTGGAAAACAATCTTCTCCACCGCAATGGCTTGGTACTGTTACTCCAAATGGTTGTGAGAACGGCAGATAGATGTAAAGTTCTGGATAAGGATAAGATTCCTTGGAGATGTCTGGGAGGTGTGATACAGTAATGGTAATTGTAGTACCAGGCGGGCCTGATGAAGGAGTTATTGTAACATCAGGACTACCAAGTGTGGTAAGATCTGTTGTTGCCCATGCAGAACTAAGCGGGATAAAAACCAACACTGATAGTCCAAGCAAGATTGATCTTCTCAAACATGCAAAAGATCAAACCGATAACTAATAAGATTTAGGATTAAATCATCAGCAAGAATCTTGATGATTTCAGAATTAATGGTCATTTGGTGTGTTAGAATAAGATATAACAAGGAAAAATTACCGCCCTTTTGTGAAGAAGAAAAACAGAAAAATTCTAATGATTATAATGGCTATCGGATTTGCCGCAATAATGGTAGGAAGTTCAACTGTGGCATTATTTGGTGGCTTTGGCAATCCAAAAACAGCCCAGACCACAGATACCACAATAACTGGCACTCCTGCAGATAATTACAAAGACAAAGACCGCCCAACATTTTGTGAAACTAGTGATGCAAAATCTAACAAATACATAACAGAATTCAAGATTCCTACAGCATGTACACAGCCATTAGGCATAACAACAGACCCTAGCGGAAACGTCTGGTTTACAGAA
>JBOGQR010000162.1:0-2462 GCA_050749225.1 Nitrosopumilaceae archaeon | reverse complement strand
GAAAAGCAATGAGGGCCCTTGGGTACACATGGTCTTGCCGTAAGTAGTAAGATCAAAATACCCATCTTTGTCCTTCTTTATCAAACCAGCATCAGTTAGTCTCTCAAAATTTCTATGAACTTCTTGAACTGTTGCGCCTATTTCCTTTGCCATGTTGGAAATCTTTGTTTTTTTCAAAAGAAGACTAAAGATTATGTTTAGTCTTTGTTCGCTTGCAAGTTCTAAAAAATCATTTGCTGCATTTTCGTAATTATTTTCCACGTACAGGTTTGGTAAAGTATGAATCTAAATCTTACGTACATAAATTCAGGATTCTGGCCAATTTGCACCATATTTTTGACAAGTATCTCTAAATCCTCTGATTTTACCTCAAATGTGATTACGGCTTCTTATGAACAACAACCAAAACATTCAGTTTTTTCCATATATTTGATAGGTAATTTTGTACATTACCTAAATTCAACAGTTTAGCTTATCATTCATACAATTAGCTGACTAGGGGCTATCAATATTGTAGATATAGTATAAGACATGGAAACAAAACCAGAACTAACACGAACAAAATCCAGTACATGGCATAAGGAAGTACGTGCGCCTTTCAAGAAAGTAGTCGCATTTGACTTGCTCTTTTACGGTCTAGGTGCAATTACCGGTGCTGGAATCATATGTGCAATCCTGCTTTCTTAAGGATTACACATTATTTTTTAATCATCAAATTCTATTGGTATCATGTCATTTAATGTAGGTGACAAATTTTTTGTTGGAATAAATCAAGGTTGGTTTGAAAATAAATATGGTCATGATTTAGGCAGTTCTGAATTTAGTGGGGCAGCTTTGTGGAGCTATCCACTATCAGCACCATTAACAGTAGACCTTTCCAAACCAAATCCTACTCAAGATCAACCATATCTATCACAACATCCAGAGGCAATAGAACAGTATTTTTCGAAAATAAATGGAGTTAATGTTATTCGATTATGGTTATTTGAAAAATTGGAAGGGCTAGTTTTTAATAAAGATGGAAATAATAGTTTGATTGGATTAGATCAATCATTCATAAACAATCTTCTAAATGTATTAAATTCTGCAAGTACTTACAATATCAAAGTATACCTCACACTCCTTAATTCATGGGATACAAATCAGTCACCACCTTCTGGACTACAACAATCAAGAATTGGAGATTATACAAAGTTACTTTTAGCAACAAAACAGATAATAGTTAACATAATAGAAAACCCAACTGATTTTTGTAACAACATATTAATTCCATTACTAGAAGCCATAAAGAACAATCCAGCAATTTTTGCCATTGATCTAATAAACGAACCTGAAAGTTTGACTGAGAGTAACATGATTTCTTCATCACAACTAAGAAATTTCGTAGAGTTTACTGCACGGAAAATAAAACCATACGGAATTAAAGTTTCTGTTGGATGTATGCGAAGAAACATCTCGGTGTCATTATCTTCTGCAATAATTGATTTTTCTGATGTTCATGCATACAACAATCCTACAAATCCTATTCCTGCAAAACTTGATGCATACGATTCATCTGCTTTTTCTGGCAAGTATTGTATAATAGGCGAATGCGGATATCATCCAGAAACAAAACCTTATGATCAAAATCAAGAAGTACCCGTATTAGAAGGGTATCTGGATGATGCCAATAAGCAAGGATATGCTGGTGTCCTTGCGTGGCGTTTTCAAGATTATAAAAATCCAGATGGAATAATACAAACAGTTAAGAATTTCGCCAACACAAATCCTACAATTCAATCAAAACCAAAACAAGGGTGTTTTATCGCAACTGCCGCAATGGATTCTGAAATTCATCCACATGTACAATTCTTAAGAGAGTATAGAGACAAAGTATTGCTTAAATCATCACATAAAGAACAATTTGAAAAAATATTAGATCACTATTACAATTTTAGTCCTCCAATTGCAGATGCAATGAATAGAGACAGATATCTCAAACGTGCAGTAAAATATATGATTGTGTATCCGATCGTGTTATCATTGAAGATTCTAGTCCTATTATTTGGAAACAAGTTAAAGGATTGATTCGATATTTAACACAATTCTCATTCCAAGTAATCATGTTAGTGAACAATGTGTAGTAATTCTTTATAGGTTCATCAGAATAGACGTGCTATGAGTACGTATAATGATGAGGAATTATTTGATGAGATTTTCGTTTCATCTAATTTTATCACTGTATTTTGTACTCAACGCGAATTAGATGAATATCTGAACTCTTTGGTGACATCTGGAATACCAAGAGGAATGAGTATTGTTTTTACCAAAAAGAAATTGAATAGAAAATATGCTAAAAAGGAGATAATGAATGCTACACCAGAACAGATTAAAGGAATAATCGAATCAGGCGGACATTTGATTCATTAGAATTTATCTTCTAGTTTTTTACAGCAAGTGATTTACAAATTCTTTCCCTTGAA
>JBOGQR010000161.1:0-2594 GCA_050749225.1 Nitrosopumilaceae archaeon | reverse complement strand
ATGCGGGTGCATATAGTTTCTTCGAAAAATCTAGATTCCATCTTTCATAAGGAAATACTGTGGAATTAAGATATAGTCTGATGTCACTTATATCGCCACTGATAAATTGTGTTGCATCCTTCTCTCGATTATCATAATTTGTATTACTTTGAAAAGAAATAATGAGGTAACGAGGTTTTTCCAAAGATGTGCTGGTTCTCAAGGTCCAAACATCTTGCGAAGTTTCCCGCAACGTAGGCATTTCATAAAGATCCCAGTTACGATATGGCATTTGTATGTTTGCGCTGCTCCCTCCTTTATTTATGCGAGACATAATTTTTAACTTTTGTCGATCATCTGCTATAATATGGCGGATTTTCCATTCAATCTTCGATATATCAATGTCTGCATCACATTCACCAACATAGGAGTTTTTAAAATCACGACTAATTATTAAAATAAGTTCCTGCTTTACATTAAAAACACCTTTTATATAATCTTCAGCAAAACCCATTAGATATTTTAAAGGTAATTTGCCTGAAAAAACGTTACTTGCACTATCCAAGATAGCTTGATTTTCCTCACTTAGACCCCAACCACATGTTAAAAGTCCTTTTGCCTGAGAAGAGTTAGCGGACACCATCGTCTTCAAAGTTGTGGTAATACCAGGTTTTCGAACAACTGACACTTGTTCACCGCCCATTTCATATCGGATTTCGTCAAAGAGAAAAGCCAATGCATTGTTCGATAAATAACACTTTTTGGCTGCATCCTTGGGTTTAAAAGTTCCCTCGATGTATATATAACTTTCAGACACATCCAAAATCAAATCTTGAAAATGAATAGGGATACGAATTTCATCAGAATTTTGAAACATTGGAGATCCATATGGTTTATATGTGTGTTCTTGTAAACTAACTATAGAATTATCCATAATAGGTTCGGTGAAAACCTCGATTTTTTCACTGTTACTCATCATCATTTTCTAATTTTTAAACCAATCGATTTTAAAAATTGTAAATCCTTTGCTGATAACGATTGACGTCTATTATCATATGCTTCCGATTTGGAGTTTGGACTACGAATGATGTGACCTTGGACACGACGTATATTTTTATGATCTTTTTCACTTGGATATACTATCTGTAATCGTCGATTAAATACAAAACCCATTATGTGATTTTCTTCAATTCGAGTTTAACAATAATTTTTTCTCCTCTAAAGTCTATCAGGTCACCGTTGTCATCCAAGATACGTAGAGTAATGTTATCGATTGACTGATTACCATTAGGTTTTAGCGGCATATAAATAATATTTGTAGGTTCTTTTGATAGTTTATATCCTGGTTCGACATCGATATCAAACTCAAATATCGTATGACTCTGGTGTGAATTTAAATAAGCTCCTGTCGTAATGTTACAATCGATTCTTATGATTCGTACTTTTATGATGTCTACCGGAAATACTGATTCATGTTTTTGGAATTTTCTTAACAATGCATCTTTGAAACCCAACACTTTTCCAATACTGTTTTTCGCATTAAAGGATATATTGTATTTACATTCTATTTCACATTTTAATGTATTATTATTGGGTTTAATTGATAAAATTTTCTCATCCTTATCTTTCGAAGATATTTGCAAAGCTGTAATCAGTGCCTTTTCGATATCACTTATCTCATATGATCCAAAAGGAATTGATATTGTGGTCCATTCCACTTCAACATCAGTTTTTTTATATTGAAACACATTGTTGTTGTGGTCTATATTAAAAATGGAGTTATATGTGTAAAATCCTACGAGTGCTAAACCATATTGTGATGATTTATCCAATTCGATGGCTGGGTAAAAGTCTGAACTTAATACACTGGACAGTCCCGATAGGGTGAATGTGTACGACATGACTGTTGTTAAAAATAGGCTTGTTGTTATTTTTATTCTTTCTTACAACAGACTAAACAATTTAAACTTGAAAATCGTTTAGTCGAACCAGGAATTTTCACACACTTTTCAGACCGTATATTAATGTCATTTACTTTACAATAACAGCAAAATAATCGTCTTGGTGATGGTCCATCGGCTGCATCCTCACCCAAATCATTATAGTGATCGGTACAATATTGATATTTCAATATATCGATATCGCTTTTTAGCTTTTCCGGTAATTTATCCCAAACCATTGCAATTTCATTTGGAGCGCTGGCAATCATCACCTCCTTAGGCATATTTTTCAACTCTTCAGCTGTCATATTCAGTAGTCCACCGCAACGAGAAAATGCCTTCAGCGATCGTGACATTTTTTTATAATTTTGACGTTCTTTATGTGGTGTCATAGACATACTACTATGATATTATGTTGAGAGAAACTTTAAGCATAAATGTCCACAATAAACTGATCCGAATTTTTGTTGACGTTCATATGTATAATAAATATTTTTTACTGCTCTCGAACCTCTTTTCAGATAGTTCACCAATTCTAAAGGTGGGGGCAAATCCCCAAAGCTGTCATAGTATGTAACGTTTGAATTGTTTTTCCTATATGCCACCTAATGAGTCCCCATACCCGTAACACTATCCAAATTAATTATGGCTGATTCTTTATGATTTGGTCCATGT
>JBOGQR010000160.1:0-2624 GCA_050749225.1 Nitrosopumilaceae archaeon | reverse complement strand
TAGAAATGAATGGTAATGAAATTCCACTTCATATTGCAGTACCAAAATCTATAAAAAAAGAATTAGAAAAAAAGTTATACAAATTAGATCTTTATAAAAAATACAAAAAAGGCGCAATCAAGATCTGGGTAGAATAATCACCAAATATTCAGATATGGATCAATTTAGACTAAGCTAAATTATGTAGCCTAAGCTAAATTTTATATGTGCCATTATTATAATCTCAAATAGTTTTTGAGATGATTAATTTTGGACATAAAGACGGGCATTAACAAAAAAACCATTGCCAAGTTCATTGCATTTTCAGGACCTGCATTAATTGTCAGCATAGGATACATGGATCCAGGAAACTATGGTACTGACATTGCCGGTGGTGCTTCTTTTGGATATGGTTTGCTATGGGTTGTCTGGTTATCTAGCATAATGGCTATGCTCATACAGTATTTGTCAGGCAAGATGGGTATTGCAACAGAGCACTCCTTACCGGAAATTATTCGTGATAAGCTTCAAAAGAAAATGTATATCGTTCCTTATTGGCTGAGCGCAGAGATAGTAGCTGCCGCAACAGATCTTGCAGAATATCTTGGAACAGTAGTTGCATTAAATTTGTTATTTGGGGTACCACTAATTTATGCCGCAATATTTGGTGCAGTAGATGTAATAATTATTTTAGGATTGACGTCAAGTAGACTCCGTCTGCTTGAACAGATGTTTTTACTTTTTGTTTCAGTAATAAGCTTTGGCTATTTTTATGAAATATTTATTGCCAAACCAGATTATCCAGCAATTGTTATTCATTCTATTATTCCATCAATAACAAATTCTCATGCATTATTTGTCGCAGTCGGAATAATTGGTGCAACTGTAATGCCACATCTAGTTTTCTTGCATTCCTCACTTACTAAAGACAGAGCTCAAGGCAAATCACTTGAAGAAAGAAAAAGGATGAGAAAACATCATCTTGTTGAAACCATAATACTGCTTTCCATGGCTGGTATGATTAATGCTGCAATTCTTATAATGGCTGCTGTTGCATTCAATCCAGAAAATTCACAAATTCAATCAATATCAGAAGCTTACAAGACGCTTGTTCCATTATTTGGTGTTGCCGCGGGAGTAATTTTTCTAGTTACCCTTCTTTCATCAGGTATTGCATCATCTGTTGCAGGAACCCTAGCAGGTCAAGTAATAATGGAAGGATTACTTGGGAAAAAAATCAACATTTGGTTAAGAAGAATAGTCACCAGATTTGTAAACGTAATTCCAACTACGATTGCAATTTTTCTAGGCTTTGATCCTTTACACATACTTGTGTATAGTCAAGTCATTCTTAGTTTGTTAACACCATTGCCTATCATACCACTAGTAATTCTTACAAGAAACAAAAAATTGATGGGTGAGTTTGTAAACAGAAAAATAACAACAATCGTAGCATCAATTTTTGTAGGAATAATTGTAGCGTTTAATTCCTATTTGTTGCTAAGCATATGATAACTATGTCATTATCTTAAACTGGATATTTTTCTCTTTAAGATAGTTTATCAATTTCTGGGCGTGTTTCTCATTCTCAGTTTCAAGGCTCAAAGTCACACCTGCAGTGCCAGCAGGAATACTTGTGCTTAATCTATCATGAACTACCTCAACTATATTCACACTTAGTGCAGAAATTACGTCAACAACTTCTTTGAGAGCTCCTGGTTTGTCTGTCAATACAATGAATATTTTTACCATCCTTCCCATTTCTGTAAGTCCCTTGGCTACAATTTGTCCTAGTAAATACATGTCTACGTTTCCACCTGAAAGTATTGGTACAACTTTCTTTCCTTTAGCAGGTTTTTTGTCAAGTAAATAAGCTAGGCTAACTGCTCCTGCTGGTTCTACTACCATCTTCGCTCTTTCCATTAACAGAAACATTGCTTTTATTATCTGAGAGTCATCTACAAGAACAATATCATCTATTAGTTCATTTATTATCTTAAATGTTAACTCACCAGGTTTTTTTACCGAAATTCCATCAGCTATTGTCATTTGTCCTTTTACTGATTCAAGCTTACCCGCATCAACAGATTTTTTCATTGCAGGAAATGCAGTAGATTGTACTCCAATCACTTTAACGTGGGGTTTTTTTGTCTTGACTGCTTTTAAAACTCCGGCAGCCAATCCTCCTCCACCTATAGGCAGATAAATTTCGTCAACATCTGGCAATGCTTGTAAAATTTCTAATCCTATCACTCCTTGTGCAGCTATGACTTTTTCATCATCAAAGGCATGAATTATCTGAGCTCCTGTTTTGTTTGATAACTCTAATGCTTTGGACCATGATTCATCGTATATTGTGCCACTAAGTACAACATTTGCGCCATATGATCTTGTTGCAGCAACTTTAGCAGGAGACGCATTTACTGGCATCACAATAGTACATGGAATTTTTTCCAAGGCAGATGCAAATGCAACTCCTTGTGCATGATTTCCTGCTGATGCTGCTATGACACCCTTCCTCTTTTCATCTTTTGACAAAGTTGCAATTTTTGCGTATGCGCCCCTTACCTTAAACGAACCAGTCTTTTGCAGACATTCAGATTTAAGATAAACTTTTGAGCCTGTTATATGGCTAAATGTCTGTG
>JBOGQR010000159.1:0-2673 GCA_050749225.1 Nitrosopumilaceae archaeon | reverse complement strand
CCGTACTTTTCAACTGGATAAATTTGATAGATCATATCTACAACTTCTCCTGTAACGACTTCTACTTGGATTTGAAGTTCGATCTGTTTATAACCTGATGAGTCTGGATCTGGCATATTCTCTTCCTTCCAATAGTATGTTGCATATATCCTATCAGCAAATGCATCCATCACAAATGTTTTCTTTAAACCAGTAACAATAGAATCAATTTCATACTGATCTTCCAGTTTTATTGGTAATCTGTAAAGACCTAGTTTGTAACTGTGTAATGGATAGATACCTCGTTTAGTAGTAGTAGATTGTACTGTGTAGACTTTATCTTTTAACAGAAGAGACATCTAATCAGTATTATTTTCAAAAGTCTTTAAAAATGCTTCTTAGTCAGGACAGGTTTCTTCCCTTATCTTTCTGTATCGTTGCTCCATTTCTTGTGCAAATGAAAGTACCTTATCAAAAACATAATCTTTTTTTGGAAAAAACCAACGAATTACTACTTTATGACCTATCCCATCCATATCATAGATCATGCCTTTTTCTGCCTCTACATTGTATTTTTCATCAATTGATCGCTCCTGCACTGTAAGACCGCTTTTTGTCTTATCCTCCATTATAATGGAATCATCGCCATCTCGTATGAAATAGAAAATTCCTTTCTTTAACAATGGAAGTTCTTGGCTCAATTCTTACTTTTCAACTGGGTTTCCGATCATGTTGCCCCATTCAGTCCATGAACCATCATAGTTTCTCACTTGTGGATATCCTAGTAGATATTTGAGGACAAACCAAGAATGAGAAGATCTTTCTCCAATTCTGCAATAACATATAACATCTTTGTCCGGTGTTACACCTTTTGACTCGTAGATTTGTTTTAGATCGTTTACGGATTTGAAAGTACCATCTGCATCATTGACTGCAGTAGCCCAAGGAATATTACTTGCTTTAGGAATATGACCGCCTCTTTGTGCATGCTCCATCGGATATTCTGGGGGGGCAGTTATCTCTCCAGTAAACTCTTTTGTTGACCGTACATCAACCAATACATTATCCTGCCTATCAATTGCTCTTCGGACATCAAACAGGTATGCTCGTAGTCCTTCATCAGGTGGCAGAGACACATATTTTGTTTTTTGAATTTGTGGCTCATCTTTTGTGTATGGTTTCTTTTCTAATTCCCATTTTTTTCTACCACCATTCATCAGTTTGACATTTTTGTGTCCATAATATTTGAAAATCCAAAACACAAAGGCAGCAAACCAATTATTAAAATCTCCATACAAGATAACTTCAGATTCCGGGGTAATGCCGTTTCTTGCCATAAGGTCTTCAAATTGGGTTTTGCTTATGATATCTCTCCTTATTGGATCGTTTATGTCACGTTTCCACCATATCAGACTGGCACCTTGGATATGACCTTGTCTGTATCCATTTTCGGGATCATAATCCACTTCTACAATGTTAATCGTTTTATTTGAGATATTTTTTGAGACCCATTCAGTATCCGTTAAAACATTCGGATTTGCGTAACTCATTTTCTTTCAGAATGAATTACCGTAGAGGTCCTTATATTTTATCCTCATCAGATGCTTTTTAAGTGAAACTAGAATACTACTTTCCGCTTGAATCTTAACAGAGTAGCTGTAGTAAGCAAGGTTGGTTCAAAAGAATCAGAGGATGCTGCCAAAAAAGTAGCAAAGAAACTACTTACAAAAAAATCTCAAGTTTTTACCATTTCTCCAGTAGAAGTAGAAGGTGCAAAAAAAATAGGTGATTTAGAAGAATTAAAGGATACAAAGCTTGACTTGACCATAACCCTTGGTGGCGATGGTACAACTTTACGCACATTCAGATATTTAGAAAACGAGGTGCCAAATTTGGCTATAAACGTAGGTGGAAACAGAGGCATATTATCTGAAATTACAATGCCAGAGATTGATACTGCTATAAACCAAATACTTTCAGATAATATTTTTCTTGATAAGCGTATAAGAGTTGTTGCTTCATGTAATGGTCAAGATTTCCCACCTGCGCTAAATGAGATCTTCATAATCAGACAAAATCTTACAAAGACTTCACTTTTCGAAATTAGATTTCAAAATGATACAGTTACACAAAAAATGGACGGCGTGATAATTTCAACACCTAGCGGTTCCACCGGACATTCTTATTCTCTTGGCGGTCCAATATTGCACGAAAGTTTGGATGTATTGATAATTACACCAGTTGCACCAGTAAACAAATTACCATCATTAGTTGTTCCAGATGAAAAAATAGAGATACTTAGTTCTCATGATTCTAACATCATAATGGACGCCCAAGTGATAAAACCCGCAAGAAATGATGATATCATAACCATAAGAAAATACAAAAAGCATGCAGTGTTTGTAAGAATCAAAAAGCGTGGTCTGAGACAGATGAGTAAACTTGGTTTCTAGAATTTTAGACGCAAGTGCTTTTTATGCTGGCATCCCTTTTGCATCACAAGAGAAAAGCTATACAACACCTATTATTTTTGATGAAATAAAACACATCAAGAAAAATCATGATGCGTTAAATGTACTTGTTGAAACAAAAAGATTAGAGATTCTAGATCCTGAAAAGGAATACATTACAAAAGTATTGGCAAAAGCAAAAGAAATTGGAGATTTTCGAAATCTTTCTAAAGGAGATGTCTCT
>JBOGQR010000158.1:0-2750 GCA_050749225.1 Nitrosopumilaceae archaeon | reverse complement strand
ATTACAACATAATATCGCATAGAGATTATGCAGTTTGTGCTGATGCTTTTAATTCGTATGCAGGCCACTGGCTAAACAGTGTGGTTATCTCATTTACATCAGATGAACTAAGATACTTTCCGTCAGCCATCTGAGAAAACATTACAATCTCTTCTTCATCAACTATTGTTGGAAGTACAGACGAAACTGCATTTTGCGACAAGATAAACTTGATTGCAAGTTCGGTTATGTTAAGGCCATTTCTTTTTGCAACAGGCATTAGCTGGTCTACTTTTTTTAGTGATTCTTTTATCCAGTCTCCACTTCGAACTGACCTGTGATCTTTTTCACTTACCTTTGTGTCAGCGTTTACCTTACCAGTCAGGATTCCTGATGCGTCAGGAACTCGGACAAGTATTCCAACATCATGTTGTTGTGCATGCTCGATCAGTTTGTTTCCGGGATTTTGTTCCAAAATGTTGTATACTGTTTGTACTGCAGTAACGTTTCTTTTTTCCATGGCCTCGATTCCCTCCTGAGCCCATCCTATTGCAGGACCTAAAGCTACTTGATAGCTCTTTATCTTGCCCTCCTTGATTTTTTTGTCCAAGGATTCAAAGATCACGTCGTCTCGTATTGTATGAATTTTTGGATTGTGTAAACCGTAAACATCTACATAATCAGTTTGTAATCTTTCCAGACTTTTTTGTAATGCAAAATCAGTAAATTCCGGAGTAAATTTTTGAGGAAGTTCCTTGTGTCCGATTTGTTCGTTGCTGTATATATCATATCCATATTTTGTAGAAATTACTACATCATTTCTCATTCCAGAAAAGACTTCGCCTATGAGTTTCTCGCTTTTTCCCCTGCCGTAAATATCTCCACTTTCAAAATAATTAATTCCAACGTCATATGCTTTTTTTAATAATCTTTTTGCTTCATCATCTTCTATTTTCTTTCCCCACCAGTCTAGGCCCAGTGTCCACGCTCCAAATCCTATCTCGGAAACTTTGATCCCGCTTTTACCAAGAGTTCTGTATTTCAATTTACAATTCCCCTAAACTCTGAAAGTTTTTGTTGAAGCTCGGCATCATTTAAAACCGATTTTCCAGATTCCGGATTTACATTTAATTCTATCCAAGATTTGCAACCATGATAATCTGGAAGAATAGGCACCTCAGTCGGGTTTATCTTGAATACTTTAAGAAACATAACTTTCATGGGTTTTTCTGGCATCCAGTTCATCCTTTCTGTCACATAGGAATCACTTAGGATGTGAAATGATGACAGTTCCTCAATTTTTTCCATCGAACCTATATCTTTCTCCTCTACAACCTCGGCAAAAGATGTAATTTGGTTGGTCTCCTCTTTGGGTTTGTTTTCTCTTGCATCTGACAGATATCCATAATATTGTGATTTGAGAGAAGAATTGTCTTGATGTTCATATGTAGGAAAGAGAAGAAATTTTTTTGATTCTACATTAAAACCGGAAGCAGTCTCAAGTATACCGCCCTTTCTTAGAAGAATTGTCTGGTTGCCATTTTCTAAAGCTTTGACAACAGTTGCCCATTCTTTTAGTGCCTTCATCATCCAAGACTCTTTATTAATGAAATTACATCTTTTTTTACGCAAACAATCATTGGTGTATCAACTTTGATGTATGCGCTGACTCGTGTTTCTCTTAGGTCCATGATTAGATCCTGAAATGCATGCAGGTCATCTGTTTCAAAAGCTAGCATAAAGTCTTCATCATGAATTCCAAAAGAGTATGTAGTGTTTAGAGTGACTTGAGGATATTTTTGGCCGACTTGGATGTGTTCTGACATCAGCTCTTTTCTTTTTTCAAGCGGCAAGAGATACCATTCCCGTGTTTTAACAAACGGGTATACTATTACGTACTTTTTTTGCTCCTCACCGCCAAGCCAGCCGCGTGCACCAGATGTTTTTGCGTAAAGAGATGGCCTAGTACTGGAAAGATACACATGTGTCGGATTGATATATTTCCCAAATACAGTCAAATATAATTTTGAGACAACATCCTGGATTTGCTCTACAGATTCAGAAGCAAACCAGAACATGAATTCTGCATCGTCTCTTAGACCCAAAGTCGAGTAAGATCTGAATTGAATTCCAGAGTGATTGATTATGTTTTCTACCTCTTTTGCAGATTCTTCCTTTGCCATGTCTGCCATCCATCTCCACTTTGGATCCACTTTAAAAAATGAAAAATTGAAAAAACGCCGCTTTTCTTCTTCCATATTGACCAATCCATTACAACCTTATTTAAAATCTCAGCAAATTGTCACATTTGTAGACATATCAAGAGACTAGGAAATCATATTGAAAGTTTAATTAAACTGGACTTGATTACGAAAATAATGCTATTTGGTGTCTTTGCAGTTCACAGTCCAGAATCATGTCCTCTAAACAATCAAAAAAGCAGGAAGATTTTCCTAGAAATTCAAAGCAAACTGAAAGCAAACATAAAGAAATTCAACATAACCAAAATTATTGGCTTTTACATGTCTGTACTTGAACACGAATGGATCATAATCTTGGATGCCAAAAGTGCACATGACATAGAACAGCTTTGCATAACTGTGGGCATTTCGTCCATAAGTACAGTGAAAATTGTACCCATGAATGACTTTAGTGTGGCATTAAAGAGAATACAATCTCAGAAATAAGATTGGAGAAAATATGGATGATAATGTAAGATCTGTCATTATTGGTATTGCATTATTAATAGTGGGGATAGTTTGTCTTGCTTT
>JBOGQR010000157.1:0-2752 GCA_050749225.1 Nitrosopumilaceae archaeon | reverse complement strand
ACGGAGCTAAATACAACATTTGAGAAGCTTACATACATGTATGGAATGGCATCAAGTAAATTAGAGTCAATTGCCTGAGCTCGAAAATGTACGTCAATCATTCCAGTACTATAATCAGAAATGTTTTGTGACGAAGTAGATATCTTATCTACTGTAGATATCATAGTATCAAGGTCTTTTTGAATTAAGCCAAAGTCAGTTGCGTCTGTTGGAAATATCCAAACTGGATTACCATCTTTTGGCAAGAGCACTTTAAGAGTTCTAATTTCTTGGAGTAGCTGTTGCGGATCAGACGTTGCTTGAATTCTGTACAAAATTCCTCTTGATTCCTCCAGAGGATAAACAGAATTCTTGTATCCTTCAAATGCGACTACTACCCCAAATATGATAAATCCTATAATTCCAATCATTGCAAGCTTATAGTATCCATTTGCCATTTTCTCTGCCTTTGTTACCTTGTGGAGTTTTTGTGATTTGCTCTTTTTAAATGTTGAATGTGATATACTAAGATAGGAAATGTAGAAGAATCCCAATGCTTGAATACCAAGTATCGGTACAAATACAGGGTTGTTTGAATAAATCGCTATAAAGATTGCAATGATTCCATAAATGCCAAAAAATATCTCAAGTAATGTAGTTTTTGTAAATGGCAAGTTGTAGGCTTTGTCTCTCCAATCATCCGTATTTTTTATTATGCCATATTTTGGAGTTCGTAGAAATTCATTTTTCTTTCCAAATAATGCATCAAAGACAGCTACGGTATTGTTTACTGACATGCCAGCAGAATAAATTATAAGATAAAGATACGCCAGTGCTTTTGATTTCCAGCTACTTCCCCACAAGTCGCGTATTATCATAAGATATCCCAGAGGTCCTATAGCAAAATATGCCGCAATTGTAAGTAACGGCAGTGTACTGACAATGTAGATGTTAATTTTTGCTGCTAAAAGTATAGGCATTATAAGAAATTGTATTAGCATCAGAGGATGGACAATATGTCTAGTTAATTGAACAAACGCTTGAATTTTTGTATCAATTGGAATTTTTTTAATTGCAATATCTCCAAGTAATTTAACTGCGCATTGCATGGAACCTTTTGCCCATCTGAACTGCTGTCTTTTTGCTGCATTCATCTGTACTGGAAGCTCAGCATCTACAACAATTTCAGGTAAAAAGATACACTTCCATCCCTTCATTTGAGCACGGTAGCTTAGATCTAAATCTTCAACAAGTGTTCCAGTATGCCATCCACCAGAATCATCAATGCATTCTTTTCTCCAAATTCCTGCAGTACCATTAAAATTCATGAAGAGATGTGAATTACTCTTTGCTTTTTGTTCTATAAGAAAATGAAAGTCTAAGCTTAGTGCCTGTGCTTTTGTAAGTGCAGAGTATGCCTCATTCACATGACCCCATCGACATTGAACAAAACCTATTTCAGGTTTACAAAAGTAAGGTATTGCTTTTTTCAAAAACCAAGAAGGTGGAATAAAATCAGCATCAAATATTGCCACAAAGCTTCCTTTTACATACTTCATTGCGTTTCGAAGTGCACCAGCTTTGTAACCATTTCTTTTTTCCCTTCGAATGTGTGAGATATCAAATCCTTTCTTTTGATAATCTATAACGAGATCTTCTAAAATGTCACAAGTATCATCGTCCGAATCATCTAGTACTTGGATATTCATCTTTTCTTTTGGATAATCCATAGAAC
The DNA here is from genome assembly GCA_050749225.1 of Nitrosopumilaceae archaeon. Classification (GTDB taxonomy): domain Archaea; phylum Thermoproteota; class Nitrososphaeria; order Nitrososphaerales; family Nitrosopumilaceae; genus TA-20. Next base: position 1,038 of record JBOGQR010000157.1, on the reverse strand, counting down.
ATACTGCGTTAACAAGTCTTGCCGCAACATATCTTTCATTGTAAATGGGTAGTTGGATTGTAACTGTAGGTGTATCAGTTAGATCAGTTTTTTGTGATTTGTGTTTTTGTTTTGAACGAAAAACAAGATAATAGAAATTGAATGTGTATAACGTAATCAAAATGGCAATCCCTATGAACACACTGAACAGAAATTCTGTTAATGGGTTTGGGAAGGTATGTGCTAACAAGGCCCTCTACTCTAAGAAACTAAAAATTGTATTTATAGTTGTATGGATAGGAAAGTCATTATCCTTTCTTTGAAATTTTTATAGCTTGTACAGGACATACGTTTTCACAAGCAAGACAGAATATACAATCCGGTTCTCTTGCCATAAGGGGTTTCTTCTCAGAAGAGGGATTTCCTGGAAAGTCAGCCCATTCGTATACCTTTACTGGACATGCATCAATGCAAGCTCCGTCACCAATACAAATATCAAAATCAACAGAAACATACTCACCCCAAATACCTAACACCTCATTGCCCTTTCTTGGGCCGAAGATCTTAATTTTATTTCCACTAGAAGTTGCAGTAAATGTCTCACTTACTTTTAGCTTTGTCTTGAATCCTACATCAATTGGGCCAGATTTTGCCCCGCTACTAACCTCTGGTTCTGCTTCTGTTTGTACAGATTGTCCTGGAGGTGGTGAGACGGGTTTTGGTTTTGGCTTTGCATTTGGTACAATTTGTGCAAGAGGAGTCATCGCTTCCAATTCTTTCAAGGCATCTTCTTGAGAAAGCTTCGTTGTCTTGATCAAGTGTTCTATCATTTTATCTGCAAGAATAGTATTACGCAGTATAGTATCGATGATCATTTTTGCATTAGTGTCTGCCTTTTTTCTATAATCTTTGACCCAAAGAGTATCACCATATTTTTCAACTGGATAAATTTGATAGATCATATCTACAACTTCTCCTGTAACGACTTCTACTTGGATTTGAAGTTCGATCTGTTTATAACCTGATGAGTCTGGATCTGGCATATTCTCTTCCTTCCAA
>JBOGQR010000156.1:0-2763 GCA_050749225.1 Nitrosopumilaceae archaeon | reverse complement strand
TAATCCTATTTGTGTGGGTTTGATTGACACGCCGCCTTCTACTTTGGATTTGTGTAAATTAGAAACAAGAACAAGATATTCTGATATGGTGTTCTCGATTTGATTTTTTGAAGTCATGTGTTCGCCAAGCTTGTTGATTATTGCATCCATACCATGTTTGTTTGCAAGTCGTGCAGATTCCAAAGCTTGCTCCATGGTATCGCCAGCTATCCACTGTTTGGCTATTCTAAAGAGGAATCTCTCCATTAGCCCAGATTCAGATTGTTTCAATTCATTGACCTTCTTTTCATTATATCTAACCAGATTAATTTCATAATTCAATTTATGTGCTAATCTCGTTTATGTAGGATTATTTTTCCTATTACTAATAGCTTTAACAAGGGTTCACTATAATGTTGATTATCTTGAAAAGAATCGGACTTTTGGGGTGTGGTGCAATTGGCACTGAAATTGCCTTGGCAATTGATTCAGGAAAGATTCCGGCCAAACTAACTCATGTTTTTGATTTTTCTAAAGACAAGTCACAATCCCTAGTAGCAAAACTAGACAACAAGCCTGAGATAACTGAAAATGTAAGCTTACTTGCTGCTGCGCCAACTGATATAATTGTAGAAGCAGCATCACAAGATGCAGTTAGGGATAACGCCCTTAGCATACTACAAAACAGAAAAGATTTGATGATTATGAGTGTTGGTGCACTTTTAGATGAATCCATTTTAGATATTATAATTGAAGCTTGTAAGGATTTCAAAAGATCAATCTATCTTCCATCTGGAGCAATTTTGGGCCTAGATGGTATACGTTCCGTCAAAGACGAATTAGAATCAATCACACTGGTTACTACAAAAAGTCCAAGATCATTAAAAGGTGCAAAGTTCTTTGAAACTTCGAAACTTGATATTGAAAATATTAAAGAGCCTACAATAATCTTTGAAGGCACAGCACAAGAAGCAGTACGACTTTTTCCTGCCAACATTAACGTAGCAGCTCTTCTTAGCTTGGCAGGTCTTGGAAGCTTGAACACAAAAGTAAGAATAGTTGCAGACCCGCACACTGACAAAAACACTCATGAGATTGTAGCTCATGGCAAATTTGGCAAATTTTCGATTAAAGTAGAAAACATGCCAAGCACAAGCAACCCGAAAACAAGCAGGCTTGCAATTTTGTCTGCTATAGAGTGCTTGAGAGCAGTCTGTCAAGATGATATTAGAATTGGAACATAAATGGCAAGTATTGCCACCATATCACAACACGACCTCAAATATGTCATAGACCTTATCCTTTAAATGATAAAAATCTCCAATATATTTTGGTCAAATGGATTTAAAATCAGAAATCTTGAAGCTTAAAAAAGAAAAAGACATTCTTATTTTAGCTCATAACTATCAACTTCCTGAAGTACAGGATATTGCAGATTACGTAGGGGATTCTCTAGGATTATCAAGACAAGCTGCAAAGACAACACAAAAAACAATTCTGTTTTGTGGTGTACACTTTATGGCAGAAACTGCCGCTATAACATGTCCAGACAAAAAAGTACTCATACCAGATCTTGCGGCGGGCTGTTCATTATCTGATACCATAACTGCAGATCAATTACGAAAATGGAAAAACGAACATCCTGGAGCTATAACTGTAGGATATGTGAACACGACTGCAGAAGTAAAATCTGAGCTTGATTATTGCTGCACATCATCAAACGCAGTAAACGTCGTGAAATCAATTCCAGAAAATAAAGAAATTCTATTTTTGCCAGACATGTTCCTAGGATCATATGTTGCAAAGATGACAAATCGCAATAACATGTTTATCTGGGCAGGAGAATGTCACGTTCATGCTGGTATAAGATCGCAGGATGTACAAGAAAAACTAAATCAGTATGCCAATGCTGAATTTCTAGTACACCCAGAATGCAGCTGTACTTCTTCTGTTATGTATGATGTTGCATCAGGTGATTATGGAAGCAGACAGGTTCAGATTTTGTCTACTGAGGGAATGATGAATCGCGCAAAGGATTCGCCTTCTAAGAGATTTGTTGTTGCAACAGAGACTGGAATATTATACAGAATGAGAAAACAAAACCCAGATAAAGAGTTCATTCCTATCTCCGAGAACGCAGTTTGTAAATACATGAAGATGATAACTCTTGACAAAGTATATTCTTCCCTAAAAGAAGAAAAATACGAAGTTAAGGTTCCAAAAAATATTGCTCAAAAAGCACAACTTGCAATTGAACGAATGCTTGCAATCAGTTAACTTCTAAACTCAAATCTAATCCTGGTGCTGAACTAGTGATTTTTCCAACTGATATCATGTCTACACCAGTCCTTGCATATGATTGAATGTTGGCAGAATTAATGCCTCCAGAAGCTTCTATTTTCACTTTGTCCCTTAGGTGTAATTTTTTTAGAATGTTGATGATTTTTGAAATTTCGTTTGGCGAGCGATTGTCTAGCATTATTATTGATGCTCCAGCTTTTGCAGCAAGAATTGTATCATTTAGACCTTCAACTTCAACCTCAACGGTTCTGTATTTTTTGCATGCCTTTTGAACCAATTCCAAAACAGAATCAGAAACTGCAAGGTGATTGTCCTTTATCATGATCATCTGGTCAAGTGATATTCGGTGTTTATTACCGCCGCCAATTTCTACTGCTTCTTTATCAAACAAACGCAATCCAGGTGCTGTTTTTCTTGTGGAGTAGAGTTTTACTTTTGGATTTACCTTTCTCATTTTATTTACAAGATGATTGGTTTGAGTTG
>JBOGQR010000155.1:0-2817 GCA_050749225.1 Nitrosopumilaceae archaeon | reverse complement strand
CTTTGATGATGATACTACTTGAGCCACAAAATAACGACATCACAATTTCAAAAAAATTTACTAGTAAAATGTCCAATATGTAGCTCTGCTTTAAAATTCAAAGATGAAAATTCATCATTAAAGCATGAATTTGATCTTAAATGCACCAACTGTGATTCAATATATTATTTTAAGAATGGATATCTAAACCTGTTACCACCTAAAATAAGAAAGAAAATCTGCACAAGAGGAGTCTTGGAACAAAAAATCAAAGACAAACTTCATGTGGACAAGCTCTCTAAAAATGAACAAGATCTAGTCAAAGGAATACTAGCCAGTAAATACATGGCAAAACAATATTTCAAAAATGTTGTTCATCCAATACAGGCTGTATGGTCAGCTCGCTCTTACGAACGATTCGAAGAGATATTCATTATAAATTATCTAAACAACCTGTTAAAAAACGAGGAAGTTACTTTCATAGACGCTGGCTCTGGTCCAGGCAGATTTCTGATATTATTGGGTTCTAAAATTGGTATTAATTCATGTAAGGAATTGAAAAGAAATTCAGAAACTACATCTCTTTACAAGTATGATAAAATGTATGACAAAAATTTGCGTAGTATTATTGGAATTGATTATTCAGAAGAGATGGTTTCTCATTCTACACAGCTAATAAAAAAATACGGACTTGGTCAGTATCTCTGCGAAAGAATATTCCCAATCGCAGGCATAGCCCAGAACTTTCATCTTAACCAACAACTTGATCAAACCCACAAAGTAATAGTGTGCACTTTTCAAACATTAGGTAATCAGGAAAACACGGATTTACAAGTTCAATTATTAGAATCAATGAAGAAATTAGCCTTGCCACATGGCACAATAATAGTTTCAGTTTTTAATAAAAAACTCTTCAAAGATTTTGGATTAAAAACCTTCTATGGAAGAGAGGTAAAGCAAACTGTTGGGGAAATAATAAATTCAAAACAAGATGTAAATAATTCCATACTTAGAACAAAAAAAGGTGTTTATTCAAAATGGTTCTCAAAAGATGATCTAGAACAACTATTCAAAAAGGCAAAAATATCAAATTATAAAATAATGGATGAAAACTCGTTACAACCCATCATAGGTTATGAACAATATTTGAAGATAGAAGAACAACGCAATGATGTATTTCCTAGAGCAATTATTGGTATAGCTCAAATAGGTTAAAGAGATTAGCAGTGTTTACAAAAAAGAACCAGAAAAATAATTTTAAACTAATTTTTTCTTCATATTGTATGCCAAAACCGCACAAATTGTTTTAGAATCAACAATCTTTCCAGACAAAATCATTTTTACTACTTTTTTAAAATCAATTTTTACTACTGATAGTATTTCATCCTCATCCAGCTTTAGTTTACCAGATTTTTTAATCCCAGATGCAACAAAGCAGTGGATGACTTCGGTATTGTATCCTATTGATGGGTAATACTTTATCAGAGAAATCATCTTCTTTGCCTCATAACCTGTTTCCTCTTTTAGTTCTCTAAAGGCACATGTTCTTGGATTTTCCCCTCTGTTACACGTTCCTGCAGGAATCTCTAGTACATAACCAAGCGGAAAGCGATGCTGTTTTACCAAAATCACCTTACCTTTTTCAATTGCAAGCATAGCAGCAGCACCTCTGTGCTCAATAACTTCTCGACGCACTTTGCGCTTGTTTATTGAGACATCGTAAATACTCAATGAGAGAACTTTGCCATCATAGATTTTCTTCTTCATGGTAGGCATTCTAATGAATCTAAAATCAATTATGAATGTATCTGATATGATAGATGAAGTCTTTTTGAAGTTTTTACTTCTTTGATACTATCTATTACCCATTTTTGTGGAAATGAAATCTTCTTTGGTATGAAAAGATCTACAGATCGCACTCCTTCTATTTTTTGCACTAATTGAGTAAGCTCATCAAGCTTGAAAATGTTGTCACTATAAAAAAATAATACAATTTGGTTCATGTTTACAAAGGGTTTTTGTAAAAATTCTTTCTCAAATTCTTTTTCTAGATTTTGTAATGTTTTTTTAACATTACCTTCTACTCCAACAAGAATCGCAAATGGAATGTATCCTGTCATTTCTTTAGGATTGTACAATAGTGTAAATTGTATCGCTTCATCATTTTGTAGCTTATCTAAAGAACGTGTTACAGTTTTTGTAGAAAGATTAGCCAGCTTGGCAATATTTTCAATTTTTAATCTAGGATCTCGGAGAAGTATCTCTATAATTTCAAGATCAGTCTTTGTCAGATCAGATCTTATGCCAGGATTTTTTGCTTCAAAAATTGCTAATACTCTAACGCCTTGCAATATTTTTTTTGCAAGCTCCATTTTTTGACTAGGATCTCCTTTTACAACTATGCTACAAACAGTCACACTTCCAACACATGGGACTACAAAAAATGGATCTCCAATTAACTTGACTTGATCTAAAATGTATTGCAAATCAGTTCCTGTTACAACAAAATACAGAACACTATATCCCAAAACGGGGGGTTCTATTTTTAGAGCAAATTCTTCGATAATTTTTTTATCTAACATTTTTTGAATTCTTGATTTTACAGCTCCGCCAGATATGCCTACATTATTTCCGATTTGCCTGTCTGGCATTCGGCAATTGTTCAGTAGATGTGAGAGGATATCTATGTCAATTTTGTCCATATGTGCTACTCTTATCCATATATTTAGTATAAAACATACAACTTGAATATATAATTGTCGTATTTATAATAATAAATAAGTTAAAACATTAAATATTAGACTATTTCAATAGCTACATGGATTATAGAGCAAAGGT
>JBOGQR010000154.1:0-2904 GCA_050749225.1 Nitrosopumilaceae archaeon | reverse complement strand
AGTAACATCGTTAGGAGACTTTGCATTTGGCTTGTATGTTGGATATATCTCAGGAGTTTTCTTTGATGGATTTTTGGCAAGAAACAAAAGATATCTGGATATTGAAGAGTTATCAGACTTTCATACAATACTTGTTAAAAGATCACCTGAAATTAGGCTTAAGATAAAAGCACATCTTCGTTTAAAATAACTCAACCTTTTATTCCACAATTGGTAAAAATCCGCAGATGAAATTTTCACTTGTTGCAGAGACATTAAAATTCATGGAGGGCACAACCAAACGACTAGAATTAACACAATACCTAGTAGATTTGTTCAAGATTACTCCCCCAGAGATTATTTCGCAGGTGGTTTATCTTTTGCAAGGCAAGTTAAGACCTGATCATGAAGGAATAGAAATGGGCATTGCTGAAAAAATCGCGATAAAAGCAATATCAAAATCTGCTGGCATACCAGCAAAAAAAATCCAGCAGGAATATAACAAGGTGGGGGATTTTGGCCAAGCTGCTTCAAAAATATTAGAGCAAAAAACACAAACAACATTTCTTACACAAGATATTACGGTTGAAAGAGTTTATGACACACTATACAAGATTGCAGAATTAAAAGGAGCACGTTCTCAAGACATGAAAATGAAGTACATTTCTAGTCTTTTAAATGACGCAACTCCAATTGAGGGAGGATTTGTCCTCAAAATAATTACAAATTCTTTACGATTAGGCATTGCTGATTTTACCATCCTGGATTCTCTTGCAATTGCATTTACAGGAACAAAAGAAAACCGCGTAACGCTAGAACATGCGTATAATGTATCAAGTGATTTGGGCAAGGTAGCGGCAGTTGTTGCAAAGGATGGAATAGATGCAATAAAAAATTTCCAAGTTGTAGTATTTAGTCCTGTGAGACCAATGCTTGCAGAGAGAGTCAAGAGTCCACAAGAGGCACATGAAAAAATGGGTTCAGAATTTGCAGCAGAATACAAGCTAGATGGGGAACGTGTGCAAGTACATCTTCAAGGTGAGAAAATAATTCTTTATTCTCGAAGTCTTGAAAACATTACAAACTATTATCCTGATATTGTTGAAAAAATTAGCAGTGCAATTAATGCAAAAGAAGTAATCTTAGAGGCAGAAGCTGTTGCAATTAATGAGGATTCTGGAGAATTTCTTGCATTTCAGGAACTTATGCACCGTAGGCGGAAATATGGAATAGCTAAAGCAGTTTCACAATATCCTATTACAGTGAATTTTTTTGATGTCATGTTTGTGAATGGTAAAAGCTGTCTTGATCTACCCTATAAAGAACGACGAAACACACTAGAGAAATTAGTAAAAGAAGACACTTTTGCAAAGCTTGTACCTATGGCAATTGTAAAAAATGATAACGATGTAGAAGATTTCCTAGAAAATGCAATTAATGCAGGTTGTGAAGGACTCATGTTAAAACAACTCGATGGCATATACAAAGCTGGTGCAAGAGGAAGTAACTGGCTCAAGCTCAAACGAGAATATAGAAATGAGTTGGGAGATAGTTTAGATCTTGTTGTAATTGGAGCATTTTATGGAAGAGGTAGAAGAACAGGAAAATACGGTGCATTATTACTTGCAACATATAACAATGAAACAGATACTTTTCCCAGCATATGCAAAGTTGGAACAGGATTTACTGATGAAAGTTTGGATCAGTTTTATCAGATTCTTTCTGACAAGATAACTATAAAGAAGAATCCGAGAATTGAAAGCGGTCTTGAAGCAGATGTTTGGTTTGAGCCCGAAGTTGTAATTGAAATAGTAGCTTCAGAAATCACACTCAGTCCAATACACAAGACAGCAATGGATGCAATTAGAAAGGGAAGTGGTCTTGCACTTCGTTTTCCAAAATTTACTGGAAAGATAAGATTAGAAAAAACTTCTGAAAACGCTACAACTGATCAAGAGATAATTTCTTTGTATAATGGACAAAAAAGAGTAGTTCAAGAAGAGAAGCAAAACTACCTTTAACATGAGTAATTTACGTAACGATTATTAGCTGCGACCATCACAAACTACGTCTGGATGTATAGTGGGGAATTAGAGGTTCAAGCGAAGCGCAAGGCGCTTGCCGTTTTACAAGATGAAATAAACAGAATCTTAAACGCAGTAAGAGACCTTTCTACATTACCTGGTCTCATAATAAAACCAGACAAGGCTGAAATCAAGCAAGCTCTTGAAAGAATAAAAAATACTGAAGACGAGGTGGAAGCATTACGTCGAAAGATTACAAGAGAAATTGCAGACGTTGGCGGTCTTATGATGAACAGAGAGAACCTTTTACACACAGCATACGCGACAGATGAAATTGCTGGATTTATCACAGGAATTGCCTTCAAATTATCAAACATTAAAGCTGTCACTTTAAAAAAAGAGAAACTTGACAAAGACATTTCAGATTTAATTGCACTTGCTGTTGATCAGATATACAAGCTAAATGAAATTGTACGTGCACTAAGTGGAAACTCCACAGTAGCAATTGATCTTGCTCATGAAGCACAAAAAATAGAACGCAACGTTGATGAAAAATATCGTGAACTTACCATCAAAGTTCTAGATGAAATTTCAAATACAAGAGAGCTGTTGCTGCTCAAGGATGTTGTAGAAGCAATTGAAGAAATGTCTGACAAATGTCTTGAAGTTTCTGATTCTTGCATTGTGTTAGCTTTGAGCTTATAGATCAAATAACAAATTAAGTTAGGATTATTTTTATTAAATTTTTATCCGGTGTATTAGACGCAAGTAAATGATAAAAAAATTTATATTTCATTTTCATTATTTTCCCATAACTTCCGTTAGGAGTTTTTCAAAAAAAGGAAAAAAGGGAAAGTTAGAAGTTTCTAGTCTATGCTACGTTGATTGTAGTTGATAGTGG
>JBOGQR010000153.1:0-2905 GCA_050749225.1 Nitrosopumilaceae archaeon | reverse complement strand
ATCTGTAACAGTAAGATTATCCATGTTGCCATTTATTGTATCAAGTTGAATTGGTTGCAAAATTGCAGTAGTGGAGTTGATTTCATGTGTTACATGCGCTGTACCATTTTCATCAATGTTCACCTTGATAACTTCATGAGCAGACTGGCCCATGGATACCTCTTGACCAAATGCTTGGGAGCCTAAAAGGACTAGTATTGGTATGATGAGAAGACTAAGAAGAATTTTCAACTCCAACTCCTATTCCGATATGCTTATGCGAACTATCTTTGCTTCCTGCTGAGGGCAATCATTTTTGTCTTTTGGAAGCTTGACAATCTTGTCTGCTACATCCATTCCCTGTAGGACTTGACCAAAGACAGTATATTGTTTGTCTAGGAAGGTACTATCTGTAGTTACTATGAAAAATTGAGAGCCTGCACTATTTGGATCCGTGGCTCTTGCCATTGATACTATGCCTCTAAGATGAGATCTGGAGCTAAATTCAGCCTTTATTGTGTATCCTGGTCCACCCATACCCCAGTTGCTCTTGTCTGACTTCTTTGTATTTGGGTCTCCTCCTTGAATCATGAAACCAGGAATTACACGATGAAATAATGTTCCATCATAAAAGTTACTTTTTGCTAATTTGGTAAAATTTCTCACAGTTTCTGGAGCTATATTTGGAAATAATTCAAAGACTATGTTGCCAAAATTTGTTTCAATGGTTGCCTTGGACACCTCTTGACAACTGATTTTTAATCATAAGAACTTTTCTCCACTTACTTCCATAGTGGGGTAGGTGAAGTTACTAATTCTGTATGGTCATAACAAATTCGTAAAATAAAAACATTTTAGATAACAAATTTCTGTTTGTAAAATTTCTTCAAAAACTATCATTCTGTGATACAAACACACAATCTTGTTTTTGTGTCAAAGTCAAACTTTCAAGTATCAAAAATTATTACCAAAAACATAGTAACAGTCTTATATAGAACATCTTGAAATTAAAATTCGTGAATCGTACTACTCAAAGCACAAGCATCAAACAAGCAATCAATGAATTGCTTGACAAAGGCCTTACAGATAAACAAGATATCTACTCCAAAGTAGTAGAAGAACTTGGGGTTCCAAGACCAACCGTAAGACGAGTAGCTAGAGATCTTAGAAATGAACTTCTACAAAAAATAAAAATCTTACAGTCTGAAGTTCCAGAAATTGAGATCTCTCAAGGAAAGACTACTCAAAACTGATTAGCATTAACCCCTTTTTCATTTTTACAAAGTCCTTTTTTATTCTGAAAATCTGCATTACTATTTATATTCAGGCATCAGAAAGGTAAATTCATGGGACGCCAATATGACACACCTACGATTGTGACAAGTTGTCTTGCAATATCAATGACCATAATGTATTTTATCATGCCTGAAGCTACAAAGCAAATATTTGTGGTTTTTTCAGCTATCTCATGGTTCTTGGTAGCCATATGTTGGCTAGCTCTGAAAAGTACCCAGTATATGCACAGATCTGAAGACCACGGACACGAAGAAAAAAAAAAGCTAACCAGTCACAGTAGCGGCCAAACCCTTCAAATGACATCAAATCAGATTAGTCAAGCAAAATCTGAATTAAATGCTGAATTAGATTCACTTCGAAGTTCACTTAAGAACAAAGATGAAGAAATTGAAAGTCTAAAATCTGAGATATCAAATCTCCACACGCTAGTTGAGATTGAGAAACTAAAAGTAGATCTTGCCGATCTAAAGACTTTGGCTGCAAAAGAAAGCAGTAAAAAGAAAAAATAGCTACTTGCAGTGTGCACAAACGTGTTTACCGTGATTTTCTTTACATGATGGACAGCTTATTGCTCCACCATAATGGCAGTTACATTTGCATCCGTCGTTTAGTTTCTCTTCTGATATCAATTGGTGTGAATACTAGATACGTCAACTTAATATTTAACGATACGGAATTATTGACATGAAGTTACTAATCGGCGCAATCTTTGGGCTCTTCATACTATTACTTCCAAGTGTTACATTGCCTGCATCTCAAGGTGCAGAATGGGACCAGAAGCTAGTGCCTGAAGAAAATGTTGCCTTGGAAAAAAGTATTGTTTCTATGTATATTCCAGGAGATAGCAAATTACCATTTGCTTGCGTTTGGGGAACAGTACAAAATGCTGCACCAGGTTATCCTGTTGTAATCCAAATATATCAAAATGGAAAACCAGTTTACGTTGCACAAACCAATGTAAATAGTGACGGTTCCTATGAGCAATACTTCAGAGTGAAATCTGTAGAAGGTGACAAGGTTATCCACATCTTTGAGGGAGATTATACAGTAAACATTTTCAAAGCTGTTGTGAAAAGTACTCCTACTGCAACTTCAACCTAAACTTTTAATTTAAAATAAAACGGGCCCGGAGGGCTTCGATCCCTCGACCTGTAACTTAGGAGGCTACCGCGCTATCCATGTTTCGCGTCAATTAGACTCTGCGCTACGAGCCCAAAAAAAACCACACTTGGTAAGCATTTAAGCGTAATCCAGATTTGAGATGATCATCTGATGAATTTGTTGCCAATCAGGATCGCTGTCATTATTCCACTTTTCATAATATACAACATCTTTGAGACCAAGACGTGGCAACCAACCAGCACTCTCTAGATCTGGCTTGTCTGCAAAATTTGATACGTGCCCAAGACAAAGATAAGCCACAGGAACTACATGTTCTGGAATCTCAAGAATTTTTTTAAGATCATCATTTGAAAGTATGCTGACCCAACCAACACCAATCCCTTCTGCTCTTGCTGCAAGCCACAAATTCTGTATCGCACAACAAACACTATAGATTCCAGTCTCTGGAATGCTTGATCTTCCTATTACAAAAGGACCAAACTTTGTCGGATCATATGTAATGCATATG
>JBOGQR010000152.1:0-2921 GCA_050749225.1 Nitrosopumilaceae archaeon | reverse complement strand
GTGTATGTATCTGTATTGAACTTACAGCTGGGGTTCCATAATCTGTTGAGGTTGTTCGATTTGAATTGGCTTTTCTATTATTATCTCAGGGCTTGTATTGGATTCAACTACATCTTTGGTTTCTAATGGCACTTCAATTTGTTGTGGTTCTGCAGCTATGACAGTTTCAGGTTTTTGTAGTGTTGCCATTTGATGTAGTTTATACGCTGGACATGGTATTTGCATGCTTTTAGAGATTATATAAAAAAGTGGAAAAACCTCTTGGTATATGGTATTTACAATTACGGGAATGTTTTTTTCTTTTGAACTGAGGTGTTTTGATATGTCTGATGGTTCTCCATAAATTGATGCCATTCCTTCTACATTTATCTTGACATTTGTGGGGTTTGTCATGAGAACAAATCTGTATTTTAAATTAACTTCCTTGTCTGTGTTCTTGACTTCATCAATAGACACTTCAATATCATATTTGACAAAAGAATTTTGATCATTTTTTAATTTGGATACCGATAAAGAATTTATCTCAATTTTTGGATTCATTATTTAATTAACATATATAATAAAACTTAACCACCCGTGTGTAGTTTCATAATACACATCACAGGTTTAACCATACGTGAGGTAATCCTTCTTGTTCAGTAATATGCTCAATCCATCCGCAGATCAAAGAATCAAGGAAACTAGTAATTCAAAGATTAATAATGAAAATTTTAGCCTAAATATCCAAATATCAAAATTAAAGCGAAACACTCATGCGCTATCAAAAAATTATGATATAAAAAAATATCTTGATGCAACGAAATTTTCATTTTCTCCTGAAATATCAGAGCTCATACCTAAAGATACTCCTCCATATCTTGATAATGGAGAAAAATACGTTGAACGAATTGGTAGGGCATTGGCCTTTTTCAAACAATGTGCTCTGATTGGACCTAGTGGTACTGGAAAAACTCACATTGTATATCTTGTTTCTGAACTTGCAGGCCTTCCAATGTGGGAAATAAATTGCGGATTGCAGACATCTGTATTTGATCTTTTTGGAAGGTATGTTGGTCTTGGAAAGGAAAACTGGATTGATGGACTGATTACTTCTTGGTGTAGACATGGCGGCATTTTATATCTGGATGAAGCTAACATGATGAAGCAAGATATTGCAACAAGACTAAACCCTATACTAGATCAACGAGGCCACATGGTCCTAACAGAAAAGGATAATGAAATAATCCAGAGACACAATGACGCATTTCTAATAATTAGCATGAATCCTGTATCAAGTGAGTTTGCCGGAACAAAACCAATCAATGCTGCAATGAGAAGAAGGATGAGCGTTTGGCTAAATTTTGATTACATGAGTGTAGGATCAAAAATAGATGAAAAAGAAATAGATCTTGTTGAAAGTAAGGCGGGAATAAGCAGACAAGACGCAGAAAAAATAATCAAGGTAGGAGCAGAGCTACGAAAGCAATACAAAACAGGCGAGCTTCCTTATGGTCCATCAGTTGGAGATCTTCTTAACTGGGCAAAAATATTAGCTGATGGCACACCATTATTGACAGCAGCTGAAGAAACAATAATTGCACTTGCTAGTGATGATCTCGAAGTTCAAGACATGATTAGAAAAATAGTTCGTAGAATAGCTGAAATCTGATGTTCGAAAAAGAGCAAAGCTTTTTTGAGTTTGTTTATGATGTTTTTTACAAGTTTTCACAAACTAGATTAGAAAATAGCAAAATCATATTTTCAAGGAAAGTACAATATCCTGTAATAAAATTCGCTTCAGAACCAGAAATTATCATTCCACTGCCAAAAATACAAGGCGACAAGTATGTTTTTGAGGGCACCGTATTTGAGAACACACCGGATGGTAGAAGGAATATTTGGTACTTGTTTTTAGCAACTGTTTATCATCTGGCGGCACATGTTGCGGTGTCCAGGTATGCTATATACGAACAGTGGCAAAAAAACAAAACTGATGACCTTTGCATGAGAATAATAGATTTCATCGAGGACATTGAAGTAGAAAAATACATCATACATACAAATCCTGATGTCTGGGAAAACATCAAGAACATCAATTCTAAACTTCTCTCATGTGATGATCAAGAAAAAAAACATGGTCACAATATACGAGACAATTTGAAAATACCCGGATTGGATATTGAGAAAAAAATTGAAAATATCAAAAAAGAAATTATGGAAAAAAGAATTATTCCATCCCAAAATGATGCACAGTTGTTATTTGCAGATTTGCTTTATAGAAATAGAGAGTTACTGCCGAAAACAATTTTGCCATATTGTGAACATCATACTGTTGAATATACAATAAAAGTTGAAGAAAAACATGTAGAATTTGAGCCACGCGGATTATTTGAAGAGCAGGCAGAAAAATTAGATGAATTGTGGATGATAAATGAACAGACAAAATCTAAGATTCTTAGGAGATTTGGAAAACATCTAAAAGGTCTCAAGTTTGATGCCATCGTCATCCCTACAGGAAATTTGCGTGATTATGCGCAAGTAAAGGAAAGAATTCTTCCACTGTTAAGAAGAATTCGTCAACAACTACGAATGATAGTAAACCTTGTTGACGATCCTAAAACTGATCAAATTGGAACTATAGACATGCAGATGGCAATTCAGGCAATTGCATCTGAAGGACAGTCTAATTATTTTTTTGAACGCGATGAACCAAGAAGGGTAGAAGAGGCATGGGCAATTCTAATAGATAAAAGTGGAAGTATGGGTTTAAGATTTAATCAAATTAAAGAATTTGTTGTATGCATTTCAGAATCTGCAAATGAGCTTACTGGTAAATCTGATGCATGGGCGTTATACAGTTTTGATAATAATTTTCAAATCATAAAGGATTTTAGTGAAAAATACAATAAAGAAGTACAGGCAAGAATAGGCAGTCTGGAAAC
>JBOGQR010000151.1:0-2938 GCA_050749225.1 Nitrosopumilaceae archaeon | reverse complement strand
ATACATAATTTCTAGTAAAAGGGTGTGACTAATCTCTGAACTGATTTAAATTTTCAAGCGTGATTTATCATAGAACATATACTACAATTTGGATTTGATAAAATCAATCGAGGAAATGGGAGACGGATCCATCTTAGATAGCAACGAACGATATATGGTTGAATAATCTAACATGTAAATGAGATTGACCAGTTTTGATAAGATGCTTCCATTACAAGAAAAGACTTCTCTGTAATCAATGTGATTTATTTTAAAATATTCTTTGAGTATCTGCCATCTTTCCTTGGTTTTGATATGGTCATCTGCCCCTTGAATTAGAATTGGTTGTACATTAGATGGTCTTTCCCATGAAACTATTCCATTATGAGATGCTTCAAAGATGTCTTCTGCCATGGCATGAATTTTCACATTTTCTTGTAGTGAGTTTTTGAATCGTATGGCAGCTGGATATAGCCCAAAAGGATAGTATGTCAGCGGAATTCCTGAAATCCATTCCGCCAGACTTAGGGAGGGATTGTCGATATTCAAGTTATGGGAACCAATTTGTTTTTGCATAGACTCTAACAGTTTTATGGACTCGCTTACATCTTCTTTTTTTATTTTAAAAGTAGGTCCTAACAATTTTAACATTGAATACAAAAATGATGGAAGTGATGCACGGGGAGAATTATATGATTTGATATTTTTATAAAGTATTTTATTTTCATTACAATAACTCTGCATTTTGCCACCAGAAGAAAATGCAATTACCTTGCTGCCCGATTCTTTTGCCAAATTTAGGACTGCAAGGGTTTCAGCGGTATTTCCAGATACACTTGTGGTTACAACAAGTGTCTGAGGATCGACAGTTTTTGGAAGATGGTATCCTTTGACAACACTGACATGAACTTTTGTATTTGACAAAATGGAGAAAAATATATCGCCTACAATTCCAGAGCCGCCCATTCCAGCAAACACTATGTAGTTGATTTCTTTAAAATCAACCAAGTCATTATCATGTTCATAAAATTCTCTTGCAATGTCTGGCCACTTGTCATAGATTTTATGCATGCCGCTAGGATCGTACTTGTTTAGAGCAGAATAATCAAGCAAATCTAATGATTTGAAAATAATGTTTGTAATATAATGATTTATTAAAATATGAGAGTGGCAAACTTGTTGCCATAGCCAAACAAATTTTTAAAAATATTCATTTGTGTGGCTCCTAAGGGTTGGATGCTACAAGAGAGATAAACCAAATCGACAATCTTTTAGGATCATTTTACAAAATCATGATACATTTCTAGAATTTTTCTAGTCATCTTATCAATATTATAAGTAGTTTTCAACAGTTCCTGTCCTGCGCTGCCCATGTGCAGCGAATTTTCCGGATTCTCAATAATGCTTGAAATGGACTTTGCCCATTGGCTCTCATCATGCGGTGAAATTACAAGTCCGTTGATCTTGTTTGAAACAATATCTGATAGTGGGCGCACATCTGAAACCAGGACAGGCTTTCCCTGTGCAAATGCCTCTAAAATAACTAACCCAAAGCCTTCGCAAAGACTTGGAAAAACGAGAGCCTGTGATCCTGCCAACAATCTAGCTTTTTCGTCTGCTGATACAAATCCTGCAAATCTGATATTTTCTTGCAATTTTAATTGATTTACAATCTTTTCCAGGGGTTCTTTGTATGGCCCCCCTCCTACTATGACTAGCGTAATTTTTGGGTACGTTTTTTTTACAATCTCTATAGCTCTGATGACAACTTCGAGGTTTTTGTAAAAAACCAGTCTTCCTATGTAGATAAATTGAAAAGGAACCACATCTGGATTTTCAATCTTTTTAATTTCAACTGTGTTTGGTATTACGTAGATTGGTTTTTTTGCTCCAAATTGTATCAAGTCGTCACAAGTGGCTTGACTTACTGTATGTATTGCATCATGGTTTAGCCTGATCATCATTTTCTCAAAGAAAGGCGCAAGAAAAACATTAAGCTTGGAAACTTTACTTTGTCTTCCCCACAACTTCCAATAATTTTTTCCACAGAGTGAAAAGACATCATGTATTGATGTTATGTGTGGTCTTGAGGTAAGATATGATAACATAGAGCCGGCAAGAGCTGGAGAAAAATTGTTAGAGTGAATTATATCTATTTTTTCTTTTTTTATTATTTTTAGACCTGCAATGGTAGCATTGACAGCATATCCTATGTTGTCAAGAAATCCTGGAGGCAGACCTCCCTTGTATTCCAGAGTGGGTGGAACAAAAACTAGATGTATGTTCTTATGAATGTCATAAGTCTCATCTATTATTTTATTTGTGATTATCCAAACATTATGATCATTTTCTGCTAACCTTTTTGCAATCATATTAAACACATATTCTCCGCCTCCTTTTACAGTTGAAAAAAACTGCGACAAAAGCAGTATATTCACAATAGCTAAGATTCTCTACTTTGTGATATACATTGCTTATAGTTTTATTTTGTTTCTTGTATTGCTTGGAGTTTTTTTGAAACAATGACATTTCATGGTTGAAGGCTTATTTCGATCTCTTTTGGCACAAATTTAGGCCAAGGTACGTTTACATGCAATACTATTTTTTCTTTGAAAATAATGATGCTACTTACTGATTTTTTTACATTTTTCTAGCTAGATCTAAGCATTTGATAAAAAATATGTTGCTATGATTTGCTAGGAAAAGATAAAGTTATTATATCATTAGCTCAGATCGAAATTAATGACTTTAAAATCTTCAAAACGTCTAGCGACTTCTATACTGACAGCCGTATTGATTATGGGTCTGTTAGTTCCGTCATTTCAAAACTTCGCACTACAACAGGCTTTTGCAGCTCCACTAACTAGTCCAGCTGCACAGCCATCTTCAAACTTCCCAAGCAGAGCAGCAAACTATGTAGTCCAATTCACAACGGCAACAACCGGTGTAGTTGGCAAGA
>JBOGQR010000150.1:0-3011 GCA_050749225.1 Nitrosopumilaceae archaeon | reverse complement strand
TAGTGCCAAGGGTCCGTGTTTTAACTCTCCGCCAGGAAGACCTTCTGCATGTATGTAGGTAAGCTCTTTTAGCTTTAGTGATGCCTCTGATGCAATTGCATAATGAATCCCTCTGCCCAATACATAAATGTCAGAAATAGTTTTGAGATTTCTTGCAACATCTTGAATCTTTGTGTGATCAGAAAGTATCTTTGTTACACATGTAGAAACCTTATCAAGATCTAATCCAATACAGCCTCCGCATAATTTATCGGCGATTTTGTACAAAATAGAAATTTGTGCAGTGAAACTCTTAGTTGCAGCAACGCCTATTTCAGGCCCACAATTCAAACCAACAGAAATTGAGGATGTTTGTACCAAAGAAGAGGTCATTATATTAACAATAGAAATAATTTTTGCTCCTTCTTTTTGAGCAATTTTTACGGCTTCTAAGACATCAGCGCTTTCTCCACTTTGAGAAAGTGCAATAAGAATTGATTGCTGATCAAAATTATTTGGAGAATGTGCTACTTCACTAGATAATATGGGCTCTATCTTTATTTTTGCATACTTTGAAAAAATATGTTTTGCAACAAGAGCTGCATTATAACTTGTACCACTCCCTGTCAAGTAAAGATTCTTTGCATGTTTTACAAATTCTGTTGTCAAATCAAGCTCCATTCTTGTGGCTTCTCCTGCCTTTAGTATTGTGCTAGGCTGCTCAGAAATTTCCTTTAGAGTAAAATGTGCATAATCTCCCTTGTATACATCAGCAAGTTCTTTTGAAACTTTGGTTATCTGATGTTGTACTGGGTTACCATCAAAATCAAAAAATTGAATTCCTTTTAGATTGATGATGACAAATTCTCGATTGTCTGGATAAATCACTTCATCGGTATGCTCTACAAATCCTAAGACATCACTCGAAATGAAATAACCATTTTTTCCTACGCCTATGATTAACGGCTCATGAAATCTTGCGGCTGCAAGTGTGCCATCTTCAAACACTGCAACAAAAGCATAGTTTCCCTTCAAGGATTCAACTGTTTGAATCATAGATTTTTTAACGTCTTTTGTTTGATCAAAATTATGTTGCAAAAGATTTGCAATAACCTCACTATCTGTTTCACTTTTAAAGACATATCCTTTTTGTTGCAAGTCTTTTTTTAATTCCGCAAAATTATCAATTATTCCATTATGTACTATGGCAACTTCACCAGTGCCTGATGGATGCGGATGTGCATTTGTTTCAGTTACACCTCCATGCGTTGCCCATCTTGTATGGCCTATTCCAACTGAACCAGAAAGCGTGTCAAGCTTTACTGCATTATTTACTTCGGTAACTTTTCCTACGCCTTTTCTCAAAGTAATCTGATTGCCTGAGATTGTGGCAACTCCAACACTATCATATCCCCTGTACTCCATACGTTTTAGCCCTTTGACTAGTATGGGTGCAGCGGAACCATCTCCAAGATAACCAATAATTGAGCACATGGGATAATCTTACCTACATCCCAATAATAATAATTGCGTGTAAGTTATCTTACTCTTGCGGTTGTTCTGTAATAACAGCTTCGACTTCATGTTTTTTTGGTTGTCCCGAGTTTATACTTGGGGCCAAATGAATCTCGTTTTCTTCGTCTATCTTAACAGTATATGAAGGAATTGTAACTACTCTGTCTCCTATCATTACATGACCGTGAACTACTGCCTGTCTTGCTTGATATGGGCTTTTTATCAAACCTTTTTTCTGAACCATGGTTTGTAATCTACGTGATAACAAATCAGTTACTTTCAAATTCAAAACATCGTCAAGTGTGGAGTTTTCTTTTACAAATCCAACTCTAACTAGTGATTGCATTAGAGTTGGTTCCTTTTTTGCTCTAACCTCTTGAGTTAACGCCAAAAGTGATCTTGCCTGTTTTCTCACTCTAGATAATTCTGTATGTGCTTTCCAGAGCTCTCTTTTATTTTTCAATCCAAAAGTTCCTAAAACATAAAGTTCCTCATTTAGTAAATCATAGTTTAGTGGACGTTTTGGCTTTCTCCAAATTTTTCGTGGATTCTTAGGATCTCCCAATCAAATCACCTATTTTGTTGGTTTCTTCTCCGCTGGTTTTGCAGCTGCTGGTTTAGAATCTTTTGCTGGAGCTGCTGCACCACCCTTTGCTGGAGCTGCTGCTGGAGCTGCTGCACCACCCTTTGCTGGAGCTGCTGCACCACCCTTTGCTGGAGCTGCTGCTGGAGCTGCTGCACCGCCTTCTGCTGGAGCTGCTGCACCTTCTGGAACTGCACCTGGTGGAAGAACCTTGCCTCCTTTGCGGACTCCTACTGCTCCACCCTTTCTTCCAGTAGTGCGTGTCCTCTGACCTCTGACTTTTAATCCATAAGTATGGCGAAAACCTCTCCAACTGTTTGTATTTTTTTCACGTTCAATATCATTTCTGACATTAAATTCTATATCCGAAGTAATCAAGTGCAAGTTTTCTCCAGAATCAATATCCTTTCGCCTATTTAGAAACCATGATGGTACGTTAATTGATGACGGATTTCTCATTACCTTTTCTATTTCTTCTACTTGAGATTCTGTGAGAAACCCAATATTGCTATTTTGGTCTATCTTAAGAACATCTAAAATTGCTTTGGCAAAGTTGTAACCTATTCCTCTTACTTGACTCACTCCTATGATCATTTTTTTTGCTCCAGGAACGTCTTTTCCGGCAATCCTAACAATGTGTCTATATTCTTGTGAAGACAAGTAAAACAAAATTTCCTATAACCCCGATAAAAACCATGCTAAAGCAAACAATACTTTAAATCGCATTTAAGCCAATTTGGTATATTGGCACAAGAATTTGAAAATCTTGTAAGACGAAGCTATTCTTCAACTCCAAAATATACTGAGATGATGGCAGGCCTCCCTGAAGATTATAAACAAATTAAGACTCTAGGTGATCTTTTAGAAATAAACTACAAACTTGTTGGAGCTAAAGAACAACTTAGACAAAATCTGATTTCTAAAATGCTAACAA
>JBOGQR010000149.1:0-3042 GCA_050749225.1 Nitrosopumilaceae archaeon | reverse complement strand
AGTTCCAGAATTTGGTACAATAGCAGCACTAGTACTTGCAATTGCAATTATATCCATAATTGCTGTTTCTGCAAAGACTGGGCTAAGATTCATGCCAAAATACTAGAACAAACAACTTTTCATTTTTAGTTAAACTTATTATTATACAACAGCAACAAACATCACATAATGAATTTTGAGTTCGAGGAATTTAATTCTCCAGAAGATATTTTTGTATACATGTCAACCATAGCACCACCCATGAAAAATATGCTGCCAATCAATTCTTACAAAGGTTACATATTTTCACTAATTCCACTCAATCCGACAACAGGAGACATGTATCTTGTGATATATACCAAAGGAAAACTCGACGGAAAAATGCTAGAATTTGACATGAATGCAAAAAAATACAGGTCTGTAGAAGCAGCTGAAAGGACAGATAAAAATTATTTTGTAGTGCTGACTCCAAAAAGAAACACTATTGCAGATGCGGCAATAAAAGAATTAGAAAAAAATCCTATCTAGTATATGCAGGAGCATTAACAGATCTACTTCTAGCATAGTGTTCCATTATTTCGTCAGGAAGCCTTCCATTGAATAGTTCTTTACTTAAACCTCTCAAATATCTCATAATTGCCCAAGTTCCAGCCTTTATCATACCATACATTAGTACTTTCATAGGCGGTCCAAACGATTTGTTTCTAATGATTATTGGTATGATGTCGTTTATTACACGTAAGTTATGTTCCCAACATTTCCAGAATAATGTAAACTGAGCCTCGTTTAGGTTACCAAAGTGCATAGAGTTTTTCTCATTAAAGTCTTGATAAAGCAAAGGTGCTACAAGACCACGCATTCGTGTTTGTTTGAAATCTTCTACTAGGTCTATGGTGTATTTTGTTTCGTCAGGAGTTTCATCTGGCCATCCTATTATGAGAGTAGCTGCTGGAAACCAGTGGTTCTGATTTAAGATCTTCGCACCTTCTCGTACAACCCAACCCCATTCATCAGTAGAGAATGGTTTAGTTTTTACTCCAAGGTGTTTTTTTACCATTCTTGGTGCAACTGTTTCTATTCCCAAGTTTGTCGCGAGCCACTTTTCATTACTCATACCGTTAATTTCTGACATATCATGCAACAATTTTGGATCAGCGCAAACAGCAGAAAATGTCATATGGGTTGTACCAACAAATCTTGCGCCTAGTGATTTTAGTCCCCTCCACAATTCAGTTATTGCATCATAGTTTGGTTGAAAGTTTCGGTTATCACAACCATAAAGTAACATTTCATCAGAGTGTAACCAGATCGAATCAAATCCGTAATCAAGATTGATCTTTGCCTCATGTTGTAATCGGTCTAGAGGTAAATCTTTTTTTGATCTCTTATTAACATCACAAAAGTCACAGCCTCGTCCGCATCCACGCATTGCCTCAATCAATGAGTTTACTGTAGGACCTTGGATAATTGGAATATTTTGAATGTTTTTAACAAAACAGTGCATTAGTTCAGGAGCATCACCTTTTTCTAAATCATGAAATAGATCAAGTGCAAGCTCATCCGCTTCACCTACAACTACAGTATCAATACCATGAATTTTCATTCTATCAGTTTTTGCTAGTTCCCACGCACCGTTTCCACCAACAACAACATGAAAATTATATTTTTTCTTTAATTGTATTATACTAGCACACATTCTTTTGAATTTCATTGCAACATAGGAGAGTTTCTCGGGGGACATTGTTGTAGTAACAGGTGCCATGCCAAGAGGATCCATGACATTTATCCCAACAACTTTTGTGTCAGGACCTATACATTTTTCAAGATTTTCTGGTTGAGCCACAAATACTTCGTCTCTTTTGTATCCTTGTAAGAGCGCAGATTCTACTCTTCGTAAACCTACTTGGGCTACTTTTGCTTCACCAGTTACTGGATCGGTTTCTACACTTGGACAAAATACTTTATCAAAAACCCATTCAGGGAGTACCTCATAAGGACCACAGGCAATAAAACCATAAAGGAAGTTACCTCGGTAATTAGTCATCAGGCTACGGTCTGCAGTTAAGACTATCCTCTTACCAGCCATTTCTGTCTTATTCTTTATACTATGATATAAATCGTTTAGTCATTATCTTCTTTTGATAGATTTTATATTTTGACATATAAATCGGGGCAACTTTGTATATTGTTATGGGCATATCAGAGCCAAGACATGTAGAAAGACATCAGAAAGAAATCAGCTCAATTAGGGATTTTGTGTTTGGTTTCGGTGATGGAATCAACACCTCTCTTGGTATTGTTGCAGGAGTGGGCGGTGCAGATGTTTCTTCAAATATAATCATACTTGCTGCCATTGTAGCAATGTTTACAGGTGCAAAAGCCATGGCTGTACAAAATTATCTTGCCGTAAAGGCACAAACACAGTTACTACATTCAGAAATAGAACGAGAAAAATGGGAGATGGAAAATGTTCCAGAAGCTGAAAGACAAGAAATCGAAGATGTTTACAGAGTAAAGGGATTTTCTGGAAAGGAACTTGAAGGAATTGTAAACAAGATAACTTCTGATAAAAAAATTTGGTTGGATACTATGCTTACTGAAGAATTAAAGTTAAACTTGGAGATTATTGGCAGTCCATTAAAAAGTGCATTTCGCATGTTTGGATCTTTTTTGGTTGGAGGAATATTGCCAATCATTCCATATTTCTTTGCACATGGCTATGTACCATTACTAGTTGCAATAGCAACTAGTCTATCAGCATCATTTGTAATAGGAGCTGTAAAATCCAGACTTGCCAACCTTAGCATCATACGCGGTGGATTAGAAATGGCAGGACTTGGTACTGGCATTGCATTATTAGGATTTGGAATAGGTTCAGAATTAGCAAATATCGGTATACTTAAACTCTAGTCTTTTTTTCTAACACTTCTGTTTGCAATGTTAGCTGCAATAGCACCTGCTCCTATACCATTATCAATATTTACTACTGAAAGTCCAAGTGTACAGCTTTGCAGCATTGAAGCAAGTGCTGCAACTCCTTTTTCTCCATAACTGCTTCAATGC
>JBOGQR010000148.1:0-3067 GCA_050749225.1 Nitrosopumilaceae archaeon | reverse complement strand
ACGTGACACGCTTTCATCATTTGGATACCAAGAAATCTTGGAAACATTTGATGTAGACCAAATATTTGCAGCCCTGGAATCAGAAAGAAAATCACTAAGTGGTTCTCTTAATACCAAATCTCCGGAACAATACTTGGAGATTTCAGATGGTTATCGTTCAATGTCAACTCGTAAAAACGAGCTTGAAGAGGAAAGAAACTCTATAGTAAAATTCATTGAAGAAGTTGATAAAAACAAAAGGCAGACATTTTTGGAATCCTATGATAAAGTAGACAAAGACATTCGTGAAGTTTTTCACAAAATGACTGGAGGAAATGCTTGGCTTGAAATACAAAATGAAGATGACATATTTGCATCTGGATTGTCATATCTTGTGCAGTTTCCAGATAAACAAAAAAGAGAATCTACATCAATTAGCGGTGGTGAAAAAACACTTGCTGCAATAACGTTTCTTTTGGCGTTGCAGACATTAAAACCATCTCCATTTTATTTGCTTGATGAAGTCGATGCTCACCTTGATGCACTAAACACAGAACGACTTTCAAAAATACTTGAAGAGCGTTCTAGAGGAAGCCAGATGATTATGGTTTCATTAAAGGATACTACTGTACAAAAAGCAAGTCTGATTTATGGTGTATTCCCAAAGAACGGTGTTTCACAAGTAGTTTCGCACAAGATTTCAAACGTGCAACAAGTTGCCAATTAATTTATTTTTACAAAACATGCCGCAAATCTATCTTTCTCTATTTCATCAAGCGAAGGTTCTTCTTTACATTTTTCAATGGCATAAGGACATCTTGAACGAAATCGACAACCTTGATAGATATCAATATCTATAGGCTCCTTGATTCTGATTTTTTTATCTTGATAGAGATTGTCTGGATTGGGTTCTGAGATGGCATCAATTAGTGCCTGTGTATATGGGTGTCTTGGATGAAAAAGTACATCATTAATTGGCCCCATCTCTACAATTTTTCCAAGATACATGATAGCAATTCTTTGTCCTAGATAACGTGCTGTGGACAAATCATGTGTGATGTAGATGTATGAAATTCCATGTTTTTCTTGAAGCTCTCTCATTAGTTCTAGAATTTCAGCTCTTACAGAAACATCCAGCATTGATACTGGTTCGTCTGCAATGATTATCTTTGGTTTTGTAACCAGAGCTCTTGCAAGAACTATTCTTTGTCTTTGACCGCCAGAAAGCATATGTGGATATTTTTCATAAATTGTCTCAGCAGGTTCAAGTCTAACTTCATGAAGTGCTTCTATTACCATCTTCTTTCTTTCTGACATGGTTCCTATTTTATGAATTTGTAGTGGTTCCATGATGATGTCAGAAACCTTCATTCTAGGGTTTATAGCTGCATAAGGATCCTGGTATATTATCTGACACTGCATTCTCAGCTTGTCTAGATTCTTACTTTCTCTGGTAACTTCTACACCATCAAAAAAAATTCTACCAGCATCTGGTTCTATTGCTCTGAGAATTAGTCTAGATATGGTAGTTTTACCTGATCCTGACTCTCCTGCTAAAACAAGGACGTCTCCTTTTTTTAAAGAAAAGGATATTCCATCAACCGCCTTAACTATTTTTGAAGAAGAAAAAATCCCTTTATTTGTAAAGTACTTAGTTAGGTTTTGTACTGAAAGGATCTCTTCCAACACAATACTAAGAAATCCGAATTATATCAAGCGATCATTATCATAAAATAGCCTCATCGCAAGGTTTTAAAACCCATGAAATATGATAGAATCCGTGCAAAAAAAGATAGTAGCCGGTTTAATGATTATTGTAATGTTTGGTTTTAGCGGTCAGTACTTTGTCAATTTGGCATCAGCAGATGATAGCCAAAGTACTATTCAACAGAACGCAGCTATCTCAGCCGCAAGAGCATTACAAAAATATTCTCATACGCATGTCTTACCATTAGATCAAAGTACTAAATATGCAGGATTGACCAGTACCTCAACTGATGAAACTGTAAATCTTGACAGGAATGTCAACATCGCAAATGGTCAAGTATATGCTGCTGCAAAGGGCATGACAATATTTAGCGAGATTCATATTTTAGGCTTGGACAAATTTTCTACCGGTTATGCAGGTATGACAAGTACTTCTACAGATGAGACAGTGCGCATTGATAGAAATACCCAAATTGCACTGGCAAAGGCACAACTGGATAAAAATAATTACCAAATAGCACTAGCATTAGCAAGTCTTAGCCCACATTATGTTGGATTAGATAATACCCAGACAACTGATAGTAGTGGAAGGGATAGAAACGTATTGATTGCACAAGGAATCGCAACATTAGAACAACAAAATGCTGATTTGGCAGCTCAAATAGCAAGTTGGACCACAAACTATGCTGGCTCTGCAAGCATCACAACTGATGAAAATGGTAGAAATAGACAAGCATACATTGAACAAACTTTGGCAGATTCTGAAGCAAGAGCAATATCGTTACTTGATGAAATGAATGTAGTAACTGGACAACACTATGTTGGATTGGATAACACCCAGACAACTGATAGCAATGGAAGAGACAGAAATGTATTGATTGCACAAGGTATGGATGCAGTAAACCAAAAGATAGTAGGTTGTTATGATGCGGATCATCCGAGAACCTGCAATATAACTACTGGTGCAAACTACGCTCAATATACACCGTAAATATTTTAAAAAATAGTATAATATTTTTAATAATTTAAAATTGTATTTTGTTAGAGTTTGTTAAAATGTAACATTATTCATAAAGCCAGCACAAAACATATCCCGAATCTGTTTTAATTTTAGGTGGTTCCTTTTTACATTTCTCCATCGCATGTGGGCATCTTTCATAGAATCTGCATCCCTCAGAAGGATTTATCAAAGTAGGGGGATTTCCCCTGATGAATTTTGGTTTCTTATTTTCTTTTAGTGATGGTATGGATTCAAGGAGGCCTTGTGTGTAAGGATGCTTTGGATTCTTGTAAATTTCAGATGAATTGCCAAACTCAACCATTCTGCCCCCATACATGACTCCAGTTTTTTCAGCAATTTCAGATATTATTGCCAAATCAT
>JBOGQR010000147.1:0-3108 GCA_050749225.1 Nitrosopumilaceae archaeon | reverse complement strand
TAAAAGATTCTCAAAATGGCTAACTCCAATTTGAAAATGTATATCAATTGATACAAAATCGTACCTGAAAGATTCAATTACAACAACCTGGCCATTTTACATATGGTATTATCAATTGTTGATCAACACAAACCAAAATGTTATCTCTGTAACGAAACGTTTGAAAATATTGAAGAGTTAAGAAAACATCAAGAGGTAACACATAAAGAATTTATTGAATATCATAAAAATAGCCATGAACATTCTCCTGCTCCAGGCGATGTAACTGTATTTTAATTTGAGAGATTTTTATGGAAGCAAATTCTCAAAACGATTCGGCAAAAATTTGTTGGTTTTGTAAAAAGGGCAGACATGATGAATGTATGAAAAAAATTCCTGTTGATGCAAAGTCAGACGGTCCGCATGATTGTACCTTTGATACAAAATTAGTAGATTGTCAATGTATGCATTAGAATGTTTTTTCTAAAATAACATTTCTGGGAAACATTATCATGATTGTCTAATTTTTGACATAGTTTATTCGTAAAATGTTAGATTCAAGAATAAAAAGTTTCAATCAAAGTTTTAAAGGAATCAATTTTAGAAAGGATATACTTGATCAAGAAAATCAAAAATGAAAAGGCGCCAAATACTCCAGAACCAGAGATACAGGTTACAAAAAGACAAAAGATAATTTCCTGGGCAGTATTTATTCCAATGCTTGTTGTTGTATCAATTAGTTTAATCACAGTAATATTTCCAGCTCTTATTGTACGATCAACTAGCACTTTACAGGACATATTCAAACCAGATATAATTAATCCATTTGAGACTGGCGTACTTGCTTATCCTCTTATCATAATAAATCTAATCTTACTTGGAACAGGATTTTTGTATTACAAAAAAAGACACCAGGGCCTCAGAAAACTAGTAAACTCAATTCACAGTTTTGATCTTACAAAAAAACGAGCACTCATCATAATAACAATAATACTTGCCATATACATAGGAGCCAGTGCGGGACAGCTTGCAACACAAGAGACCTGGGAGGATTTCAAGCCAGTAAAGGATCGAGTAGACGGCTGGACTATATCAGAATTTGGCAAAAACTTTGATGTCCATGTAAGATATTTACTTCTTTCAACATCAGAGCATCTATTTGGAAACATTAGGGTGATTCCGTTTATTGCAAGTATTGCACTCCTTATTTTGACATACTATATCACATTAGAAATATCACGAAACAGATTTGCCGGAATAATTTCTATGCTGGTTTTAATTCAAAGCAATGTCTTTTTGTCATATGATACAACCGCAACATATGACAATTTCTGGATATTGTTTTATCTTTTCTCGCTATATCTGATTTACAAAAAATGGCCACCTTCGCCTGTCTCATATATCATGTCAGTATTTTCAAAGCCACTAACTATAGCATTTTTACCAATGTCACTTTATTTTATTGCCAGATCTGACATTACAAAAAAGACCAAGAGGATATCACTTGTCGCCTATGGTGTTGTCATAATATTGCTAATAGCTGCAGTCCTTGCTTCACATACAAACCTAACAGGAGCTGGTGAAGGTATTGATGTAAACGATTTCTGGAAAGGATTTGCTGCTCTTGCAATGCAAATGAGATTTGATTGGATAGTGATAATATTTCTACTGCCCCTTACTGTCATGTTATTTTTAGCCTCAAGAAAGGGAATCGTACATGCAGATTCTATCATGATCTTAATTTTAGGAATATTGCTTTCCGCACCATTTTTGACTGGTTTTACAGCTCAGACAAACCAACCGTATAGATTTGTATCACTTGTTGTATTTTTTGCAATAGGTGTAGGAGTTTTGTTATCTAAAAGAATTAAGGTGCAGGCCGAATTATCGTCCAAGTTGTAGTTACTTTGTCTCCTGGAATGACTGAATAGCCGTCATGATCAGCCCACACTAGTATTTTAGATATGCCGCCTTGACTGAAGATGATATTTTTTGAGACAACAGTTGGGACCTTATGTACAAGTACCCCAATTCCTTTTATCATTTCATATTTTTGACCATCAACAGTAATGATACTTTTTTGTATTCCGCCTGAGTTTTGGTCTAATAGTTGGTTTAGATTATCAAGATCAACGACCGTAATTTTTTTTGATTCAAGATATGCAACAAGCTGTCCATCGGAGTTTGTAACTTGAATCTGTGCAAAGATGTAAACCTTATTTTTTGCAATGTCGGATGCAATGGATTCTCCATAGGAACTTTCTATTGGTACCATACAAACTACAATTAACACAAAGATAACTAGCACAGTTTTCATTGGATGATATCTTCCTCATGGATTAATAAGCATCATGTATAGCGCTACAGAATCCATCTTTCTATGACAGCAGAACCATGCTTTAGAATTAGCGGGTCTAGTGGGATTTGAACCCACGACATAGGGATTTCTCTGGAAGAGCATAAGAGTCCCTCGCTCTACCTGGCTGAGCCATAGACCCGCAAAATAGCA
This sequence comes from Nitrosopumilaceae archaeon, assembly GCA_050749225.1. Taxonomy (GTDB): domain Archaea; phylum Thermoproteota; class Nitrososphaeria; order Nitrososphaerales; family Nitrosopumilaceae; genus TA-20. The sequence goes on along the minus strand of JBOGQR010000147.1, from coordinate 620 downwards.
AACACAAAGTTCGTTATTTAAACTTGAGTTGAAATAAAATTAATTTTTAGTTTTTAACTGTCTCGATTTGAGAGTATTTTTCCAATATTTTAGTCAGGACAGTAGAAACTGGTGCATTGTTCATTTTTTCTTTTTCCTCTAAAAGTTTTCTATATGCATCAAGTGTAATGTACACTGGAATAGAACCATTTCCTTCTAAGAGTCCTCTAACTTTGTAGAGTGCAGTTTCCATTCCCTTTTCTGCCGTCTTTGCAAATTTAATTTTGTTCAAAATTCCACCAAGTAGACCTAGTGGCATTACATAATTTACTGTCATGGTAAGTTTGGTTAGTTTCTCTTCTAATGATTTGAATTCAACAGAAATGTCCCATTTTTTGAATGGACCCTTGATCATTTTAGCTGCAATTTTTTGTTCTGGTATGAATTCTGTTGTTTCACAATCCCATTCTAGTCTTTTACCATCAAAATCGCCTATTACTCTAAAGGTAGTTCCTACACCCATACCTGCTTTAACATCCATAGGCACTACGGTCATTCCTACTCGCTCTTCAAATTGGTCAGAGATGTGTTCAGGTCTTGCAAAATAGGTAAAGACGTTAGAGACTTTGGATTTGATATCG
>JBOGQR010000146.1:0-3183 GCA_050749225.1 Nitrosopumilaceae archaeon | reverse complement strand
ACTTTTAACAAATACCATGCAGCTTCAATTATCATTCTGGTTTTGTTTGTAGTTCTAGCCATACTAGTATCACCACTAGCAAGCAATAATCAAAATATAATATCTAAAGACACTACAGCATTTTTAAAAGTAAACGATTCCCATGTTAATTTTCTCAACAAGTTGATGGTTTGGTTAACAGAGTATGGCCGAGAAGCATTCTGGATAATGACAATAATTATTTTGTTCATGTTTGGGGGCCTAGCTGGTAAAAAAACAGCAATAGTTTTGGTACTAGCATTTATTGTCATAATACCAATAGGATATGCTGCAAAAGATATAGTGCACAGACAGCATCCAATAATTCCAGACTCTGACTTTTTACTAGCCCAAGATCCAAACGAGTATTCCTATCCATCAGGTCATGCTACAATAGTTTCTGCCGGTGCAGCCATTGCTTTATCATTATTTCGAGATTCAAAAAGAAAGATGGCAATATCGCTGGTTTTGGCCATAGAAGCTGCACTTGTTTGCATTTCCAGAGTCTATGTTGGAGGACACTATCCTTTGGATGTTGTAGGTGGAATACTACTTGGTGTTGGAATATCTTTTCTTTTCATAGGTGCCACAAAACAAGTCGAGAAGATCACACAGTCCATAACCAGAACATTAAAGCGCAAATAATACAAAACTACACACAAAATAGCGTTCATTGTTTCAAAAATGCATTAAGTAAAAAATTTTTCACTAGCAAAATCATTAACCAATAATTCCAAATTGTGACGTGCGCAAAATCATAATATCTCTTGCAATTCTTGTTTTACTGATTCCTCTAATTTCTTCCTCATTTGCTGATACCGTAAAGATCACTATTGAAAGAGGCGCTGCAGATCCACATGTAAGTCGCTATTATGGACCAGACCCCACTGATGCACTGGTAGGAGATACGATAGAATGGGGCAATGGCGATCAGGTCACTCATTCAGTTACTTCTGGCACGCCAAGCAATGCTGATGGAAGATTTGAGAGCGACACAATTGGGCTTGGACAATCTTTTAGTTACACATTAAAGGCTACAGATGTTGGCGTCATTCATTTCTACGACAAGACATATCCTTGGATGACTGGTACATTAAATGTTCAAACTACCAAAACAGGTTACAAAGTAATAAACAATGTTGGTGCAGATGCTGGCGACGGTAAGACGACATTCAATGTACAATATTCATCACCAAAAGACATTATCAGTACAGTAGTCACTCAAAAGGACAAATCAGTTACCTTTACTCTAGTTGGCAAAGTAAACTCTACTAGTGATCTGGTGCTAAACATTCCAACTGGATTAGTAAATACACCATTTCTTGGAGTACAACTTGATGGTCAGTTTATAAAAAATTTCACAGTACAATCCCAGAACGGCATGAATGTTGTAACAATACCTATCACTCCATTAACAGAACAAGTTAGCATTATTGGCAGCTCTGTTGTTCCAGAATTTGGTCCAATAGCAGGACTAGTTTTGGTTGTTTCCATAATTACAACAATAATAGTTGCAAGATTTAGACTAGGCCATAAACTGGCATAGCAACGCCGTGAAGCGGTTTTGAATCACTAGATGCAAGAAAAAGCACAACTCTAGCAATCTCTAATGGTTTAACCCATTTTGAAAAATCCGCATTTGGCATATCTTTTCTGTTTGCAGCAGTATCAATTATGCTTGGCATTATGCAGTTTACATTGATGTTTTTGTCTTTTACTTCGTCTGAGAGCGATTCAACCAATCTGATGAGGCCAGACTTTGATGCACTATATGCAGAATTACCAGCGATTCCTTTTAGCCCCAACCTAGCTGCAACATGAACAACTTTACCAGAACCTTGCTTTACCATTTGTTCTACCACATGTTTACTAATCAAAAAGGCTGTTTTCAAATTGAGATTCATCATCAAGTCCCATTCTTTTTCAGCCATCTCTGTTACTTTTTTCCCGCCAAGATATCCACCGACAACATTGACTAAAACATCAATACTGCCATATTTTGTAATAACTTCAGATATCATTTTTTTTATCTGCTGTTCGTCGCCAATATCTGTTTTAATTAATATGACTTTCTTCATCAGATCCCCAAGTGTTGATTCAAGTTGTTGAATTTCTTTATCGGTAACATGTGTTATTGCTGCAACCGCGTTTGATTTTAGAAATGCCAAGCTGATCTCTCTGCCTAATGCCCCAGTTCCTCCAGCGATTAATACTACCTTGCCTTCAAAATCATAATCTTTCATATTTACCCACAGTTCATCCATACTGCTAATTAAAAAAGAATTTTCTAGTTACGATTTTTATCAACAACTAAAACAAAAATCAGATGTCAAGAGATCCTTTAGTGCGTATCTTGTCTTCAACTGCATCTGCCATCATATCAAGTTCTGTAGTGTGACCAAATTTCTGGTATGTTAATTTCTCCAGTGTCTTTATGATGCTCTTAGCAGAGCGGTATTGAGGCACTTTTGGATCATTTAACTCACCATACAGCCCTATACCTTCAATGTTGTTTTGTTTTGCAAACCCAAGAATAAGCCCGTTAAAGCCAGTGATAATAGATTGTTCCGGGGTTGTATCTACGCCTAATTTTCTCATTCTGTCTGCAAGACTTGCAGATGTTGTTGTAACAAATGTCTTGGGTTCTTTCCCAAAATCACGGTTAGTGTGAAATCCCCCTACCGTATAGATAAATCTGGCAGAATATTTTTTTGCCATATCAATCACATCCTGACATATTGCGTTTAGTTCTTCATTTGTTTGTGGTTGTCCTGCGCCCCCACCAAAGACAATAGTATCTTTGGCATAGCGGTATTCCCATGCTTCCTCTGGTAATTCTATAAAACCGCCATTATCAATTACATATCCTGGAAGTGATGAAGAGATTTCTCTAAACGGTGATGTGTCAAGGTTCTTGTTAATAAAATCAATCACAATACTGCCAACATCTCCCATGTCTTGCATAGCTGCAATAATTAGCGGTTTTTGAAGATCAGGCTCTACTTTTTGTTCTATTTTCACAGTGATTGTTGTCTATCGTTATGATTAATACTTTGGGCAGTATTTGGCCAGTTGGGATATAAGACGAATTTTTCAAAGAAGATGTAATGGGAAAATATGTTGTCCCGCCATTGCCATATTCATACGATGCCTTGGAACCATACA
>JBOGQR010000145.1:0-3192 GCA_050749225.1 Nitrosopumilaceae archaeon | reverse complement strand
CAAAGATCACTGTTTAGAATCCACTGTACAATTACCTAAACTGGCTCTTCTAATGTTTCTTGCCATGATAAAAGGGGTAAGAAGCAAGATTGGGATTGATATTGCAATAAAAATAGTTTGAAGCTGTGCCTCATAACTTGTCAAAAATAACGTAACGCCAGTGGCACCTGCTCCTAGGCCAAATAGCATTGTAAACGCAGTGCCTGCACATGTTGGGCACCCTACAAAGAGTCCTGTTATGGCACCAAAAGTCCCAAGACTCTTTCCTTTTCTTGACATGGCAAACGTTTTTGAAGATATGGTAAAGTTAAGGCCTACCAGAAATGATACCACTACTAGCAAAACAAAGTTCAGGGGAATTATCTGTAAACCAACATGCTCTGTAAAAAAAGCTAGAATCATTGGCATGTATCCTGGAAGATCACAGCATGATGCAATTTCTGCATGCGGAACTGGAAATCCGTAATCTGTAGCGTTTAGTTCTGGTTTGTATAGGATTATTCCAGAAGCAAACGCAAAAAATATTCCATAGCCTATCGCACTTGCAACAAAGATTTGCTTTGCTCGTTTGTTATTTATTGTATTTGCAATAATTGAAGAAATAGAATTATTGCCTTCTGCTACTTTGATCTTGTAGTATCTGTACAATCCCCAACCTATGGCGCCAAATGCCATAAAAAGAACAACATACGTAGTTATGGCAAGTCTTTGTAGCGCAGGAATTGCTGCAGGTGTAACTGAGGTTGAATCATTTCTTGCATAGACTAAAAATGAAACAGCAATTGCTACAAAACCCACGATTATCAAGGCGCGATAAGAACGCTGCATCGTAGCCCGCTTTTCCAATATTTCGATGCGACCTTTGCTGACATTAAATTGTATCTGTTTTTTCCAAAGGATTTATCTGCAATGATTCAGTGATAGAAATTAATCGTGAAGATCAATGAGATTCAAGACTCCGATTATGTCGACACGAAAATAACGTACGTAGGGTTTGTTGATCCCTATGGTGTAGAGGGTCTACTGATTCTAAGATCAGACGACGGAAAGGAGTTTCACATGAGAGCCTTTTCGGGTGAAGTAGCTAGACACATAACTAATTTTGTTGAAGGGCAAAGAGATTCAATACCAACAATTTACAACATGATTGAAGAAATTTCTGAATTAAACGAATTGCTCTTGGTTAGAATAAAAGTCTATGAAAGTGGAAGCGTATTGCGTGCAAACTTGTACTTTACTGGAAAAAACGAATTAGTTATGCGAAACTATCGCGCTTCTGATGCAATAGCTCTTGCAACATTTTATAATGTTCCAATTCTGGTAAGAAAGAATCTTCTAAAAGAAAAGATGGAAGCCTAGGTAACTATCTCGTCTAATCTTCCTTCTTGCTGAGCTCGTTTAAGCTCCATTGCAATTCTTCTTCCAACTCCAAACGTAGTTCCGTATTTGTATTTCGTGTATGGACTGGTTGTGGCAAGAATTGGATTTCCAGGAACTCTAAGTGACACATCATACACTACAATTTCCAAATCACGCGTGATTACGCTTTGCAATGAAAATGGACCAATGATTCCAGGTGAGTATTCTTTTTTGACGGCATTTACAAATTTATCCCCTGCCGACAAAACTTTTTCCAAAAGTGATTCTCTTATGCTTGCGGGAGTGTGACCTACTTCTATGTTTTGTAATTCTATGTTTGTTTCAAGTTGTTGTCTGGCAGGAAGTGAAGTAAAATCATGAATGTTTGTCTGCAATCTTCTCTCTATGCCTATAAAGTCAACTTCATCTGAAATTGGTGTGTGAAAGTAATTGAAATTAAAGTACGTCCCTATCACATGTTCCTCAATGCTTGCAATTTTTAATGCATCTCTTGAAACAAGTCCGCGCCTAATCTTAGTTTCCGTCTTGTCCTTGTATTCAGAATATGATGAAACATTAAAGAAAGCTCTCTCTAGCTTACGAGATTTTTCCTGTACTTTCACAATAACAGGCCTGTCTATGTCCTTTGGATTTTTGAAAAGTTTTGGATGCTTTATCTTGGCTTTTTCAAGCAAATAGTATTGATTCTTTGGATGTGAACGTTCTTCTGCTTGAAACAGTGCCCTATTCCCAAATATCGGTACTTTGAAATTATTTTCAACACCCGGGTATCCAAGATAAGCAGTAAGTGCTCTATGTGGTACAATTATTGTATTTGAAGCACGTAGACGAGCTTGAATTTTTGTAGAAAGCATGTCCTTAAATTTATTTAAGATGATGATTTCATCTGCAAGCCTAGAAAATCTTTTGTATGGAACCTCGCGTCCTTTTTGGCATACAACTACTGTTTGCAAATTTTCGTCCTTTGCACCGTCCATAATTTCTAATGCAGAATGACTACCAAGCGTACCTACGGTAAGATCAGAATAATCATTGACAATTTTCTGAATATCTGATCTTTTTATCATATGGTAATCTCTTTTTTGTGGATAAAAAAGCGTTTTTTATTTTAAATCTTCTTTATCTTTAAAGTCCTTTAGTTCTTTTTCTGACTCTAGTCTTCCCTTCTCAAACTCACCTTTTGCTTTGCCAAATGTGCGAGCAAGCTCTGGGATCTTTTTTGCACCAAAAATTAGTGCCCCTATGACTATTACGACTATTAGGATTTGTTCATAACCCATATGTGTATAATTTGGGCAGCTTAAGATTTAAGTGTTGCAATCTGTTTTGCACGACGTTCAGCAAAAAACATACCTATGAGATACAGCGCCATCATTGGACCTGAAACAAACCACATGGTAATGCCACTACCATCTGGAGTTATAGCTGCTCCCAGAATCACTATCACTATTATGGCATATCTAATATTTTTTCTCCAGAAATTTTCACTTACTAATCCTGATGCTGAAACTGCATACATTATCAACGGGAGCTGAAATGAAACGCCAAATGACAAAAGAAATTGTAATACAAATGTAATAAAATCAACAACATTAAGGAAAGTCAATAATTCAGCTGATTGACCATATTTGTAAAGAAATTCCAAAATGTAAGGTGTGACAAAAAGGTATGAAAAAATGCATCCAACTATGAAAAGACAAATAGCTGGAACTGTCATGGATCTTATTATCTTAACTTCTTTTCTGTCAAATGCTGGAGATAAAAATCCGATGAATTCTTTTACAATTACTGGCATTCCAATTACTATGCCAA
>JBOGQR010000144.1:0-3215 GCA_050749225.1 Nitrosopumilaceae archaeon | reverse complement strand
TGGAGACGTAGATTTGAAAGAAATTGCGGTAGCGACAAAGAATTACAGTGGAGCAGATCTTGTTGCCATATGTAGAGAAGCCGCAGTCCATGCAATGCAAAATGATTCTGCCAAAATAGGCAGTGCAGATTTTGCAGCCGCATTAAAGCTTGTCAAACCTTCCATAACAAAAAGTGTAGATGAATGGTATGGTTCAATAAAAGAGAATATATCATACGCCATACCAAAACCAATCGATAAAACATTTTACGGTTAGAATATGACAATACCATTCAAAAATAAATTATATGAGATGATAAAGGAATCTGGATCCTTGACAGATTCGGAACTTTCAAAGTTATTAATCAAAGGAGGAATTGCAATTCCAGAAGATGAATTCAATAAGACATTGCTTAGTTTGGAAATCTATGGGCTTATCAAGGTAAGCTGGCTCACAAAAGAACAGCGTCGAATAGAAATAGTAGAAAAAGAAAATGAAGTAGATGAGATAGAGCAACAAAGTAGAGAAAAATTAGAACGTGATTATGAAGCTGGATTTCCTGGCGTAGACCAAGAACAAGAAATCCCAGAAGAAGTGTGAAATAGTTTTACTATTTTTAAAATAGATTATTTTATTTAAAAACCGGAAAGTGAAATGCTGCATCTAGTGCTATTCCAACGAATATTATTGTAAGATAAGGTGCGGTAACCTTGTATGCTTTCCAAGCAAATTCAGAGGTAGGTGTTTTTGTAAGTTTGTAATGATACACTAGCATCAGACTGCCAGATATTGCAGCTATTACAAGATACACGTATCCTAGTCCAAACGCAACTAATGCTAGAGAATATGGTAACAAGATTGCAGTATTTACTAAAATATACTTTGATGTTCTTTGCATCCCAATTAAAACAGGAAGCATTGGTACCTTGGCTTCTGCATAATCATCTTTTATTTTCATCGCAAGACACCAAAAGTGAGATGGTGTCCAGACAAATACCAAAATTCCCACAAGAGCTCCCAGTATGTCCATAGAACCAGTTGCAGCAGACCAACCTGCCATAGATGCAGCACTTCCCGCAAATCCACCGATTACAATGTTTGAAGAATTTGTTCTCTTGAGCCATGCCGTGTAAACAATTACATAGAAAAATATTCCAAGTGCTATGAAAAATGTAGAAAGTGGGTTTAGAGTAAACCATGCATAAATTACTGAGATTGAACTAACTATCAATCCATACAACAAGACATTTTTTGCAGACATTCTTCCAGAAGGAATAGGTCTTGTACTAGTTCGTTTCATCAAGGGATCAATGTCTCTATCATAATAGTGATTTAATGCACTAGAACCTGCAGAAGAAAGCGAACCAGCTATTATAATGTGCAAAAGACTCCAATAGTTTAGTTCAGGGCCAATCAATTTACTAGCAGCATACATTGATGTGACTGCTGTAATTACAAGAAGAATAACGATACGCGGTTTAGATATTTCTAGTACTTCTTTTAATCCCAATGCATCTGTTAGCGGTTTCGCTGGGAATTTAATTTCTTCGAAGTTTACCAATAGATACTCAAAAGGATTAATTATCTCACTAATTTGAAGTACCACAAATGAGTGACTGGGACCTAATGATGCCTGGCATGGGCCTCACTGCCATAGGCCTTGCTGGAGTTTTCTTGTCTTATCTTGGGATAGCAAACACATTCCTCACTGGAATGCAAGCGCTTTCAGGACTTACGATGTTTATTGGGTTGGTATTTTTATCGGCTGGAATCCTAAGCGGTGGAGTATCAACAAGCAATCGTGCAAAAGCTACCACTTTGGTTATTTTTGGCATATCTGGTTCCATTGGTGCATTTGCCCTAAGTCAAAACACTAACGTTACATCATTACCAAGATTTGTCGGAATTTTACTTATCATAATCATACCTACGGTTGTCATAGCATTTACTGCAATGAGGATGTCGCAATACCTCAAACCAATATCTGTGATATTTTTATTGGCTATGGGAGTAGGAATTGTTTCATACAGTGCACTAGGATTCATAGGCCCCGGAGCCCAGTTTTCATTACAGCCAACCACATTACAAAATGAAACAGCAACAAATGTTACACCTATTCCCAACGTACCCATAGTACCAGTAGAGATACTTGCAAATGCGTCAATCAATGGCAATCCGAACTATCAACCTGATACTATTACAGTGGAAAAGAGCAACATAATAGAATGGAAAAATAATGATAATGTAGTACATACAGTAACAAGTGCGTCTGATGCAGGTGCAACATTTGATTCAGGTTTAATAAAAAGAGGAGAAACATATCAGCTGGAAACTTCAAAATTAAATGGAACTGAATATGATTACATGTGTACTGTTCATCCTTTTATGACTGGTAAGATAATGATCACCGCACCGCAAAAACCAATTTTTGCAAATGTAACAATTGCAGCTGGTGCATCAACACAAAGTGCTGGCCAGAAATATTTTGATCCATCAGACATGTCAGTGAAGATAGGCACCACTATAGTTTGGACTAATAAAGATTCAGCATCACATACTGTTACAAGTGGAAAACCATCAGATGATAAATTTGGTACGTTGTTTGATAGTGGTTTAATCAAAAACGGAGCAACATTCCAATACAAATTTAGTTCCGCAGGTACAACAGAATATTTCTGTACGATACATCCTTGGATGACGGGAAAAGTTACAGTAGGATAAACTTGCAAAAAAGCTTAATGCTTTTACAAAATCATATAGAACTTCTTACCAACCACGCAAAAAAAAATATCCCAAATGAATCATGTGCAATTTTATTTGGTAAAATTAAAAATGAAATTTTTGATGTAAAAGATGTTTTTTTGACAAAAAACATAGAAAACTCTCCAGTCAACTTTACAATATCTAATGAGGAGTTACTAGCAGCTTACAGCGAAGCAGAAAAACAAAAACTCGAAGTCGTTGGAATTTTCCATTCCCATCCAGACTCTGTGGCATATCCATCTTTGACAGACAAGAAATACATGGAGATAAATCCAGTTCCATGGATGATATTTTCTGGCAAAAATAAAGAGTTCAAAGCATATATTTTTGAATCAGAAATTATTCAGATATCTTTAGAAATAAAGTAGAATTATTTGTGGATATTTTTTTGTGTCTTTCTAAGTGTTCTTTATCGAAAAACGTAGCGTCGCATTCTTTGCATTTGAGTTGAGTTTTAAAGCCCCACAATCAC
>JBOGQR010000143.1:0-3273 GCA_050749225.1 Nitrosopumilaceae archaeon | reverse complement strand
GTATATCAGTAAGAGAATAGCACCTGGAATGCTTGAAGAATTCCAGATAAAGAGAGCAGAAACTTTGCTTGACTGGGGACTTTTACCACATCTTGGTAAACATCCGGATAATAGAAAGGAAAAATCACAATTTTTGGGAGAAGCAGCTTGCAAATTAATTGAATTAAAACTAGGATGGCTTACACCTGATGATAAGGATCATTACGGAAATAAGGTCATAAAATTTGCAGGTCAGATGCTTGCAGATTTATTCAGAACTGCATTTAGAAACTTAGTTCGAGATATGAAATATCAACTTGAACGCTCAGGACAGAAAAGAGGAATTAATGCGGTTGCAGCAGCAGTACGACCAGGTATAGTTACTGACAAACTAAATAATGCAATTGCAACAGGAAATTGGGGAAGAGGTAGAGTAGGAGTAACCCAGCTGTTGGATAGAACAAACTATCTTTCAACAATTAGTCATCTTAGAAGAATTCAATCTCCTTTGAGCCGAAGCCAACCAAACTTTGAGGCAAGAGATTTGCATTCAACGCATTTTGGTAGAATATGTCCAAGTGAAACTCCTGAAGGGTCAAACTGTGGATTAGTCAAGAATCTTGCCCTTTCTGCAATAATATCAGTAAACGTCCCATCAGAAGATATTATTGAAAAGCTATATGATCTCGGAGTAACTTATGTTTCAGATGCAAAAGATGAACTAAAAAAAGAAGGAACGAGAATCTTTGTTGATGGAAGACTGATTGGATATTATAAAGATGGACAAAAGCTTGTGGATTCATTACGTGAACTAAGAAGAAATTTCAAAATTCATCCTCACATTGGAATATTTTTGTACCAATCTGATATTGAAGGTTCTACAAAGAGACTTTATGTAAACTGTAATGCGGGAAGAGTTCTACGTCCTCTAATTGTAATAAAAGATAACAAACCACTCTTAACGCAAGAACTCATAGATAAAGTAAGCAAAAAATTCCTTTCTTGGAGTGATCTCTTACACATGGGAGTAATTGAATTAGTGGATGCCAATGAGGAAGAAAACTGTTACATTGCAATGGATGAGGAGAATGTAAAAAAGCATACTCACATGGAAATATTCCCATCTGCAATTCTTGGTGCAGGTGCATCTATAATTCCATATCCTGAACATAATCAATCTCCAAGAAATACGTATGAATCAGCCATGGCAAAACAAAGTCTTGGTTTTTCTACTCCATTGATGAATGCAAGTACGTATGTTCGACAACATTTCATGTTATATCCACAAACTCCAATCGTAACAACAAAAGCGATGGGACTTTTGGGATTGGAAGACAGACCTGCTGGACAAAATTGTGTTGTCGCAGTATTACCTTTTGATGGTTACAATATCGAAGATGCTATAGTTTTAAGCAGATCATCTGTAGAAAGAGGATTGGGAAGAACTTTCTTTTATAGAATCTATGAAGCAGAAGCAAAACAATATCCTGGAGGTATGAGGGACAACTTCGAAATTCCGAATGCAGAAGCAAACATTCGAGGTTTTCGTGGTGAAAAAGCTTACAGATTATTAGAAGAAGATGGTGTAATTGCAACTGAATCTACGGTTCAAGGTGGAGATATTTTGATTGGAAAAACTAGTCCACCAAGATTCATGGAAGAATATAGAGAATTTGAGGTAAAAGGACCATATCGAAGAGATACATCAATTGGAGTAAGACCGTCAGAGAATGGTGTTGTTGATACTGTTGTTATGACTCAATCACACGATGGTGGTAGAATGTATAAGATTCGAGTTAGAGATGTAAGAGTTCCAGAAATTGGTGACAAGTTTGCATCAAGACATGGTCAGAAAGGAGTTGTAGGTTTACTTGTAAATCATGAAGATTTACCATATACAGCTGATGGAGTTGTTCCAGACGTATTGATTAATCCCCATGCATTTCCATCTAGAATGACTGTTGGAATGTTTCTAGAATCAGTCACTGGAAAAGCTGCAGCACTTAGAGGTACTAAAATGGATGGCTCTGCATTTGTAGGAGAAAAATTAGAAGATGTCAAAGGGGTGCTAGAATCTGCTGGTTTCAAATATTCAGGAAAAGAAATGATGTATGACGGAAGAACAGGCAAAGCATTTCCTGCCGAAGTTTTCATTGGAGTTGTATATTATCAAAAACTTCATCACATGGTTGCAGATAAGATCCATGCTAGAGCAAGAGGACAAGTACAGATGTTAACAAAACAACCAACAGAAGGACGTGCACGTGGAGGTGGTTTGAGATTTGGAGAAATGGAAAGAGACTGTCTTATTGCATATGGTGCTTCTATGATGTTAAAGGATAGATTGCTTGATGAATCAGATAAGGCAGATATTTACATCTGTGAAAGATGTGGACTAGTATCATATTATGACATTAAACAACGACGCTTTGTTTGTAGAGTTTGTGGAGATAAAGCAAAGGTAACATCAATTTCTGTAGCTTATGCATTCAAGCTCTTGCTACAGGAAATGATGAGCTTAGATGTTGCTCCGAGACTTTTGATAAAGGAGAAGGTATAATGGCTCTTGAGACAATAAAGATTATCGATGGAATCAAATTTTCCGTTTGGTCACCCACAGAAATCAGAAAATATTCTGTTGCAGAAATCACTGCTCCAGAAACTTATGATGAAGATGGTATGTCTGTACAAGGTGGATTGATGGATGGAAGACTTGGAACATTAGAACCAGGACAAAAATGTATCACATGTGGTAATACTGCAGCAAGGTGTCCGGGACATTTTGGTCACATTGAACTTGCCGAACCGGTCTTACATATTGCATTCATTGATAATATCTATAAACTTCTTTTGACTACATGCAGATCCTGCGCTAGATTAAAAATTCCAAAAGAAGACTTGGAAGAATATCATAGAATACTGAACAAAGAGGCAGCATACACAGTGATATCTGTAAAACACATACCAGACCAAATTATTGAAAAAGCAAAAAAGGAAAAAACATGTCCACATTGTGGCAAATCACAATATGATATGATCTTTACAAAACCAACAATCTTTATTGAAAAGACAGAACTTGGCGAAAACAGATTACTGCCTATAACAATCAGAGAAAGATTCTCTCATATGATTGATGATGATTTGAAACTTTTGGGATATGATCCTTCCACTGCAAGACCAGAATGGTTTGTACTCCAAGTTTTACCTGTTCCACCTGTAACTGTAAGACCATCAATAATTTTAGAAACAGGAATTAGATCAGAAGATGATCTAACGCACAAACTTGTTGACATA
>JBOGQR010000142.1:0-3281 GCA_050749225.1 Nitrosopumilaceae archaeon | reverse complement strand
TAGCCTCACAATTATCGAAAAGTAGGGTATTCTATGATTGCAATCTCTGTTTCTCTTGTAGCTATAGGTTTACTTGTTTGGGCAATAGGAAGCAACTATCATTTTGCTACCAATCTTATGGCTGGACAAGAAATTGATGCCATGACACCAAAACAAGGCTATAACATTATTTCTTTTGATCATACCGCACCTGTTAGTGCCAAGTTAAAGTTGCTTGATCATACTGACTCCATTAATGAGACAAAGAAACTTCAAGACCAATACCAACAGAGCGTCAACGGGCTTCCAATTCTTATCTTTGGGAACTCACGTGATAATAATTTGGATTTATTGGCACATGCAGAAGTATCTGCTATGACTCCTGTGCAAGGATACAATGTTGTTTTCTTTAACCATGAAATGCCGGTGGGGGCAAAATTATCATTGAGCAGTCATGATGATTTACTTGTTAATGCTACTGATCACGAACAAAAACAGGTATCTGCAAACAAGGATCCAGATATTAGCGTAATAATTCTTAGTTCATCTTATGAAGATAATTTAAAGACAGTGTTAGGTTCTGGATCATCTGTTAGTAATGTCGTCACTTCAATCCCACAAAATGCATCGCCTATGGTGCCTACTAATGTACAGCCTACTGCTAACACAAGTGTCACAATTACAAACAATGGTAATGAATCTGCTGCAATCACTAAATTAAATACCACAAATGACACTTTATCGCCTCAAACAGAACCAGAGCCGTTAACATTAACTGAAAAAGTAAATGTGACATTAACTAACGTAAATCAAACCACTGTAAATGGTACAAACAAATCTGTAAACCTTAATGAAAGCATAGGCATATCTTCAAAATAGTTTCATGATTAATTCAAAGTAGATCCTCATCAATTTCTTCTATGGGATCTATGTATTGTGTGCATGAACATTGTGGTATGAGGCATTTGCCTACTTTTACAAGAGAGTGATTTTTGTTGGATGGTTCATGCGCTTGATCAATATGATGACATCTTTTACAATTCATATACCCAAGAAATTTTATCTTTTATTTAACATTTGAATTACACACAAATAACCAACACGATCTTTGAATTATGTGCAAGCAAACAACCTCATAAAAGAAACTAGCCCATACCTTTTACAACATGCATACAATCCTGTAGAATGGTATGCTTGGGGAGAGGAGGCACTAAAAAAAGCAAAAGATGAAAACAAGCCCATTTTTTTAAGCGTAGGATATAGTGCATGTCATTGGTGCCATGTAATGGCACATGAATCATTTGAAAACGAAGATATTGCACAAATCATGAATGAGAATTTTGTTAACATCAAAGTAGATAGAGAAGAGCGTCCAGATATTGATGATATTTATCAAAAAGTTTGCCAGCTAACAACTGGCAGTGGTGGTTGGCCATTGAGTGTATTTCTTACTCCTGAACAAAAGCCATTCTATGTTGGTACTTACTTTCCACCGCTGGACAACTATGGAAGACCTGGCTTTGGCAGTTTACTTAGACAGTTATCACAATCTTGGAAAGAAAAACCACATGATGTGGAATCTGCCACTGAGAATTTTATGAATGCATTACAACGAACTGAATCAGTATCTTCATCAACAAAGCTAGAGAAAACAGTACTTGATGAAGCTGCATTAAATCTTCTTTCAATGAGTGATCCAGTAAATGGAGGATTTGGCCAGGCTCCCAAGTTCCCTAATGCTGCAAATCTTTCTTTTATGTTAAGATACTCCAAACTTTCCGGAATTACAAGATTTCAAGAGTTCGTTTTCAAAACACTAAACAAGATGGCAAATGGAGGAATTTATGATCATCTCGGTGGCGGATTTCACAGATATTCTACAGACTCTAGGTGGCATGTACCTCATTTTGAAAAGATGTTATATGATAATGCACTTTTACCAATAGTTTACGCGGAGGCATACCAAATTACTAAAGATTCTAGATATCTAGAAGTTGTAAATCAAATGTTGCAGTATGTGTTGCGTGAGATGACTTCTTCTGATGGTGGATTTTATTCTGCACAGGATGCAGATTCGGAAGGTGAAGAAGGTAAATTCTATGTTTGGAAGAAAAGCGAGATCCAAGAAATCTTAGGTAAGGATGCTGACATATTTTGTCTTTATTTTGATGTAACAGACGGTGGAAATTTTGAAGGCCGCACCATATTACATAACAGCATCAACATGTCTACTGTGGCATTTCAATTTGGCAAAACAGAACAAGAAATAAAAAAGATCATAAAACAATGCTCTGAAAAACTCTTTGAGGTGCGCTCAAAACGAATAGTACCCGGAAAAGACGAAAAAATCCTTACAAGCTGGAATGCATTGATGATATCTGCATTTGTAAAGGGATTTAGGATATCAGGGCAAACAAGATTTCTAGAATCTGCAGAAAACAATGTGCGTTTTATACAAGAAAAACTCGCAAAAAATGGCGAGCTTTTAAGAACATACAAAGACGGACAGGCTAAGCTCAACGCATATCTTGATGACTATGCATATTTTGCAAATGCACTTTTAGATCTTTTTGAAACAAATCCAGATAAAAAATATCTTGAACTTGCAATTTATTATGCAAATTACTTACTTGAACATTTTTGGGATGAGAATGAAAGAAACTTCTTTTTCACTGCAGACAATCACGAACAGTTAATTATTCGAACAAAAAGCATCTACGATCTATCGCTTCCATCAGGAAATTCAGTTGCTGCAAACGTGTTTCTAAGACTCTATCATATAACACAAAACAACAGATATCTTGATGTTTCACTTAAGATAATGGAATCACTTTCAACAATGGCTGCAGAAAACCCATTTGGATTTGGGCAACTTTTAATTGTAATGTACATTTATTTACAAAATCCAATTGAAATCACTTTGTTAAACGAGGAAAATAATGAAATTTATACAAATCTCACTAAGCGATTTCTACCAGAATCCATACTAGTAACAATTCCAAAAGCAGAATACCTAGAAGACCTACAAAATTATCCATTTTTTGCAGGAAAAGACTATGATAAAACAAAGACCAAAGTTTTCGTATGCAAAAATTTTACATGCTCGTTACCGCTTGATTCTTTAGCAGAAATAGAAAAACTACTTTAAATTTTTTATATTTATCTCAAGTTTCTGTCCTACACTAGGACTGCCCATTCTTTCATATCTGCGTTTTGGCATAGTTATTGTTATTGCTGTCTGCGCATAACTTTTTATCGCAATTGTTGGTTGGGATTGAAGTATTGCTTCAATAAATGGAGAT
>JBOGQR010000141.1:0-3411 GCA_050749225.1 Nitrosopumilaceae archaeon | reverse complement strand
CTTCAAGTCCCCTAGCTTTGTTTATGCCCTTTGAGTTAATATGAAATGCATACTGGCTATCAGAAAGTTGTACTGGTAAATTATTTTGTGTAACAATTTTTTTTGCCAGATTGATATCAAAATTTCGCTCAAGAACAACTTCGGTCATCCTTGGAAATACATTTTTTATTTCTATTTGAGGGATTTCTGTCTTAAAAAATTCAAATGCTTTCACACAATCTTCTTTTTTTCCCAACAGCTTGTGTTCAGATGGACCATATGTTACTGCCCCACCATTTTCACCTACTGAAATCCTAGTTGTACCTCCAAACACCGATAACACGTATGCTTCAACAGATGATCTACCGGTAACAAAAATCACTTTGTGTCCAAGTTTTTCCATGTATCGTAGTGCTGCTAGTGCATCAAGGTCAACTCTGCCTCCCTTGTTATCAGTAATTGTTCCATCAATATCTATGGCAAAGATTTTTGGACGCACCAAGTCAGATATGATATTGGGCATAATAACTCTAGTCGCTGGGATTTTCATTTAATTTTCTATACCATATATCACAGAAGATCAATGTTTGTAGCTGGTCTAGTGGGATTATACCACCAGAATGGGATTATTTTGGACCCAGTTTATTTGTAAAATAGTAGCAGGTTCGATGGTGCCGCCATAACAGTTGTAGTGGGCACCATCCCAGATTTTTATTTAGGAGTTGAGTTTTGGTTTGGCATAGCGATTCTTTCATGAGTATATGTTTTCATTTAGGAGGCAGATACCCCCCATCCTCTCTCCACCAGAATTTTAAACATCATGGGATATACACAGGCTAGAGACTTGTCCTCTGCTTTAATAAGCAATTGCAGACTTGGTTGACATGCAACCATTTTTGGATCTAAACCTGACTTTATCTGTTGTAATGGAGGCATATAAGACACAATTGTAGAATTATTACAGGATGGAGATATGTTGTCTCCGTGATACATGTCAGGTAAGTTGCTTATGAGAGAGTGTGCAATTAGCATATCTATTGTAGAAGTGCCAGAAAACGGTACAGAGTATACAAAAAAACAATCAGACGTACTCATAGTATAGTTGCCTTCTATATGGTTTGTTGAAAAATAAATAAGAGGAGTATAATGTTCTGAGGCGTCGTTATAACCTTGTACGAATGGATAATTTCGTGGAAATTTAATTTCTAATGTTGTATTACCTTGGCTATGCACGTCTGCCGTTATGCCCTCCCATTCAGAAGCTTGAGTTAATTTATCGATGGTACCATTTACAACCCTGAATTGAAATTTGAAGATTTGATCTGATTTTGGAGTATCGTGGTTGATTACTTTGCCTAAAAAATAATTCTGCCATAGTTTGTTATCTTTATCTTCAGCAAATGCATTATTAAATAAACAAATTGTAAATATACATAATAATGACATAATCAGAAAATGTTTTGAAAAATCTGCAATCATACTTGTGTATTATAATTAAAAATAAAAAAAGGTTTGTGAGAGAGTAGAAGTAAATTCATATAATTACACGTTTGAAAAGTCGTTGGACGGTGGGGTGTCAGGACGACCCTTGAAGGTACAAAAATCATTATGTGATTTAATTTCAGACCCATATTCAAATTAAATCACTAATTTTTGTGCGTAAAATATGATATACAGTATAAAAAACAAGAGGTAAACATCGATGATAATAACTCCTATCTAAAATACTATTTTGTAATAAACACAGCATGCCACGAAAAGGAAAACTTGCTGAAATTCTCAGCAAAGCAAAGTATGCAGACAATCCAAATTCATACATGGTAGGGTACCTAGACTATGACACCATAAAAGAAGTCACATTACCAGAATTCATAAAAATATCAGATAATTTTGAAATCATTCCAATAACAAGAATATATCATATCAGAAAAGGAAATGACATTTTGTACCATAAGATAGTTAATAAAAAAGATTCTGAGATCTGATTGTTTTTTATCATTTAAAGAGCTCTAAATATACGTAAAAAAATACCCAAGCAGTGTTAATTGATTTTTTAAAACCCATACTTGAAAATCCTTTCTTTGTAAAGTATGGGTTACTTGGTCTTTTTCTTAATTCGGTCTTTGCTTCATTTATTCCGTTTCCAATTGCAATAACATCAACTGCACTTCTTCTAGATGGTCAAAATCCAGTGATGGTATTTGCAGTAATGGCTACCGGTTCTGTGGGAGGTGGGTTTTTGACATATCTTGTAGGATATGATGGCAAAAAAATTTACAGATTCATGCGTAAAACACAAAGAACAAAGGATTATGATAAGAGCTTTGACTGGTTGAACAAATATGGTTGGATCATAATTTTTGCATTAAGTTTGGTGCCCATACTGACAGAAATTGTGACAATTATTGCAGGAGTAAAGAAATATGATTTTAAAAAATTCGCAATTTCCATGTGTGTAGCAAGGACACTTAGCTCGTTTGCTTCTGTTTATTTTGGCAGCATGTTTCTCCATTATTTTAATAACTTGAAATTTTAGCCATAGACACAACATAACGTTACTTGATAACAAATTAGAAGGGTTTTATTCAGTACAACCAAAGATATTGTGAGTTAAGATGGGAGTCCCAGAAAAAATTCAAGCCATAAAAGATCAGATGGCAAAGACGCAGATTAACAAAGCAACTGAACATCACGTAGGACTGCTCAAAGCAAAACTTGCAAAGCTAAAACGTGAACAAGAAGATGCAAAATCAAAATCCTCTGGAAGCTCAGCCGGTTTTGATATCAAACGAACCGGTGATGCAACTGTTGTTTTTATTGGATTACCAAGTGTTGGAAAATCTACTTTGTTAAACAGACTCACTGGTGCAAAATCAGCTGTAGCAGCATTTCAATTTACTACCACTACCGTAATTCCCGGAATGATGGAACTTCGTGGTGCAAAAATTCAGGTGTTGGACTTGCCTGGAATTATCAAAGGTGCATCAACTGGAAAAGGATTAGGAAAAAGAGTACTGGCAGTTGCAAAAAGTGCAGACCTGGTTTTAATTATTCTTGATGTCTTTCAACCATATCATGACGGAGTAATTAGAACAGAGCTTCAAAATATTGGCATACGATTAGATCAAAAACCGCCAAACATCGTAGTAGAAAAAACATCAGACGGAGGACTATCAGTCAATCAACAAGTACCCTTGACCAAAATGTCAATTAATCTACTAAAAGATATTTTGCGAGTTTATGGAATAAACAACGGAAGGGTACTGATAAGGGAAGACATTGATTCAGAACAGCTAGTAGATTTTATTTCAGCTAACAAGACCTATGTCCAATCCCTTACAGTAATGAACAAAATTGATCTTGTAAATCAGGGATTTTTAAACGAACTACAATCCAACATAAAAGCAAAAATCATACCAATTTCTGCAGATT
>JBOGQR010000140.1:0-3467 GCA_050749225.1 Nitrosopumilaceae archaeon | reverse complement strand
GGGCTAACTATACAACCATCTGCGTCTGATTTTTCATATTCTATTTCATCACATTTTGTTTTCAAATACAGATTTCTGTCAGTCCCAGAAATCTCTAGTAAAAATCGGGTAGTGGGATTTTGTGAGAATGAATTTTGTGGAATAAAAATCTTATTTTTTTCCAAATATTCACGAAATCCAAAATCTGGTCCTACTTTTGTATGAAATTCTACATCAAATTTTACGGCCCTGGCAGTCAAACCACAATAACAAGCTGGTCCGCCAGCAGTTTCAACTACTGTACCTGCTCTAGAAATTTCATCAATAGTACAATGTGAAAATATTCCAATCTTCATCTGTTTCTTGGATAAGTCATACCCATTTAGTCTTTTTTAGATCTTTTTTCTCTAAACAAGATATACATAGCACCTGACCTTTTTCTACAGTCAGTTCAACATTTGACGATAAACAAACATGGCACAAGCCACGCATAATTCATTAAGAAACATACTGACTTAAATTTGTTAAATTTTCTACGTACCAAATGAAAATTAATTATTGTTCCAGAAATTCGTAATTAATGACTAACATACGTCTAATTCCCAAATTTGGAAGACCAATCATAAATATAGAAAAAATGGTTTTCCATTTATGTATGAAATAAGCGTAAAACTGGGTCATGGAATTACAAAGAATACCTTGCCTGTTACGAATCATATATGTACTGACGAATTTTTCATTAGTGCGATAAGAGAGTTCGGAATAAGCAACGAAGCCCTCAAAAAAATCAAACCTAGTTCTGAAGACTTGCTTGAAATATACTCTGAATTGAAGACGTTTGGTTTTAGTACAAAATACTACACCAGTACGCATAATTTACATGGAATATTCTAACTATAAGTGACAAATAAAGAAAAAACGAGAGGATAAACTAGTAGTTTATAAAATTGTCACATTTTCCAGCTGGACAATACTGTGACCCATAACCAAATATCATTATAAAGAGGCAAATCAGAGGATAGTTATGCCATTAAAGCGAGCTAGTCGTGGACGACAAAAGGGAGGAAAGGGATCCTCTGGGCGCATCCAGTGCACAAACTGTGGTGCCACAGTTCCACGAGACAAAGCAAAAAAAGTCACGTCAAGATTAAACTTGGTTGAACACACACTCGCAAAAGAATTAAGAGCCCAGGGAGCATACATTGCATCTCCAACAGTACTAAAATGGTACTGTATTTCATGTGCAATTCATTTTGGCATACTAAAAATTAGATCTGCAGACTCTAGAAGAAACACAGGCAGACTACGATAGTTAATCTTTAATGTTTTTAGCCGTTGCAATTATTCTTTGAATAAAAGTTATCCCAGCTATAATTACCACAATTATTACAGCATAATTTAGGAATCCAGCAATTCCAACAATAGCAATAACTAATAGTCGTTCTGCTCTTTCCCCAATCCCAATTCCTTGAAGCTGTACTCCTAATGATTCAGCTCTTGCTCTTGTATAACTTACAAGAAGTGATAATGTAATTGCTAAAAGAACAACATATCCTTCAACATTATAATTACCAATCAATATACCAAGAAATATTGCTACTTCTGCAATTTTATCAAATACCGAATCCAAGAAGGCGCCTTTTTTTGATGTCTTTTGTGTAACTCGTGCTACTTGTCCGTCAACAATATCAAAAAATCCTGAAATCAAGAGTAAAACTCCACCAATTACAAAAGAGTATTCAAAGTGTATAGCATAGATTACTGCTGATGCAAATGCAAATACAAGACCTATTGCAGTCCAAAAATTTGCAGACAGTCCTGTCGCTGCAAATATTGTACCAATTTTTTGCAGAGTAGGTTTTAGACCTTCTCTGAAATTGTTAAGCAATGGATATCAACAATTTGTCAATAATTTATACCATTATAAACAAATCAATCACAATCTATGCGATGAATTATTTTCACATAGATCACCACAGGAGAGTTAAAGGCAGAGGTTGTTAGAATTATCAGGTAGATCGAATAATGACCGAGTTAGACAATATAACAAAAGCACAAATTGTGAGATTGATTCTTGAAAAACAAACTGAGACGGCACTAGAAAAACTAAGTGAGTTTTATCATGTTATCACCCCACAAATAGTTGTTGGAACCATAAAAGGAAAAAGAAGAACTGTTTATGCTCTTTATATTCCAAAGGAACAAAAAATATATGCACTAAATTCTGACATCTTCTTTAATCCTTTTGTGATTTTGCATGAATATTATCACCATATACGATCAAAGCTTGGAGTACACCGTGGTTCAGAAAGAAACGCAAACAAGTTTGCTCAAGAGTTTATTGATGCATATAAGAAAAATATAGAAATGTTTGACAGATCCTAGTCTTTCTGAATATAAAATCAAAATTGTAATTTTTGCAAGTATATATAATATTGAATATAATGTGATACATGGGCATTATTGCCAAAGGTGCCAAGTGCAACGTTATTGGTTGCGACAAGGATGGAATTCGTTCATTGACGACAACCAAGGTGGAAGGAACTGGTCTTAGTATTTCTGGCAGCTCAAAAAAAACAGTCCTGTGTAAAGAACATTACAAGGAATGGAAAAAAGCAACAAAAGAAGATAGAGATGTAGAAAGGGCAAGATATGACAGATTCTAGTGTTTTTTATTAAAGCATATAGTGATGAAATTAATGTTCGAACTTCATAGTCAACAAAACATTAGGCTGTAACTAACTCAATTTGTCGCGTCGAATGTCTTGAAATATCTTTGTGTATAATTGCATGAGTTTCCTGTTTGAAAGTTAAATTGCACCTGTAACATTTCCATGCTATCATACTCATACTTTCATTAAGTCAATTTTTTATATATAAAATCCGCGTAGCTTTTGTACTTTCTAGTTTTTTTACACATATCAAACAAGACGGTTCATATTTTGTCTTTTTTATATATCATGTACAAAATTGTCACAATGGTATTTTAATGCCAACCACCTTTCGAAATAAAATGGCTTCATTTAAACAAGGACGGTGGAATTTGACCGAGCTTGTAACAGATCCGAAAGGTGCTGCATTTAGAAAACAGCTTGAAGAAATTGAAGTCAAAGTAAGAAATTTTGAAAAAATGAAAAACCATCTTAAATCAAACATCGCCACTCAAAAGTTTGCGCACATACTCAGTTCCCTTGAAGAGATATCTGAAAAATTTAGCAAAGTTAGTGGATATGCATCTTTAGAATATTCAGCAGACACCCAATCAGATGAGGCCACGTCGTTATTAACTAGGATGACAAAGCTTGGCGCTCAGATTGAAAATCGCACTTTGTATTTCGATCAATGGTGGAAAAAGCAATTAGATCAAAAAAATGCAGACAGACTGATAAAATCATCTGGTGAATTGTCAGAATTTTTAAGATTCAGAAGACTATTGGCTAAATACTCACTTGCAGAATCTGAAGAAAAAATAATCAACACACTAGATG
>JBOGQR010000139.1:0-3468 GCA_050749225.1 Nitrosopumilaceae archaeon | reverse complement strand
CTATTAATCCACTGTCAGCAGCGTGTGTAATTTCTTTTAGATTAGTTGGAGGATGCGGGTATGCTTTATCCTGTATTGCATAGATCAAAAGTTTAGCATTAAGCCTTGATACTTCAATTCCAAGTTCATCAAGTGTAGATTCATCTGCCCCTGAGGATCTTGCATGTGAAATATAGTGTCTTGCAATTTTGCCTCCTCCTGCTATAATAATTGGTTGACAAATCTTTGATATTCTAACGAAAAATGTAGCATAATCCTTGAGTATTTTTTCATCATCCATTCCAAACAAGCTACCAGACAATTTTATGACAATTCGTTTTCTCATAATTTGTTTTCACCAAGGATGATCTGTGCTGCAATTTCAACCTTTTTTCTATTTTTTTGTGCTGTATAAACTCGTAAGATGTTCATAAATCCCGAAATTGCAGAAACAAGAGGTATCTCTGATATTGGGAGCTCGTATGCTTCCTTGGAAAGTGTGCCCTTTTTCGATGTAAGTATTATTGATTCTGATTCTTTTTTTGAAGGTGTGAGAGGTATGGATGGAGTCATGGATACATCAATGAAAATTTCAGACTCGTCTACTTTGGATTTTTTAGAGATTTGTTTTCGTATATCAGATGTTTTTACTTTGCCTATTAGATCATG
This sequence comes from Nitrosopumilaceae archaeon, assembly GCA_050749225.1. Classification (GTDB taxonomy): domain Archaea; phylum Thermoproteota; class Nitrososphaeria; order Nitrososphaerales; family Nitrosopumilaceae; genus TA-20. The sequence goes on along the minus strand of JBOGQR010000139.1, from coordinate 2,820 downwards.
ACGTGCAAGAATTTTTTCAAAAACACATTTGAGTAATCTACGTTCTTGGTAATCTTTTGCAAGCTGTCTTGCTCTTCTAAGATCTGAGGATTTTTCAGAGAGAGATGTTAGTTTTGAAATTACAAATTCGTCAGTTAGTTTAATGTAATTATCAAGATTAGTAGAAGTAAGATCAAGTTCATTATCCGCAAGATTCATTGATTCTAACAACATAACTTCGGCAGATCGTACAGTTTTGTGATAATAAACAGCCTTAAACATTTGATATCTTGAAATCATCATAGATTCAAAAGAATAAAGTGCAGATTTATCAAGTGAGAGTTTTTTTTCGTGTACATCAAGGGATTGAATTATTCTTTTAAAATCAATTTTAGCATGTTCTGCACCAGTAAAATATCCATCTCGTGGTAAATAGTCCATCATATCGGCACTAAGACCACCTGATATGATTTCATTCATAAATTGATGTTTAGAATTTCCAAAGGCAAGTTCAGCTAGAAACTTTTTATTAAAACCAGATTTTGATAACAAATCTCCAATCTCGGTTTGCAATATGATTTTCTTACCAATTTCCTCATGTGAGATTTTTTTTCTTTTTTGCAAAACTTCCTCAAATAAATGAGAGAATGGCCCATGACCGAGATCATGCAATAGACCCCCCAATCTTAGATTTGCAACATCGTCTGAATTCAAAAATCCTTTGTCTTTGAGCACTGTTGCTACTTGACCTGCAACATGTGTTACTCCAAGTGAATGCTCAAATCTAGAATGTTGTGCACCAGGATATACCAAATGGGCACCTGCAAGTTGTCTTATTCTGCGTAATCGCTGAAAAATAGGAGTATCTATTATTTTGATTTCAGATTCATAAATTCTTATAAAGTCATGAATTGGATCAACAATTTCTAGATATTTTTTTGTCATTTTTTTATTTTATATATCTTAGAGCTATTTCCTTGATAGCTTTGTGTACTTGTTCTTGAGTTTGTGAAGCATTTACTATTTTCCATCCAAATTTTTTTGCTAATGTTCGATAAGTATGAATTATTTTTTGTGCAAATTTTTTGTTCTTTTCAAATTTGTCACGTTGCGTTTTTTTACGTGTGAATGAATCTTTTGATTTTACATCAAGAAGAATTACCAGATTTTCTTTTGGAAGGCCTGCATCAAGATTTGAAAGCCATTTTAGATCTTGACCATTTGCCTTACCATAAACTAGATTAGATTGATAATATCTGTTCATTATCAGAATATAATTTTTTGATAGAGATTCTTGTATTTCCTTTAATTTTTCCCATCTATTTGCAGCAAGTAAACAATGTATTACTTGGGGAGGAAATTTTCGTTTTCCACTCAAATAGTGTTTAATTTCTTTTCCTATTGGTGTAGTATAATCAGGAAAGCTAAAAATTTTGCATTTTAGTTTTCTTGCTTTCAAAGATTTTGCTAAAAGTTCTGATTGAGTTCTTTTTCCTGCTTGATCAAATCCTTCAATCACTATAATCATTTGATTGTAATTGAATTGGCAAGTAGATAAATTGTGAATTTACTATAAGGTTTATAACTAAAAAAGACTTTATTATATCAAAATGGGCTTGGTACGTTATATGGCAAAAGAAGTCATGAAAGAAATAGGCAACAAATCAAGAGAATTTTACGAGTTTGTACTTCCACCAATAGATATACAGCTTGAAAATGATAACATCATAGTAACTGTTGATCTTCCAGGCTTTGACAAAAAGGATATCAAATTAAGAATACGTGGTAACATCCTTTCAATTAATGCAACACGAGAGACGGATCATGATGGAACAGTAATCTGGCATCAAAGACCACATGCAATTGATAAAAAAATACGACTTCCAGTTGATGTAAACGAAGGGGAAGATCTTGAGGGTTCTGCAAAATACCACAATGGTGTTCTTACTCTAAAGATTCCAGTAAAACATGGCAAAGATATTGCAATAGAATAGCTAGTGTTCTCGCATTAAAACTGCAGCTAACATTATAACTACAGAACCAATCATTCCAAGCTCTCCTACAAGTTGATTGCTTCCGTAAAGTATTGTAGAGCCAACAAATACAGCTGCAGAAAGTATGCTTCCAGAAAGCAAAATGGTTCTAGATGATTTTTTTGGTTGGTATTGAGTAGATCTTTTTTCTTCAAGATATTGTTTGAGTTCAGGTGCAATAGCAATTACATCATTGATTGATTTTGCAAATTTGCCAAGTGAAATTTTTAGCTCTTCAATATATGCATCTTTGATGAGATTTTCTTCTTCCAAAATATTTTGTAAAACACTGATGAATCTAAAATTGACTTTGTGAGTATGATAAATTCCTTCAAGTATTGATGCCATCCTCATGTAAAGTGCTAGATGCTTTGGAAGTTTAAATGGAAACCTGCTCATTGTCTTGTTTGCAAGATCCATCAGAGCCCTTACTTCCATTTTGTCTACTTTGGTTCCATGCATTGCCTGAATTGACATTGCAATTCCTTTTTCTATTATAGAACGGTTGTAGCCAGGAAGCAGCATTCCAAGTCCATCCATGGCACTAACAGTTCGTGGAGGATCTTTTTCAACAAGGGATAGATACAGCCTGATTAGTTTGAGACGAGTTTCATTATCTAGTCTTCCTACCATTCCAAAATCATACAGAATCAAAGAACCGTCATTAGCCACAGATATGTTGCCAGGATGGGGGTCAGCATGAAAGATGTTATGGTGCAAAAGCATTGTAAAAAATACCTTGTGTACTCTAACTACAAGCTGTGCTCTGTCTAACCCAATCTCATCAAGTGCTTTTACATTTGTTATC
>JBOGQR010000138.1:0-3478 GCA_050749225.1 Nitrosopumilaceae archaeon | reverse complement strand
AGTTTTTGGAGCATGGTAACTTGTAGCTCCGATGATTTTTGAAAAACAGTCAGACTCTTGAAGGGCATTTATGACATGTTGTATGACTGGATTTTTGTATTTTAGAAGAAGTTTTTCTTGTGATAAATTCATTCTCGTACCCTTACCACCACACATTACTAATCCTATCATAATGATGCAAAAATCAGAAGTGATGAAATCCTTACAAGTTCATTGGTTGCACCAAATACATCACCAGAAATACCTCCAAAACTGCGATTTGCCACTGCAAGAAGCAAAAGAGATAGTCCTACGCCTGCTATTATTACAATCACACCACTTATTCCACCAATTAACACAATAGGAACGATTGTTAATGCAGCAGCCACACCAATCTTTCTTTTATCTTTCATGGATTGCGTAAATGGCGAGCTGAGTCCTTGCCAGGCTGATGATCCTCTATTTGCTTGTAATACCATCACAAATTTTGCAAGAAGTTCACTTAACAAAATTGCTTGAAATATTGCAAATCCTTTCATCATAGAAAGTGCCATTATCATGCCTCCTACATATAGAACAACTGTTATTACTCCAGCAGACCCAACTGCCGGATCTCGCATGGCTTTTAGTTTTTTTTCTTTTGTTCCTTTTGCCATTATTCCATCTGCAAAATCACAAAGTGCATCGGTGTGATGTATTCCAGTTATAATCACTATTGAAGCTGTAAGTAACAATCCAACAATCAATGGCTGCAAAAATAAAGATAGACCGTAACCAGCTCCACCAATGATTAGTCCAATTAATGCGCCAGCTATTGGAAAAAGATACATATTTTTTGCAACAACTTCAAGTTCCATATTTTTAGAAGGAATAATTGTCAAAAATGAAATGACCGAATTTATTCCCTTAAACATGGATCCACCATCCTAGATAAGACAACACTACAATCATCGGTATTGTAAAAATAATACAGAAAAGAATTGCAGTTAATTTCATTATAGATATTGCAGATTTGAAATGGTTCTCTGTAAATTCCAAATTTCCATCTCCCAATACATAATGATCTATTTTTTCAAACTTGACTGAGAGAGCTCCTGCCAAGGTTGCCATCGGATATCCTGCATTAGGACTATCAGTTTTTTTACCATCACGTCTCATTATTTCGAGAGAATGTCTCCAGTTTTCTCTTAGAATCATAACTGCGAATATCATTACAAGACTTGTTATCCTAGAGGGTAGAAAGTTAAGTATTTTATCAGAGTTTGCACCAAACCAACCTAGATTTCTAAATAAGCTAGTCCTGTAGCCAATCATGGAATCAATGGTGTTTATGGTTCTGTAGATAAATGCACCTGACAAACCAAATATTGCAAAGTAGAAAAGTGGTCCAATAATTCCATCTACGGTGTTTTCACTAATGCTTTCTAAAGTTCCAGAAATAATGTGTTGCCTATCCAGATTCTTTGTATCTCGCTTCACTATCATAGAAAGTTTTGTTCTTGCGTCATCCAAATTATCTTGTGAAAGTGCTTGCATGATTAGTGTTGCATGTTTTTCCATTCCTTTAATAGCAATTGTAGTTTTAAGTAAATAACCAGTAATCACAATAGAAAAAATTAAGGTAATAATTCTAATCACAAAATTAAAATCAAATTGATTCAGGTAATGTAATGTGACATTTAGGAAATAAAGTATTGATGCAACTAGAGATGTAATTGAAATTGTAAGAATTAAACCGCCAATCTTCTCAATATTTGGATTAGTATTCTTAACATGTGGTACAAGTTTTCCGATCAATGTTCCTACCCAAACGGTTGGATGAAGTTTATTTTTTGGATCTCCAAATGCAAAGTCTATCGACAATGCAAATAGTACAGCTAAAACAGATATGAGAATCATTTAATCAAATCACCTATAGCTTTCATGTTCAAACTAGATTTTACAATGTGACTTAAATTCTCTATTTCTTCATCTAAACATTGTACAAATTTTTTGTTCCAAATTACCTGTTTTGGATTTGCAGAAAGAGAGTCTTCGTCAGGAATATCAAATTCCATTAAAGGAATTGTTCCTATGACTGGTTTACCAGTTTTTTGCCTCAACTTGTCTAAGCTAGGACGAAGTATATCCATATCACCTCTAAATTTGTTAATAACAAAACCTTTGATGAATTTTTGGTACTTCTTTTCCAATAATTCTAGTGTACCTACAATGCTAGCAAAACTACCACCTTTATCAATATCAGAGATAAGAATTACTGGAGCTTTGGAATGTTCAGCCATTCTCATATTTACTATATCGTATTTTACTAAGTTGAATTCTGCCGGTGAACCTGCACCTTCAAGTATTATTAGTTCATAGTTTTTTTGTAACCAATCAAATGAGTCTGTAGCAATCTTTAATCCCTTTTGAAGTACAAATTTTTTATAATATTCCTTTGCATGCATCTTTTTGTAAAGCTTACCTTTTACAAGAACTTCACTATTGTAATTTCCAAGCGGCTTGAGAAGAATAGGATTCATGTTTGGATCTATTTCTGCTCTTGCTGCAATTGCTTGTATTGCCTGTGCCCTAGAAATTTCAAATTCATCACTGTTGTATGAATAAGAAGACATGTTTTGGGATTTGAAAGGTGCCACTTTGTATCCTGAATTTGAAAGTATCCTACACAGTGCAGTCACCAACGTAGTCTTTCCAGCACCAGAAGAAGTTCCCTGTATCATTAGCGCTTTGGTCATTTCAAATTGCTTCCAAAACTCTAATTAGTTTTACATTTTCTTTATGAGTACGAACAGCTACTCGTATGAATTTGTTATCAAGACCACGAAAATTACTGCAGTCTCTAATCAGAATTTTTTTTGCTATTAGTTTTTCTTGAATTTTCTTTGAATTCATTCTTGATTTGATTAGAATGAAATTGGTTGATGAATCATAGCAAGTAAAACCATTAATCTTTGAAATAGAGTCTTTCAAAAACTTGAGTTCTTTTTTTATCAATTTCCTTGTTTTTCTAAGATGAGATACGTTTGATAGTGCTTCGATTGCAGCCACCTGTGCAAGACCATTTACGTTCCAAGGTATTTTTACTCTCTGAAGCACATCGATAACCTTCTTGTTTCCTAATCCATAACCAATCCTTAATCCTGCAAGCCCAAATGATTTTGTCAAAGATCTAAGAATGAAGAGATTATCAAATTCTTTCAGATAATGTACAAGTGACTCGTTTAAATCTGGAACAAGCTCAATAAAACATTCATCTAAAAACACAAACGCTGATTTGTTGTAAGCAGACTCTAGAATTTTTAAAAGATTATTTTTAGATATCAATATGCCAGTGGGATTATTTGGATTACATACAAAGATACAGTTTGTTTTTGTTATTAAATCCTGTAATTCTGAAGTATTTTTGTTAAGATTCATTGTTTTAAAAAAAGTTATTCTAGAATTACTTAATCTAGAAGCTGCTTCGTATTCACCAAATGTTGGGATAGGTATCAGG
>JBOGQR010000137.1:0-3480 GCA_050749225.1 Nitrosopumilaceae archaeon | reverse complement strand
ACAAATGGCTGCCACCAATGATAGTGTATATCTGGTGTGGCATGATGGTACACCAAATCAACACGATGTCCTTTTTACAAAAAGTACAACATTTGTCCCGGAATTTGGTACACTTGCACCGCTGGTGCTAATAGTTGCGCTTATTTCTATAATTCTCATTTATACAAAATCTATGTCACGATTAAAAATAAACTATAGATCTAGTTTATAGAAATTTAATTTTTAGATTCTAAAAGTTCGATCAAACCGCATTTTGTATTTTTCATGTTCAAATCTACAAAAGCAATCAATCTATTATCAAATCCAATTACCGGTTTGACAAGAACGGTGGCTCCTTTATTTTCCATGCTTGCCATCTGAGCATGAATGTCATTTGTCTCAAAACAAAGATGATGTATTCCTCCACCCTTTTTTGCAAATTCGTAGATAGGGGCGTCTTTTTCTACAGGCTCAATCAATTCTAAAAAGGGCTCGCCAATTTTTAAGAAACAAATGTTTACTTTTTGACTTTGAACTGGCATGACAGTACTGATCGTTTCAAATTTGATATAGTTTGTAATCTCTCCTATAGACTCTTTGATCTTAGGCACAACAATTCCAATATGATGCAGTTTCATACTCTCATATGTGAAATAGAGTACAATAATCTAACGAAAATTTACAATTATCTGTCTGTATTGATTTTATATTGAAATAGGAATTGGAATCAAGAAATTATTTTTTGGTGATTGAATAAAACTCTACTCTGAACCGGCATCTTTTTGTTTGGCTTTGTCGTCTTTTGATTTTTGTTGTGCTACTGCCTTTTTGGTGCTTTCAAGGTATGCAATGGTAGTTCCCAAGTTTCCAAATCCCATTGCATTTAGTGACTCTGAAGGAATCATGACTATGGTATTGCCTTGAACCTTTATGGACTCGTACAACATGTTGGACTGTCTTAGTGCATATGCTACTGGGTTGTCTGCATATACTTTTGCGGCCTCTTGAAATTGTTTTGCCACTAGAACTTCGGATTCGCCATATGTGACTCTGGCACTTTTTTCACGTTCCGCTTGTGCCTGCATTGACATTGCAGATTCAAGCTCTTGGGGAATTATTACCTGACGAATTTCTACACCTGTTACTTCTATTCCCCAGTTACTGGCTTCGCTTGCAATTATGGTTTTTACATGTTGATTGATCTCTTCTCTTTTTGAGAGCACGTCTTGGAATAGTGAAGAACCGATATTGTTACGAAGTGTTGTCTGAGAAACCTGCTGTATCATCTGATTAAAGTTCTCCACATTTAGTATTGCATCTTTAGCACGCTCCTCGATTATTTTGTAACGAAGTATTGCATCAATAGTTACCGGAACATTGTCTTTTGTTAACATCCTTTCTGCTTTGAACTCACTTACTTTTTCCCTTACATCAACAACAAGAATGTTATCGATAAAGGGCAATCTTGTTTGGACACCAGGACCAGCTTGCCTTTGATATTTCCCTAATCTGAGTATTAACGCTCTTTCATATTGTTTGATAATCATTAGAAATGAAGAGATAATCACTGCTATACCCAAAGCAAGAGATCCGTATGTCATAAAATTATTATCAGTTGCAAAGCCAATACCCATACCAATGATGAGAATCAATATTCCCAAGATAACGTGATAACCAGATCCCTTTTGTTTGACAAATCTTTCTGAAAAATTAAATGGCAAATATCCGCTAGACAATTTTTTGTACCAATTACTATAGGTATATGCCTGCATTTAAAGTGAGGCATGTTGTGTTTTTATGATCTTTTTCAAATATTACATACATATTTTTAAAATCATAAATTACATTTTTGTTAGCTTTTATATTGATATCAAATAAACAGAGAAATATGTTGGAAAAACTAATCAAAGACTCTAAAGCTCTTGAGAAAGCAATCGCCGGTGAAGAGCTTTCATACAATGACGGCTTGGAATTAATGTCATATGATAATTTGTACATGATTGGTGCTGCTGCTGATTTAATTCGTCAACAACGTGTGGGAGATACGGTTACTTTTGCCGCGTCATACTATCTTAATTATACAAACGTGTGCGCCGCTAGCTGTCAGATGTGCGCATTTTACAGGAAAGGAAACGAAAGCGATGCCTATACGCTATCAACAAAAGACATCGAAGCCAGAGTTGGCATGGCAAAAGAACTGGGTGCAACCGAAGTGCACATTGTCGGAGGTTTTCATCCGGAACTTCCTCTTGAATATTATGAAGATATGTTTAGAACTATTAAAAAAAGTCACCCTGAAATGAATATTAAAGCGCTAACAGCTGCAGAAATTTTCTTTATTGCAAGATTGACACATAATTCTGTCAAAGAGGTGCTTTTGAGACTACAATCTGCTGGACTGGACTCAATGCCTGGCGGAGGAGCTGAACTATTTCATCCTGATATTAGAAACAAAATAGTTCGTGGCAAGTGTTCTGGACAAGAATGGCTTGATACCATAGAACAAGCTCACAATCTTGGAATCAAAAGTAATGCTACCATGCTTTTTGGCCATATCGAAAAACCAGAACACATTGTAGATCATTTGATAAAAATAAGAGATGTCCAGAAAAGAACTAAAGGATTTATCACTTTGATTCCATTAAAATTTAGTCTAGAAAATACGGAGCTTGAACAAAAGGGATTGATAAATGCGGAAAGCGCGTCAACATATGATCTTAGAGTGATTGCACTTTCAAGACTTATGCTTGCAGGAGCGCTTGATAATATTTCCGTATACTGGGTAGCTCTTGGAAAAAAACTTGCTCAAGTGGCACTAACACATGGAGGAAATGATTTGGTAGGTACAGCTTTTTCTGAGGAAATCTATAAAGCTGCAGGAAAGGGAACAAATTCATCAATTCTGGAGCTTGCAAATATGGTGAAGGAAATTGGTAGAAAGCCAGCTCAGAGAGACACTTTCTTCAATATATTAAAAAATTTCTAGATCTCTGCAGGCTTTTGTGTTATTGTTTTTCCTGTACTGCCCTTTGGTCTTCTTTTCAAACCAATGCTGATTAGTAACAAGAAAAATCCCAGTCCCGCAATAATTTGAAAAAGTGTTGACAAGCTGGTGTATGTGGCCTCATCTTGGTAAAACTGGATTGTTTCAGCTTCTGTCATGCCAGGTTTGCCAACTGGTGTGTTGTTGTAAAGATATAGCGAAATGATAATTCCAAAAACAAGAATTGCGATTCCTGCAAAAAAGATGCGCTTGTCCATTATATTATGATAGATGATTTAGAAACCTATAATCGTTAAGCTATGCGCAGATCAAACTCAGGAACAAGTCCTTTTTCTATTCCAAACTTGAAGAGATCTCTAATTGAGCTCTCACCCAAGATGCCCATTTCTATAGTGATGTCATTTACATACATCCTGACAAATTTTTCAATAAGATCCCGTGGTTGGCCTCTGCTGTACTCCATAGCATAATCTAGTGCTTCGTTTACACGCGCCATT
>JBOGQR010000136.1:0-3512 GCA_050749225.1 Nitrosopumilaceae archaeon | reverse complement strand
AATTGATGTCTCTGACAAGGAAAATCCAAAGATTGTAAAAAACTATGAGATGACCGGATATTATACTGGTGCAAGAATGATTGGAGATTATGTCTATCTTATCTCAAACTCGTATGTTGATTATGTCCATCCAATGCCTCCCATTTTGAGAGGAGCTTCTGGCATGGTAATTACTACAGATGTCTATTACTTTGACAACCCAGAACCAAACTACAACTTTAACACCATTACAACATTTAACATGTTTTCTGATGAGGTAAACTCAAAGACGTTTATGATGGGTGAAACAGGCACGCTCTATGTTTCAAATGACGCAATCTATCTAACATATCAAAAGTACCATCCATATTATTATGATCAAAGCTACACCAAGGACAGATTCTTCAAGACAATCTTGCCTCTTTTGCCAGATGATGTTCAATCCCAGATAAAGTCAATTGATGCAAGCAGTCTTGATGAATCGCAAAAGTGGACACAGATCTCAGACATTTTGCAAAACACTTACAACAAAATGTCTGATGACTCGAAAAACAAACTCTTTGACAAGATCCAAAATGCATTATCACAGTATGATATAATGCAGCAACAGGATTACCGAAAGACCGTAGTTCAAAAATTTGCAATCAATAATGGAACGGTAAGTTATGTGGCAAAGGGCGAGGTTCCAGGATATTTACTAAACCAGTATTCGATGGACGAGTTTGGAAAAAGATTCCGAGTTGCGACAACCTCCGAATACTTTACCTCAAAGGGGGTCACTACAGCAAATAACGTATACGTTTTGGACGAATCCCTCAACATATTAGGAAGCGTGGAAAAAGTTGCACCAGAGGAGTCCATCTACTCTGCAAGATTCATGGGCGACAAGTTGTATCTGGTGACATATCAAAGAATTGATCCGTTCTTTGTAATCGATTTATCAACTGACACCCCCAAAGTCCTGGGAGCACTAAAGATTCCTGGATACTCTAGCTACTTGCACCCATATGATGACACCCATATCATAGGAATAGGAAAGGAGACAAAACAGAACCAGTATGGCGGGCTAGAAACAGTTGGAGTCAAGATTTCATTGTTTGATGTCTCTGATGTGACAAACCCTGTTGCTGTAGATAATTATACAATTGGAGGACCTGGAACCGATTCTGAGATTTTAAATGATCCAAAGGCGTTACTTTTTGACAAGGAAAAAAACATTCTATCAATTCCTATCTTCCAGCAGTATTATGGAATACCACTTCCAATGGTTGAACAAAGCAGCTCAGGAAAGGGAAGTGCCGGAGCACCAGTAGATATAATGCCGCCACGCCCCATCCCGCAAAACAACTGGAAGGGCTTTTACGTATTTGGAGTAGACCCAACAAAGGGCTTTAGCTTGAAAGGAATTGTGGACCACTATAACGGCACAAACTATGATTATTCCTATTCATATGGAAGCAGATCATTTTACATCGACAGTTCCTTGTATACTGTAACATCAGGTCAAATGAAGATAAACGACCTTGATAACATCAAACACGAAATAAATGATATCAAGCTTGAAGGCACAGGACAGATTATCAAATATCTGAACTAGAAGACTTCAAGATATTGTGACATCTACATGCTAGGTGAATCTAAAGAAGAGTCGCCAAGATTTTGTTTTTCTTTTCTTCGTTTAATCCACAGATTAATTATTCCGGCAGTCATAGCTACTAGCAAAATAATTCCAAGTATGATGTATTGAAAATCCATAAAATTATTACAGTGATTTGAATTTCTTTATTGCTTCGCGAGTTAGTCTTTCCTGTTCTTCTTTTGAGATTATAGTAGGATCAGATGATGCCAGTGCCTCATCATATTCTTCTTTGGAATTACTTTTTAGTTTTTTATTTTCCATGCAATAGATTGATTCCGTACCTTTTAACCATATATTTGATATCAAACATACAAATCATCGTATTATAGAGTAGTGATAATTAATAACTCATAACGAAGTAATGTAATTAGCGTTCCCTCATGGTTACAAAAAATGTGAAAAAAAATGCAACTTTTCGAATAGACCCCGATGTATTAAAAAAATTAGTGACAGAGTCAAATCAACGTGTAGTGTCGCTTAATTCACTAGTGAATCAGATACTTTTAGGCTACATCAGATGGGAAAAACAAGCTTCCAAGTCAGGATGGATTTTAATGCATAAAAAAGTAATCGAGTCATTCATAGAAGAATTAGATGAGAAGACAATTTCTAAAATTGCAGCTCCTGTAGCAAAGGAAATAATGACAGACACTTTGCTAGCTATGCATAGCAAGGTGGATCTAGAGTCATGGGTTACAGTTACAAAGGAAAGATCAGAGAGATCTAACTTTGATTTTCAAGAAATTCGCAGTGATGGAAAAATAAAATTAATAATAACACACGACATGGGATTAAAATGGTCAATCTTTCACGAGTCATACTATAAACAGATGCTACATGATTTGGGACATTTTGCAACATTTGATTATACAAAAAAAACTTTGGTAGTAAACATAAAAGAATAACAGCTTGAATTGTTTCTTTGTTTGGAAAACACTAGTGGTATAATGCAATGCATTCATGTGCAAACACTTCTTAGATCTTATATGTTTTAGTCACGTATACTGGTTAGGAACTGTAGGGTCATGTTTAACAACCCAACCCCAAACTGATCTTACAGTTTCATTTTTGCCAAGTTGGAAATGTTGCTAAGTATGGAACATGAATATTTTAGCCATAATATTTTTTGACTCTAGAGCCACATTTTGGGCAGGCATACTCATCGTGATAAAAGCCACACTCAAGGCAACCAAGTTTGCCAGGCTCTTTTGCCCTGATATTATTAAAAAATCTACCAGTCTTTTTTTTATTGCCATACAAAATTACCGTAACTATAGAAATCACAATAATTGCAACTGCAACAGGAATTAATATCCTAAAACGAAGTGATAGTCCAATTAGAACCGGAATTAAAATTGCAAAAAATTTTACCTTGTCCATTATTGCACCAACATACTATTTCTGAGCATTCCATTACGGTTCGCAAGGTATTTTTGCATCAACATTATCTACAGCATCGTTGCATTTTAGTTTTTAATGAATTAAGTAATCTGTTCAGACCTGTGATATTCGCACTGAATTTGATAAGATGTCATCTAAAAAGCTAGTTTGGATACAGACTAAGAATCTGTCAAGTGAATTTTGATTTATATCGTCCAAGTAAGATGGAATTACCAACTACTGTCACTGAGCTAATTGCCATTGCACCTCCTGCAAGCATCGGCAGCCATCCAAACATAGCAACACCTACAAATGGCACCAACACGCCTACAGCCACTGGTATCAAGCCAGTATTGTAAGCAAATGCCCAGAAAAGATTCTGTTTTATCTTTGATACTGTTTTCTTTCCCAGATCCAATGCAGTGACAACATCCCTCAAGTCATTTTTTATTAGTATGATTCCGCCTGTTTCTTTGGCAACATCTGTTCCAGAACCTATTGCAATTCCTAAATC
>JBOGQR010000135.1:0-3710 GCA_050749225.1 Nitrosopumilaceae archaeon | reverse complement strand
CATCTTGTCCATACTACGTTGTGTTAAAAGCAACTTTCCTTCCCTGTTGAACAAAAGAATTGTAAAAGCACGGTGCAACTTGCCATTTGGTAAATGACACTTTACCTTTTCCTCAGTTCCTATCGGTTTATCATTGCTGTCTACTAGAATCAAATATTCCATGTTGTTCTTTTATCCTCTGAATACAGTTCCTTCAAATTTTTTACCTTTTATAGCGTTTACAATTCTCTGAGGTTTGTTACCATTTACCAAAACCACGTCAATTCCGCCCTTTGAAATTGTTGTAGCCTCTTTTATTTTACGAGCCATGCCACCAGTCACATCCATTCCTATCTCTGAAATGGTTGTCTTCTGACCCTTTATCTCATACAAGAGCTTTTTTGTCTTCATATCTGAATATACTCCATCCACATTTAACACAAAAATTGCCAATCTTGGTTTTAGAATCTTTGCCAAAATTCCCATAATTCTATCTCCAGATAAAATATAGAACTTGTTTTTACCATGCCATAATACGTCGCCATATGATACCGGAACAAGTCCGTCTTTGGCAATTTTTGCAATTTCTTTTACCTTATTAGCATCAGCTTTGGCACCAAACATAAAATCAGTTGGAGGCAGGCAGTAAGGATTTAGTTCATTTTTTAAAAACGAATCCAATATTATTTTATTCAACTCTATCATGGAATTTTTTACTACTGCCACACCCTTTTTACTATATTTTGCAGGTTTTGTGTGCATATCATATCTTACAGACCAATAGTGACCAAATGATCCCCCGCCATGCACTATGATTATCGGTTCTTGCACTTTTTTTAATTGAGCGGCAATCTTGTTTATTGCAGAAATATTCGGAGTAAGAGGCTTTTGCTTATTTGTTATAATGGAACCTCCAAGCTTTATCAAAATCATATTTTTTTCAGCAATTCTCTCGGTTTAAAAAGTATCTATCTGAAAGAAAACCAAAATTTCATTCCTAGGCACAAGCATGAGCAAAACAAGTTAAAAAAGATGTTTCATGTTTCTAATGCCTTTACAAAATCGTCAAAATACGCGTTAATGATTTTTTTGATCTTATTTGCTGAAAAAATACCGGCGAGTCTAAGGAGACCTCTTAACTTCAAATCAATATCAATCGTGATTCTGGTACCTTCTGACACGTTCTCATATCTTTTTGTAATATGACTGCCTCTTGCATCTCCAGACAAAACAAAAGTTTCATGAATATCAGGCGGACTAATCATATTTTTAGTCATGACAGCAAATTCTTTACCTCCTATTTTTCCATGAATCTCAACTACTGAAGTAAACTCACGAATTGAGCGTATTCTGATTAGTTTGAAATACTGCGGTAGCTTTGATGTAAAACTTTCAAAATCAGTTCCCGCCTTGAATGCCTTCTCTCTTTCTATATTGATAATCTTTACAAGTTGTATTTTTTGCAATTTTATTCCTAAGTATATGCAAGCCCATTAAAATCGATTTTAGCAGAAAAACATTCGCTATAGACTTTTAGATTAGATAGAGTTTTTTCAAGATTGGATTTATCCACAAGTGCAATTATGCATCCGCCCCCGCCGGCACCAGTTATTTTTGCACCAAACGAAGTTTTTTTGGCCTCTTTTATCAAAAGTGCAAGTTTTTCAGTAGAGATGTTTATCCGCTCAAGCAAATCCTGATTCTTTGACATTAGCAAGCCAAGTGATTCCAGATCATTTTTTTCTAGAGCCACAAGAGCATTTTCAATTAGGATTGACTCTTGATCACAAAACGAAGCAAACAAGTCCTCATTATTTTCCCGGAATCTTCTTACGTTTTCAACTATCTCACTGGTAAAATGTGCCTGTTTTGAATTTGCAATTACAAGATCAAAATTAGCCTTTGAGTTGATTTTTTTAAAACCATTTTTCATATCATACTCCATCAGTCCACCAAAAGTACATACAGAACAGTCTGCGCCTGATGTATTTTCAAATATGGTACGTTCCGCTTCTATTGCAATTTTCAAAATTTCCTCTTTTGGAAGCTTGTCAAATAATCCCATAACTGATGCCGTAACTGCAACACAGCAGGCAGACGATGAACCAAGACCAATTCCTGCAGGAATCTCAGAGTCTATTTTTATCTCAATTCCAACATTTTTCCCCAATTTTTCTAATGCTTTTTTTGCAATATACAAAAATGGTTTCATTACATCCATGGATTTGTCAGGCGTTGACAGTGAATCTGTACTTATTTCCACATTACCAATATCAGATTTTATCTTGATCTTTTTTTCATCAATTATCTGCGACGTAGATGTAATTCGCTTATCAATAGAGCAAAGTATAGCCTTTATACCATATACAACAAAATGCTCCCCAAATAAAATGACCTTTCCAGGTGCTGAAGCGACAGATTTCATGAAAACACAATCGATGCATATCCTACCACGGAACTCTTGTCGCCTGTTACATCACCACTTGTAGCATACTTTAGCAGTCTTCCTTTTTTTGCTCCAAGCTCCTTACAGGCTATCATGGTAGATGCGATCGCTCCATATCCACATGCGGTAACTTGTTTTTCTTGTAAAACTTTGTAAAATTCATCTAAATCTAAATTCAAGATTGGTTCGATTAGGACAGAGTCCTGCTTGTGGGCATAATTATTTTCTTCATAATGTGTAAAATCAGAGGATCCAATAATCATAGTTTTTCGCATCTTAGCAATCTTTGCTATTGCAGAACCGACCTTTTTAGCAGTTTGGTAGTCTTGATTTATCAAAATTATGGGAAGTATTTTGAATTTATGAGAGTAAACTTCTTGAAGCATTGGTATCTGGACCTCTAGACTATGATCTCTGGTATGTGAAAAAAAATCTAACTCTATGTCTTTGGAAATTCTGTTTAACTCCATGGAACATTCAGAGTCAACTTCTACCTCGCCAAGAGGGGTTTTCCATATGCCTTCCTTCATTACTGCAACATTACATCCAATTCCATAATGGTTTGGGCCGGTAATTATAACAAGTTCAGGTTTTTGTGATGATATGGAGTAAAAAGAATTTGTTGCCACTGGGCCAGAATACATGTAACCCGCATGTGGACAGATAACACCAAGAATTTTTTCACTGTCTGATGTTGGAGGAATCTTTCTAGGACCAAAAGGATGCAAAAAACAATCATGTATGACAGTTTTTAATTCATTTTTTTCTTTTGGATAGAACATGCCAGCAACAGCTGGTGTTCTTACCTGCATTACTTTATTGCCTCGGAGCTCTGCCGAATCTTGGTGTAGGTTTTTCTGATTCTTCTTCTAACTCTTCTTCGGTAATCTTTGTCTCAAAATCATCAATTTCATATTTCATTGATTCGTTTGCTTTAAGCTTGCCTTTTTGTAAAAGTATCTCTCTTGCCAAAAGCCAGTATATTGCAGCTAAAGATTTTCTTCCTCTATTGTTTGCTGGGATGACAAGATCAATCTTGGATGTTATATTATCTGTATTTGAAATACCGATTACTGGAATTCCTGCATTTGTTGCTTCAAGTATAGCTTGTTCATCAGTTTGTGGATCAGAAATTAAAATTAATTGTGGTTCTATGTAGTATGGTAATGACGGATTTGTAAGAGTTCCAGGCATGAATCTTCCAAGCATAGGTGTTGCACCGGTTACCTCACAGAATTTTTCTATTGGTGTTGTTGCGTATTCTCTTCCAGAACATACTATTACT
>JBOGQR010000134.1:0-3782 GCA_050749225.1 Nitrosopumilaceae archaeon | reverse complement strand
TCGCTCGTTTTTAGTAATGGTCAATTCAATTATCCACAAAGTATTGTAATAGATTCATCAGGCAATGTGTATGTAGCTGATAGTTTCAACAATCGAATCCAAAAGTTTGATTCATCAGGTAATTTTCTCACAAAATGGGGCTTTCATGGTTCAGCTAATGGTCAATTCGATTTTCCAAGCAGTATTGCAGTAGATTCATCAGGTAATGTGTATGTAGCTGATCAAGCCAACGAACGCATACAAAAGTTTGACTCCACAGCTACATTTCTGACAACATGGGGTGCAGCGGGTTCATTTGATGGGCAATTCGGAGGTCCCGTTAGTATTGTAGTAGATTTATCAGGCAATGTGTATGTAGATGATCAAGGCAACCAGCGCATACAAAAGTTTGATCCTTCTGGCAACTTTCTTTCCAAGTTTGGTTCATACGGTACAGGCGATGGTCAATTCAATTATCCAAGCGGTATTGCACTAGATTCATCAGGCAACTTGTATGTAGCTGATCAAGGCAACCAGCGCATACAAAAGTTTGATCCTTCTGGCAACTTTCTTTCCAAGTTTGGTTCATACGGTACAGGCGATGGTCAATTCAATTTTCCAAACGGTATTGCAGTAGATTCATCAGGCAATGTGTATGTATCTGAATACTCTAACAACCGAATCCAAAAGTTTGATTCATCAGGTAATTTTCTCACAAAATGGGGTTCTTATGGTTCAGCTAATGGTCAATTCAATGTTCCAAACGGTATTGCAGTAGATTCATCAGGAAATGTGTATGTAGTTGATACAGATAATAGCCGCATAGAAAAGTTTAGCGGTCCATTTTGTGGAAAAACACTCGATCAGTTTGATAGTGTGATAAATGGTACTTCAGGAAATGACATATTGATAGGAACAAGCGGCAATGATCTTTTGCTAGGTAATGGTGACAACGACACAATCTTTGGAAAGGCTGGCAATGATTGTATAATCACAGCAACTGGTAATGATTACATCTCTGGAGGAGTAGGCAATGATACCATATTTAGTGGAGGAGGAGATGACAGAATTTGGGGAGGAGCAGATGATGACACCATATCTGGTGAAGATGGCAATGATAGAATTACAGGTGGACTAGGTAATGATATTCTAAATGGAGATAACGGAACTGACATTATCTGGGGTCAAGCTGGTGATGATACAATAGACGGAGGAGTTGGTACTGATATTTGCATAGATTATTCTGGTACAAACACTGCAACTAATTGTGAAACGTATTATCACCCTTAGAAAATAATTTTTATTTTTTGTCTACAGACTAATTTATACAATTTAAAAATAAAAATTTGGAAAGGAGTTTTGTCACTCCGAGTTAGTTTACTGCACATTTTGTGCCTATTTTTCCTGGCAAAACGTCAATTCCAGATCCACCGGGGCTAGACAAACCCCTCGGTTAATACATAAAAATACCAAAGCATCCCAATCCTTTTGTATCACAAACGAACTATCCATTATTCAAATGAGCTTCTTTACAGGAAAAGAAATTGAGGTGCCAGATGATATATCAAAAATATTGCAGCCAGAAGAAGAGGTGCTCTTGGCAGCACAACAGGCACGCTCTACAAACCTAATCAACCCTGATACCGTATTTATGACAACAAAAAGGCTGATGATTCGCAAGCCAACATCGCTTGGGCTGCGAAAAAATATCGAGGATTATCGCTTTGCAGATATTGCAAACGTCAAGCTTCACAAGGGAATTGTCAGGTCCTCTATTTTACTCAAAGTCAGGTTCCTCTCAGACGATCTAGAAATTGACAACATTTCAAAAGAAGCCGGAGACAAGATAGTACAGCTTATCCAGCAGGGAATTGCAGGAGCCTTGGATTCGAAACAACCTCAGGCAAAGACTCCGCCTCTCCAGCAGGATATCATTGACAAAATAAAGGAGCTTGCCAAGCTAAAAGACCAGGGAATATTGTCTGACGACGAGTTTAAAACTAAAAAGGCAGAGTTTTTAGAAAGACTTTAAAAAATCCCTAGGACAAGACGGAAATGGGTTTGGTCTTTAGCAGAACCAAAAACCACCTAACTTTAATAATTTGCCATCATATAGAAAACATGCAGATAAACAGAGAGATTGACGAGTCTGTCACACAGCTACTCACAGGAAAGACCTTTGCATTTGTTGCTACATTAATGAAAGATGGCACTCCACAAATCACACCAACATGGATTGATTTTGATGGAAAAATAATTTTGATAAACACTGCGGAAGGAAGGGTAAAACAAAAAAATGTATCAAGAGATCCGCATGTAGCTATTTCAATTGTTGATCCGAACAATCCATACAACATGGTGACAATACGAGGTAAAGTGATTGAACAGACTACAAATGGTGCAGACGAACACATTGACAAGCTGGCAAAGAGGTATCTTGGTGTGGATAAATACCCATTTCGCTCACCAAATGAACAAAGAATAATACTCAAAATTCAGCCAGAAAAAGTGTTTTACATGAAACCCTGAAAATAGCCAGCTTGTCTTTCTGATACTATCATTTCAAACTGATGAATTGTCGGCAATCAATTTTAATCAGCACAAATCATCCAATTTTATTGAAACACCGTCTAGAGATTGCCATTTCCATAGGTTGCATATTACTAGTCGTTGTAGCATTTTCTTTCTTAAACCAAAGTGGATTAATTCATAATCTAGCTCCACAATCAAATAATGAAACACCTGTTACACCAAATGAAAACCATCTTGTTCTAACTGGGTGTACTACCGATTCTGATGGGACAGGCAAGACAGACGTCTTTTGTCCAAATCATGATGTAATTCATCTATCAAGAGACCCGCCAATCAAGGAGTCAAAATGGACTGATGTGCAGTTAATGATAGATAATGGCCAATATACCATACAGTACACTACACCCACAGGAACCAACCAGTATACACTAGTCACTTTTAACACATCTACACCACTTCAAAAAATATTCAGTTCCCCAAGTAATGCCATTTTGCAAATTAGCAAATCACTTGAATCTGAAAAGCAGAAAGTAGGCAACGTGTTTGAACAAGCAGCACAAAGATTCAATGCAAAACCCCCTCCAACAAAAGAGGAATTATATCAATATGCATTACAAGTAGTTAACCAAGACAGAAAAAATCATGGATTGCAACCTGTAGCATTAAGTAATATTTCATCTGCACAAAATCGCGCAGATGACATGTTATCTGCAGAATACTTTTCGCATTGGAATACTGATGGAGTCAAACCTTATGTCGTATACACAAAACTTGGTGGAAGAGGAAACGTGGATGAAAATATCAGTGTTACATTGTCATATTGTCCTGTGTCAAGCTGCATGCCAAATTCCTTTGATCCTTTCAAACAAATCAATGACAGCGAATACAATATGATGTACAAAGATGCAGGCTCTTTCTGGGGACACAGAGATAACATACTCAATCCATATCACACAGATGTGAATTTTGGAATTGCATACAGCAATCAGAGATTTTATTTTGTAGAACACTTTGAGACCAACATAATAAAATGGCAAACCGTCAAGCTAGAGGGCAGTCAACTTCATCTAGTAGGACAGATGCCTCAAGGGTATTCATTATATCAAATACAAGTATTTGCAGACCCTGCCCCCGAATCTCTTACAAATAACGATCTTGATGGCATGCCACCATATGATATTGGCTATTATGACCAAGGAAACTTTACAGGAATAATGCTGCCTCAGCCAGCCTCAAATACACATTATCCCGAGTGTTCCCAAGGCAAGGCA
>JBOGQR010000133.1:0-3833 GCA_050749225.1 Nitrosopumilaceae archaeon | reverse complement strand
CCTTGTGCATGATTTCCTGCTGATGCTGCTATGACACCCTTCTTCTTTTCATCTTTTGACAAAGTTGCAATTTTTGCGTATGCGCCCCTTACCTTAAACGAACCAGTCTTTTGCAGACATTCAGATTTAAGATAAACTTTTGAGCCTGTTATATGGCTAAATGTCTGTGATATTTCCATAGGAGTTTTACGTATTACACTGCCTTGGATTTTTTGCGATTTTAGTATGTCATCAAAAGTAAGGTTCAACAAATTCTTCAGATCTCTTACTGTATATTTGGTTTCTTGCCAAATGTTCTTCGCTAAATACCATGTGTATTTTGGATTTTAATGAGTATTTGACATAAAATATGTAGAAAGATGTCTTGTTTCAATAAATTTTACATCGATCCGGAAAAGGCTAAATACTATTTTACGGATGTAAATGATCTGTGTCAAGGGGTCGCATGGCTTCAACTCCCCATATGATGATGCCTTGCATCCAGTTCCATAGACCCCTTGACTAAATTATGAGATTATAAAAAAGAACTAGAATATAAACAATTTTTAAATTTTCATTGCATTAAAAACTTGATCCATTCTTTTCAATAAATTTTCTTTTATCTTTGGTGAAATTCTCGCTGGATCAAAGTTTCCTTCTTTGGATTCATTCTTTAAATGTTCAAGATCAAATTGACATAGACATCCTTCTTCTGCTGCAATCATTCTCATTTCATCAATCATCACAGGCACAGTATGATAAATCTCAATTAGCATGTTATCAAGCTCGTTGAACAAATCTGAGCGTCTTTTTGTTAGTTGAGCAAAGCTTTCATCCGTACTAGAATATACTTGTTCAATCATTTCTTTAGCAAGATTGTCATTTTGGAAAAATATTTCAAAAAGTTTTTGCTGATCCACTGTATCATAACCTAGTTCTTTTAGTTTTTCATGAATTATCTGATCGCCTTTTGGTGCAAGATTGATTTCTAATTCATTTATTTTGTCAGTTATATCTGCAAGTTCTTTTTGTACATCAATGACTCTATGATTTAGTTTGTAAAATAACAATGCATGATATTGTAAGGAAAAATACCCTGTGAGAAGATAGTTTCCTTCCCTTGCTTCAAATCTAATAAAGACACGTCTTAGATCTTTTTCATTTGAGGTGGATATGTCCTGAGCCTTCCAATCAGAGAGATTTTTTAACAACCCGCCATAAAATTGCCTGACTAGTGCAGGATCAAACGTATGTTGTTCAGATACAGTGCCATCTCCTAGCATTACCTTTACATCTACATTTTTTGTCAGTCTAACCACACGTTCTAAAAATAACGACCTTATTTTCTGGCTTTTTTCAGTCATTGATTTTATAAATTCGTCTTGTGATTTTGCTGGAATTTGCACAATTTCTCCTTTCTAACGTCACTTAAATTTGATATGAAGAAATTGCGTTTCTTTTTATATTAAATAGTATAAAATTTACACATCAAACATGCCAAAGCCATCTTTTAAGAAGATAATTTGTTGGAATTGTGATGTAGAGATTATTCAGTATTTTGATATCAGATACAAAGGTCATCGAGGTCAATGCCCAGTATGTGGAGTGAATTTTCCCCTTGAATAAAAGAGGTAACCTATCTTGAGTGAAGACACATCTGTTGGAAACACAGAACCAGTGTCTACTAACAATATAATAGATATGATGTTAGGTGGAGGTAAAGAAGGCACCCTAGATACTGAATCACTAATCAAACAAACCCAAAAAAGAGTATGGAGTTCCCTTAAGAAAGGCTATGAGTATGATTATACCATAGATGAATCAGATCAATTTTTGCGATCACATGTAGATACAAAACTACACATGATCGTAGTCTTTGTCGATCTGGTAGGGTCTACTGAAATGACCTTACAATTACCTGCAGAAAAGTTGGCAATTATCTTGAGTTCCTTTTCTCAAGAGATGAGATACGTTATCAAACATCATGAAGGATATGTTTTAAAATTTGTTGGAGATGCGGTAATAGGATATTTTGTAGCAGAAGATAGTCCACTTTTGATAGCTGATAACGCTGTCAACTGTGCAAGAACTATGATTGATGTAATAGAAAGAGGAATAAATCCAATCCTTAGTGAATATGACTATCCAGAGCTTCGTGTGAAAATCGGTATGGATTTTGGAGAAAATACCATAGTGAGATATGGATCAGACCAGACCAAATCCCACGTTGATATACTTGGTCCTGCAATGAGTATTGCCGCAAAGATAACAAATCTTGCCAGACCAAATCAGATTTTAATTGGAGAAGATGTTTATGAAAAATTACATCCATCACTAAAACAATCATTCAAAGAAGTAGAATGGCACGGAACACAATGGAATTATCATGACAGAGAAACTGGAAAACTATATCGTGTTTATTCGTTAGTTGATTAAACGGTAAAGTTATCAGGACATTCAATGTGTTCATAATGATGATCGGTAAACTTTTCACCGACAACATACATTACAATTTTGTATAATTCAGTTGAAACTATATTTTTTTTACATTTTATACAGCTCATAGATATTGTTTTTACCATTTTATCAGTTTAGATCTGAGGCTTGTATAAGGATCAGCGATCAGCTGATCTTGATAAAAAATGACTGCCGGTTGACAATCTGTTTTATGTATGATGCCTAGTTTTTAACACGTAAAGGTGAAATAAGGGGTAAAAAAACCTCATAACACATGTGGAATGCGGATACAAAAAAAATGTTGGAATTTTACAATCAATATCAAAACATGATAAATAGCCCATTTGCATTTCCACGTCTGCCTCCAATGGCAAATCATCCTCGTGGCATATCTATGACAGGCAAGCTAAAAGACAACATAGTTAGAGATAATTCCCTAATGATGGAAAGATTGTCTGATTTTTATACAATGTTCCAACAATATGCAGCAGGACTTTTTGATTTAGCACCAAATCAATTCGGTCCATCTCATCCTATGCATAAGGGAGTAAACTCGGTTAATTCATTACAAGTAGAAAATGAGCAATTAAAAAAAGAAAACGCCGTATTAAAGAAAGACTTGGAAAAACAAAAACAGAAATAAAATCCACCTTTATAAAGCCTATAACACTATCTTCCATATGGCAAAAACTCCAGCTGAGAAATGGCAACAAGATATTTCTATTTATAGAAAAAAATGCCAGAAAATTCTGTTATCATCAAAAGCAGTAAGATATGTAGGATTGATCAATGAATATGGTAGGACATTGACTGGAATAATAAGACCAGGTACCAAAATATATTTAAAATCAGAACCAGCTAGAAACGAGTTCTTTTTGATTTCAACTCTATTAACAATGAGGCGCTCAAATGATAATGCAATAGGTATCATGGATTGTGCAATTTTCAAACATGACAAAGTTACTTTGGTGGCATTCCAAAGAAAAGAAGGGATTTATTATATTTCAGCGGACAGAACTGCAGCTCTTGATTCTTTATCTAAAATAATTGTTAAAATAAAGAAACTAATCTAAAGAGGAGCAAAACCATGGAATCCACGTGCTTGCTTTGCACTATCAGGTGGAGCAGGCTCAAATAAAGATATCATGTATTTATCAGGATCTAATACAATTGCGTTTTTACCTGCCTTATGAGATTCAATGTCTCTATGTATTGGAACGTTTTGTGATTTGAGTTCTTGTACTGCAGACTGGATATCGCCAACTACAAGACCAATTACAATGCCATTCTCAATAGAAGTACCTGTGTTAATTTTAGTGGTGGCAGGATGTAAAATAACTGTAGCACCTTGTTTTGCAAGTTCTACCCAGTTTTCCCTTTTGTTTTTAATTGGCATG
>JBOGQR010000132.1:0-3837 GCA_050749225.1 Nitrosopumilaceae archaeon | reverse complement strand
GTCATATTCATCGGGATTGAAATTTGATTACCCAGTATATTCCGTTATGCGAAGTAAAGCTAGAAAATGGTTTTCAATATAAATTAATTTAGGAAAATAAAATAATTTAATAATTTGTTTTATTGTGTTATTTCCCCACTGCCCACAATGCGTATAGTTTGTGATTCTGGTTTGAGAATAACACAGATATCACCTTCATCAAATACAGCTGGTTTGCCAAGAGATAGTTTCATGGGTTTTAAGGAAGTAATCTTTGCAGGTCGAATTTGTAAACCTATGTTTACAAGAAACATCTGGTTTTCAGATAATTCTCCTTTGAAAAATTTACTTTGTGAATAGTTTAGTGTAATTTCTTGTGATATTTTTACTGAACCTGGTAAGGATAGTAAATCACCTCTTTGAATATCATCGGGCGCAATTCCTTTTACCGAAAGACCAACGCGTGCAGGCGATATGGCTTCATCTACAGGATTATCATGCATTTGAATTGATTTTATTAAAACATCGGATCCTTTAGGCAGGAGCTTTAGGTTATCGTATGCTTTTACTTTTCCTTGAATCACTTTACCTAGTATAACAGTGCCTACACCTTTGACATCAAAACAGTGGTCTATAGAAATTTTGGTAGCACCGTCTTTTATTATGGGCTGTAACAAGTCTGTTTCTTTTTTTAGTTCATCTAATCCAACCAGCTTGTATTGTTCTACCACAGTACTCTTAATCATAGCAAGAAGCTTTTCCCTGTCTACATTGTATGAATGACATAACAATCCTTGTGTTTTTTTAAGAACATCTAAAGCTACAATCTGTTCTCCAGTGAATTTGTCAAGCTTTGTCACATAAAAAATAACATACTCACCCATATTAATGGCCTGAAAAAGAGGCTGTATCTTTTCTGGGAATCCTGTAGGAGCGGTCCAAGTTTTTACAATCTCTGATTCCTTTCGATCATATATTGTAAGGTCAGTTGCTGTTCCTTTTTTGCCAAAATCTTTAGCAATTGATTCATCACCAAGTAATGTATAGTTAATTGATTTCATTGCACTAATAAAATTTCATCATAATGTGCTTGTAAAAAATCTTGTGTAAAGTCTTACCATTCAAATCTATATGCATCATAAGCATGTAAATTAGAAGCCTGCCAAGTAATCTCGGTTTTATCTTTTAGGTATTTTATTTCAGCAGATGGGGACGCATGAATTTTGAATCTTGTCGCAGGATCAACTTTGAGAACTCGTTGTTTAATTTCTAATCCTTTAGGTAGTGTAAGAAAATATTTGAATTTCTTACAGTCTGTTGAAAGAGTATAAAGGAAATTTCTTTCTGGTTCTTCCCAATCGTATTCTAGTTTGAGATATCTTCTTTTTTGCCGTGGTTTAAGCGGTTTATTCAGTTTTACGAGAAATTCCTTGTTGTAGGGTTTGTTCACATTTACGCTAATTATTTGAAGTTTATTGTTCTCTTCATCTTTTATGGATATATTAAGATCGGAAAAGTCTCTTGGCACATCGCCCTCAATATAATATGAAACTTGATCAAGTGCGTGGTCTGTAACATTTACTATATTCCAAATCCATGTATGATGAGTCATCATAGTTTTTAGATTAGTTATTGCTAGTTTTAATTCAATTTTTGGGAATAAAAATTTGACGGGGTTTGGGCCTTCATCAATTTTTTTTGCATCTATTTTTCCATGCGGTGCAAGTTTGTTACCCCAACCATCTCCATAAATATTATATAATGATAGTTTTTCGTTATGTTTTATTTTATAGTCACCTATGTAATGCATTACTGATTTATTTTCAGGCGATAGCTTACGAACGTCTTCTGCAATTCTTGAAGATGCAAGTATTTGCATTGGTCTTGCCAAATCCATAACTCGTCTTGCCATGATTATTCCAGGTCCCCAGAAATTATCTTTGCCAGTCAAATCTTTGATAAAATAAACAGGACCTGTATCTATCCCAATTCGTATATTGAGTTTGTCCTTTCCTTTTTTTATCTGATTATATTTTGAAATTATCTTGTGCAATTCTATTGCAAGACGTAAAGGTTTTTCAGGACTATCGTTAAACCCAATAACCATTCCATCTCCGGTAATGGTCATCAGATCAGATTTCATATTTCGTTGCCGAAATGTTTCAGTTCGTCCAACCAATTCATTTAATGCCCAAACTTTACGAGCTTGATCTTTAGTAAGCACATCAGGATTAGCACTGCCTACAATATCAGTAAAAAACCAATGATATGTTTTTGTCAAAGTCTTAATGTCTGGAAAATTTTCAAATCCATCGTTTTTTAACACCAGTAAAAGATGTGAAACAAAACCATCAGGACAGTGTTTTAAAATTTCAAAACTGTTCATTGTTGTTTTTATCTGAGTTTTAAGCTTGTGTTTTTTTATTTCTTGTAATATCCATTCTTTTCCTTTTCCTGATTCTTCAAGCAATCCAAGAATTTCTGCAATTTTTGAATTCTTATCATTCGAATTTGTGTTATTCTTTTTGCGTATACTGCGTTGAACTTTTAACAACCCATTTTTTTGTTCCATATTCACATATTCAAAGTTAATGGTGTACTATAATTCAAAAACATTGTTTTGTCACCCTAAACGAGTTCATTAAAAGAGTAAAAATTACTTGATTTGTAAGAGAGAAATTAGGTTATCTTAATGAGATCACATAGCACAAAAAACCCCACCCTCTCCAAATCGCGGGGCATAAATTACTGCATGATGGTTTGCCCTAAGATGTTCAAACCATTGTTTACGCTTACTAGGTTCTATTTTTGATATGTCATACGGACATATTAGAGAGCCTCCAAAATCCTCAAACTTGTCATGTACAGTACATTCAAGTTCTAATTCAACTGACATTCCATCAGGAGTACTGACATCTTGTACTATTCTTGACACTATCCGAAATGGGGAAATCAGATTGGAGAAAATCATATCAATATCGCGTTTACATCTTTTCATTATTTCATCACGACCGCCGCATGTACGTTGGATTTGATAAACCTTCAATCTTCCGCTCTGAAAGTAGCTCAATGGAATTCCATAGTTTATCATCTTAAGTACTATTGATCCAGAGTCTTCTTCTGTTGCATATACACAGTGTTCACCAATTTCTAATCCATGTTTTATAAATCGAAATTCTATCAATCTTGCATATTCTGATTCTTCGTAGAATAACGCAATGTGTTGTTTAGATTCAAGTGAGTCAATGTACTTGAAAGGTATTGGAGATAGGTTATGCATGGTATGTCTTTCCTTCGATTAAATCCAAGGAGGTTGATTTTTCACAGATAATTGTTGTAGTTGTACGAACTTTTTGTATTCTTCTAATCTTGAATTCAATAGTTTCTCGTAGGACAGATATTGATGGAACCGTGATTTTTGTCACAATATCATACGGACCAACCGTGGTTGTCATTTCTTTTATGCATTTAATTGATTTCAGCTCTTCCATTACGTACTCTTGTGCACCATCTTCACAGTTAATCATAACATATGCCTGTTGAAATTCACACTCTAATTCATCAAGACTGAGCATGATGATAGGTTGTGAAGATATAATATTACTATGACTTGATAAACTAGCTAAAAATTACAGATCTAGCTTAATTGTTATAACATAAGCTAAATCCAAAGGTCCATCAAACTCTATAAAATGAATTAATAAATGGTAGATAAATTCGATCTAGGGAATCTTTTTTTATTATTTCTTGCAATAATCAAATCTACTTTATAGTGAAGGTCCAAACGTGAATTAATACTTAATTTCCAAGGCAGGAACTTTGGTTTTTTTGTATTTTGTGTTATGATAAACCCTCTTT
>JBOGQR010000131.1:0-3853 GCA_050749225.1 Nitrosopumilaceae archaeon | reverse complement strand
TTTTGGCATGAATCTTAGCCCAGTCTTTGCAGAAACAGCAATTATGGATATAATTGCAATTGCAAGTACTAGTGCTGCTATTGTACCAAATTCTGGAACTATTTGTGTACCAACGATCTCTACCATTTCAGATCCTTCTGTAAATGGAACTGTTACGGTTCTTGTGTCTGAAGTAGATGTTTCTGTATCTGTGTATTGTTCCCTACCATCTAATAACACAACGAAGCTTTGATCATTGTTACCGTTTTTTGAATCAAGTACTGATCTTGGAATGTTAAGTGTAATTTGTCCATCATCATTAGCTTGAATGTTTACAGTCAAGGTTTTGGATGCGGCATTAAGAGTTCCACTTAACACAGTGCCACCGTTGATGCTGTAGGGTATGCAGTATACTTCATCATTTAGTGTGGCTGCGAGTTGAGTTGGATCACAACTTGTTGCACCACCAGGAATTGTAAATTGGACTTTAGCTGATGTCCCCTGTTGGTTTCCATATTGGGCAACAATTGTATAAACTCCACTTTTAGTCCATAATGGACTTGCTGTGGTCAACTTTGTTCCAAAATCGCCATTGTTGTCCAATGTTAGTTGACTGACTTGGACAATACTTCCTGAAGAATCACTTACTCGTAAGGTAACTTGTTGACCTGGGTAAGGATTTCTTACATGACCACTCACCATGATGATGGAATTGTGATCATATACTGCCTTGTCTGTCGACACTGTTAATGGAATAGGTGTATTTTCACCAGGCAGTGGATTGGATGTTCCCGAAGGAAACATTTGGTAGTCTGCAAAAGCTGGAACCACTCCCACAACAGCTATTGTGGCAAGAATAGCGATCAGCGCGTATTCTTTATGAGTACTCATCTTGTTTGCGATTTAGTCGGTATCACTATTTATGTATATTTAAAAAATGAAAAAAATTGAATGTTCTAGTATTTTGGCATGAATCTTAGCCCAGTCTTTGCAGAAACAGCAATTATGGATATAATTGCAATTGCAAGTACTAGTGCTGCTATTGTACCAAATTCTGGAACTGCTGGTGGTTGTGGAGGTAATTCGCCGGTAATAGCGACCTGGACTTTGTTAGTTCTAGCTTGCTCGTCGCCCTGTTGTACATAAATTGTGTAAACTCCATTTTCTCTCCATATTGCACTATTAGTGTTTACTTTGGTTGTAAAGTCACCATTGCTATCAACAGTTAGTTGTGCAGCACCTACAACATTTCCAGATGGACTAGTTATTTTCATACCTACATCTTGACCAGGATATGGATGATCTACATGACCACTTACCATGATGATGGAGTTGTGATCATATGTTGATTTATCCGTAGTTACAGATATTGGCAGAATTGGTCCACTGGTAGTAAGAGGGTTGTAAGATGCCTTTGGTTGACAATCTGGAGGACAGTCTGCAAAAGCTGGAACCACTCCCACAACAGCTATTGTGGCAAGAATAGCGATCAGCGCGTATTCTTTATGAGTACTCATCTTATTTGCGATTAGGAAGGATGGATATTTATGTATATTTAAAAATGGCTCTGTAGAATTGACAGGACATTTCCCTCTATATTGTAGAACTGGACATAAAATCAATATCTGACACCCTCAATTTGATTTACTTGCGTTTTGTATTGTAACCCATTTTATTTCTTTTAATTTTTGTGTTATGCAATTCTGATATTAATTTGTAAAGAGTAATTGGGTACTTGGGGGTTTAGGATATTAAAAAAATGAAAAGTTGTTTGTTCTAGTATTTTGGCATGAATCTTAGCCCAGTCTTTGCAGAAACAGCAATTATGGATATAATTGCAATTGCAAGTACTAGTGCTGCTATTGTACCAAATTCTGGAACTATCCATGTACCAATGATCTCTATTTGTTCAGTTCCATCCGTGAAAGGAATTGTCAGAGTCCTGTCTGTAGTTGTTTTTGTTTCATCAAATTGAGCTTCTTGACCATCATTTAAGACAAAGAACTGATCATCCGTATTATCATTTATCTTTGCATCTATCAATGCTCTTGGTAGAGTTATGGTTAGTTGTCCATCGCCTGTTGTTTGTATTGATACTATCAATGATTTGGATTGGATATCAGCCTTTATTCCTAACACTTTACCATTTGTAATACTGTAGGTGACTGAAAAGTCAGTACCATCTACTTTTATTTTATTTCCTGTACTTGGTCCACCTGTAGAACCAGTAAATTGGAATGTTGTTTTGGCTGATCTGTCTTTACTACCAAACTGTACATCTACTTCGTAAGTACCAGCAGCTAGCCACAAACTACTACCACCAACCGTGATCGTTGTGCTGTATGTTCTATCGCTTCCAAGATCTACTTGAGCTATCTGCACAACATTTCCAATAGGATTTCTAACTATAACTGAAACTGGTGTGCCAGAGATGAAGTCTTGTGTGGTTCCTGATATGGTGAGTTTGTCGCCATCGTTGTACGATGCTTTGTCTGTTGTAACAGTAATTGGTACTCCTGTTGAGGTCTGAGGATTTGTATTTGTGTTCTGTGTAGAATTGTCTGCAAAAACCGGAATAGTTGCTGTTGCAGCAGCCAGAATTGCAAGTAATGCAAATCCACTAAAACGAGTACTCATCTTATTTTGTGGATATTTTTTCTCTATTTAAGGTTGCGACAAAAATTATTGACAAGAAACAGTAAATTTGAAATCCCGCCAATTACATATATATTAACCTCTCGGCTGAAAATTCGTAGTTTGTGGATTAATTGTTCATTTACAGCTAATGTTAGAAGGAGCTCTTTAACATGATAACTAAAAAAGATCACATCCTAGTTCCAGATCACATCTATGTTCCAAAACATGAGATAATGACAAAAAAGGAAGCCGAAGAAACACTAGAAAAATTTCATACAAAACCAACTGAAATGCCGCTTATTTACGTAAACGATCCTGCCATCAAAGGCTTGGGAGTAAAACCAGGTGATATGATTAAGATAACAAGAAAAAGTGCAACTGCTGGTGAGAGTATCTATTACAGATACGTGGTGGAAGAGTAATGGCAAACATTTCAAACAAACGTTGGCCGATAATTCAGGATATATTAAAAAGAGAAGGTATAGCTAGACAACATCTTAATTCATATGATGAGTTTTTGGAAAGAGGTCTTCAAAGTATAATTGATGAAGTTGGACAAATAGAAATCGAAAGTGCAGAATATCCGTACAAAATTCAACTTGGTAAGCTAAAACTACAACAGCCACGGATGATGGAACTTGATGGTTCTATAACACATATAGCTCCTATGGAAGCAAGACTACGTAACGTTACATACGCATCTCCGGTAATGCTTGAAGCAAGTGTTGTAGAAGATGGAAAAATTCTAGAATCAAGATTTGTTCATATTGGTGACATGCCAGTCATGGTAAGATCAAACGCCTGCCTTTTGCATAATCTCTCTGAACAAAAACTTGTAGAACATGGTGAGGATCCAAACGATCCCGGCGGATATTTTATCATAAATGGATCAGAGCGAGTTATTGTTGGACTAGAAGATCTTTCTTACAATAAAATTATAGTTGATAAAGAAACTGTTGGAGGCAATACTGTCTTTAAAGCTAAAGTCTATTCATCTATTGTTGGTTATCGTGCAAAGCTAGAACTTGTAATGAAAAATGATGGATTAATAGTTGCAAAAATTCCAGGTTCACCTGTTGACATACCTGTAGTTACTTTAATGCGAGCATTAGGACTTGAATCTGATAGAGAAATTGCCGCTGCAGTTTCACTTGTTGATGACATTCAAGATGAACTTGAAGCATCTTTTGAAAAATCTGGCGACGTACCAACTGCAAAAGATGCAATCGTGTATATC
>JBOGQR010000130.1:0-3915 GCA_050749225.1 Nitrosopumilaceae archaeon | reverse complement strand
GCTCTAAGCTGGATTTGCATCGGGATCGTGGTCTAGCTTGGTATGATTCGGGTTTTGGGTACCTGAGGTCGTCGGTTCAAATCCGGCCGATCCCATTGTTTTATTGTACTAGAGATAACTAGGTTTGATTTTACTGTGTAATCAAAATAATGAAACTTGCAACAAAGGCTTAAAAATATGATGAAATTATATCATAACAGGCTATGACATTAGCCTTGGAAAAATCCTAAACCGCATCAGAAGATGCTGATAATGTCTACCTAATGAGAATTAAACAGGTAGACAAATGACAAACAAAAATCAAAAAGAAAATCAATTCTGTAGGAAAAGCGATTCAACATGAAAGGAATTGAAATAGTTTTTCTAGCAGTAGGTGGATTGGCTGGAACTTTTCTACGATATGGAATAACAAAATCTTCATTGCTTCTTGGTGTATTACCTGTAAACGTATTAATTGTAAATATATTGGGAAGTTTTATTCTTGGAGGTTTTTCAGTTCTTTCGCAACAATGGAATCTTGATGACAAGTATGCATTGCTAGTTGCAATAGGATTTTGTGGTGGACTAACTACAATGTCATCATTTGCGTTAGAAACATCTAATCTGATTGATAATAAACAATATTCTTTAATGGCAATTAACATAATCACAAATGTAGGTTTGTCATTAGGTGCTATCTTTGGAGGCAGGGCTTTGTTAAGTGTAATAGTTGG
The DNA here is from genome assembly GCA_050749225.1 of Nitrosopumilaceae archaeon. Taxonomy (GTDB): domain Archaea; phylum Thermoproteota; class Nitrososphaeria; order Nitrososphaerales; family Nitrosopumilaceae; genus TA-20. The sequence continues at coordinate 3,202 of JBOGQR010000130.1, read as the reverse complement.
AGCATTAAGATAAAATGAGAACCATGAAAATGTGGTCAGTTGTTATCAGAATTAAAAAGAATGATACTGTAAAGGGAAAACGCGTTCATCTGTTAATACTTGACATTTTGAAAAAGGGAAAAATTTTGGGTGCTACAGTTTGGGCAGGTACAGGTGGATATGGGAAGCGAGGAAAATCCAATATGTATGTAGAAGGAATATCCGTTAACATGCCGCTTGTTATAGAAGTAATTGATGAATTATCAAAACTTGAAAAGATATTGCCAGAGATAAAAGAAATAGTTGGTGATAATGGTCTGATTACTGTACACGAAGTTGGTATTATCTAAATAGAATACTGAGGATTTAGAAAAAACCTGATCTATTTTATGCTATTATCTTTTGGTCTGGAATCTCAGTTAGTGTAAAAACAAATCTAGAACCCTCAAATTCTGTTGTCCCCTCTCTTTCCCAGTTTACTTGGTAGGATTTTGTCAAATGTCCTCCTATTATGGATATTATCTTTGGGACACTCTCATACAATCGTTCAACTTTTTCCTTATCACGAGTCATGATAAGTGATCTACGTCTTTTCATGAGGTATTTGATGGCTACATTTTTGTGCATATGTCCTTCCACCTCTATCTTTTCGTTACCAAGATCAATGATGAATTTTCGTTTTCCCATTGGATAAAACTAGACGAAATTCTACAAAAGGATAAAGAGTAACAGAAAGATAGTAAAAAGAGCACAAATTATGACAATTATCTGAGTAAAGATAATTTTTACAATGTTTACAGGATGGAAATTACATTTTTCTTCAATTAGTTCTTATCTTACTTTTACCATTCTAAAAAAGCCAGACGATGAAGAGGAGTTAGAGACATGATACAATATGAATGCAAATTCAGTGACTCTGAGTACTGGCATAGACTTTTATTAAAATTTCTGGATGTTAAAATAATTGGGTTTTGAAAAACGTGAGATAGTTCTGATTATAGGTATTTTATTTTTAATGATAGGTATGTTACCATTTATCGCTCCTGTTTATGCAGTTGTAATATCAGTTGCAATCTATTTTGGTGTACGTGTGTTTGTTGGAAGAAGAAAAAAGCAAATACAAAAAGCTATGGGAGAGGGAATGTGTGCAGTTTGTGGACAGAAAATTGTAAATAACAAATGCCCCAAGTGTGATACTCAAAACCAAACTTAATGTCTATTTGTCATTAATACTTGGATGATATTTAATTCACTAGACGAAAGATTGTCTCATTCTCAATATAGGACAAGTTCTACGTACGACTTATAATGTATAAAGCAGAACATCATTCATGCCTGCTTGTACATATTGGGCATTAACAACTAGCTCAACTTTTACTCTATCAATACCTAAAATTGCAATATTTGTGATGAAATGATAGTGCAGATGAGAGACCCTAGATTATATCTTGTAATTGGATTTTTGGCAGTGGTCATGCTATGTGTTCAAGTAAATCCTGTGATGGGCCAAGTAAGTTCTATTGCTAATCATGTTGTGATAAATGAAGTTGAAATAGATCCGCCAGGAGATGATTCTAAATCAATATCACAATGGGTAGAACTGTACAATCCCACATCTACACCAGTTAGTATTGGTGGTTGGACAATCGGGGCTACAACTGGTTTGAAAAATACATATACAATTTCTGCTGGCACAAATATTCAAAGTGGTCAATTTTTGACATATACGTATGGACCATCATGGTTTCCACATATTGGTGCAGTTGTTCAACTAAAAGATAACAATGGTATGGTCATAGACCAAACTTCACCACTATATGATCAACAAAACGATCTTAACACTTGGCAAAGAATTACAGATGGATTTAATACAAACTCTAGCAGTGACTGGGCATTCAAAATAGCAACTATAGGTAACTCAAACGGAAAACTAGCTTCATCTGAAACTTCTTCCGAACTTGGTATTACAGTTGCGACTGATAAAACAAATTACATTTTTGGTGACACAATAAAAATAAGTGGTCAAGTTTCAAAACAAGTTAACATACCAAACCTCAGTTACATTCCAGAACAAATCAGAATAATTGTTACAGGATCTGGATTTCAAAAAACAATTACAGCATATCCTGATAATAATCTTAAATTTGAAACAGATTTGAAAGCTGATCCGCTATTGGGATTTATAGAAGGTAATTACAAAGTATCTGTAATTTATTCAGATGCATCAGCAAATGCACAATTTGTCTTAAGTGAACAAGCATATGTTCCACCACCACAACAAGCACAAACCACTCTTACATTTACCACAGACAAGCCATCTTATATTTTGGGAGACCCGATAACTATTGTAGGAAATGTCTCAAAAATTATTCCACTTACTCCGGTAACCTACATAGTATATGATCCTAATAATGCTCAAGTATACAAAGGAACCTTGTTTCCTGATTCACAAGGAAGAATTACTTCCTACAATTACTTTCATCACACATCTGCTTCATCAGCTGTTGTTATAAATTCAGTAAATCCTATTTATGGAACGTATGATATTGTCGCAAAATATGATACAGCAACAATTACTACTTCGTTTAATCTAATACAACCGCCAACTCTAAGCGCTCCAATAGTAGTAACTACAGACAAACTGGCATACGGACTAGGTGACACTGTAACAATTTCAGGTCGCACAAATTTGATTGGAGTATATGACTTTCAAATTGAGGTAGTACAATCTTATACATCAGGTATTGTTCGTTCAACTTTTGATGTCAAAAGCGCATTAAATGTTTCATCAGATGGCACATTTACATACACTCTACCAATCCCAGGTACAACAGATAGATTTGGAAGCTATAGAGCAATAATATCAGAAAAATCCTACAAGGCGCAAGCAGACTTTAACGTAGTACAAGACCCAAGTATTTTTGTAGCAACAAATTCAGGACCTTTGTCCATTACAACAGATCAATCTTCTTATGCAATAGGGAACTCTTTTAGTATTTCAGGTAACATTGCATCAAACCAAATCACAACAGCTACTAGTCTTGTCATTACAGTATTAAATGGAAATGGTACATCCTTAATATCAAAAGCTAACACGGCTCCAAACCTTTCAGGAGGAATAGGAACAGGTGTGGTAAATACGCCACTGACATTTTATGCATATCCTGATAGCAATGGTAATTACAAAATACAGGAAACATTATACCGTAGTGTCTTTGGGCCA
>JBOGQR010000129.1:0-3976 GCA_050749225.1 Nitrosopumilaceae archaeon | reverse complement strand
ACTATAGAAATTCCAGTATAAGCACATTCTTCATTGTTATAATTAACAAAAAATTCTGCTTCCAATCCAAGAGACAAGAGAAAAATTTTTCGCACCAATATACTCGTCCAAACATTTTCTTCATTTACCAGATCTACAATTTTTTTGATCACCTCCGAATCAAAAAGTGGCATGTCACCTGAAACCACAAAAATTATTTCTTCAAACTTGGAAAGAGACTCTCCTAGATCAGTAGAATATCCTTCACCCCTTGTTTCAAGTATGTCAATACCCTGACTAGAAACAAACTCACGCGTTTTTGGTGCGTTATTACTTGTAACACACACTATATTTGAAAATATTTTTGAATTTTGCAAAGCATTTAGAACATGTTCTATCAGCGGTTTTTTGTATCGTAGGAGTAGTTTTTCCTCGGAGGATTTCATCCTAGTACCCTTACCTCCACACATGACCAGCCCTATCATATCGATACAAAAATCAATAGAGATGCTAGTCTTACCAATTCATTGCTTGCACCAAATACATCACCAGAAATTCCTCCAAAGCTCCTGTTTGCAACAACAAGCAATAGAAAAGACAATCCTACGCATGATATTATTACAAATACGCCTGTCATTCCTGCCAAAATCACAGTAGGCACTATTGCTAACAGTATAGCTATTGTAAATTTTCTTGGATCTTTCATGGATTGAGTGAAAGGAGAACTTAGTCCTTCCCAAGCAGAAAGACCGCGGTTTGCCTGTATTACCATGGACAGTTTAGCCATGAGTTCACTTAGAAGTATTGCCTCAAACAGTGCAAAACCTTTCGTCATGGAAATAGCCAATATCATACCTGCTGCATATAGAACAACTGTCATTACACCTGCAGAACCAACTGCTGGATCTCTCATTGCTTGGAGTTTTTTTTCTCTTGTACCCTTTGCCATAATCCCATCTGCAAAATCACATAATGCATCAGTATGATGCATTCCGGTTATCATAGCAAGTGCTCCGGTCAAGATAAGACCAGTAATAAGAGGTTGAAGAAAAAAAGATAAACCATAACCTGCAGCGCCGATAATTATTCCTATAAGAGCTCCTGCAATTGGAAAAAGATACATGTTCTTTGCTACAGTTTCCAGTTCACTATTCTTAGAAGGAATGATTGTTAGAAATGATACTACAGATGATATTCCCTTAAACATTAAACCACCAACCAAGATATGACAATGACAAAATCATAGGAATTGTAAAAAATAAAACAAATAATATTGTAGTCATTTTCATTATAGATATTGCAGATCGGAAATGCTTTTCATTTATCTCAGAATTTCCATCTCCTAAAACATAATGTTCCATCTTTTCAAATTTTATTCCAAGTGCACCAGCCAGAGTAGCCATAGGATAACCAGCATTTGGGCTTTCAGTCTTTGGACCATCTCTTTTCATGATATGAATTGAATTCTTCCAGTCCTCTCGTAGTATAACGCATGAAAATACCATAACAAGGCTAGTGAGTCTAGAGGGAATAAAGTTGAGCACTTTATCGCAATTGGCAGCAAACCAGCCTATGTTTCGAAATATTTCTGTTTTATATCCAATCATAGAGTCAGCTGTGTTTACAGTCCTATACACGAATGCTCCAGCCAGGCCAAAAATTGAGAAATAGAAAAGCGGACCTGTTATACCGTCAACAATGTTTTCGCTGATGCTTTCAAGAGTTGCAGAAATTACGTGTTGTTTATCTAAATTTTTAGTGTCTCGTTTTACTATCATAGAAAGTTGTGTCCTTGCACCATCCAGGTCATTTTTTGCTATAGAACTCATGATTTTTGATGCATGCTCTTCCATTCCCTTTATCGCAATGGTAGTCTTTAGTAAAATTCCGACTAGAATTATACTTGCACCTATGAGCATAATTTTGTATAGATCATTAAAATCAAAACTTTCCACATATTTCAAAGAAGATGAGAATAAAACAATCAAAAAAGATACCAGTGATACCGCTAAAACAAGAAGAATTGTACCTTTAATTTTTTCAGTAATCGGATTGGTAGATTTTGTATATGGTACTGACTTGCCAATCAATTTACCCATCCAAACAGTTGGATGATATCTGTTTTTTGGATCTCCAAAAATAAGATCAAGTCCAAGTGCAAATACAACCGCAATTATTGGTATCAGAATAAGTTTAACATACCTCGTATCTTTTTCATATCAAGATTTTTTTTCACAATTAAAGCCAAGTGATCTATTTCTTTGTCTAGTGTTACAAGATATTTTTTTGTCCACGATACTTGTTTTGGGTTTGCATGTAGAGAATCTTCATCTGGAATGTCAAACTCAATTAAGGGAATAGTTCCAATTACTGGTTTCAGGGTTTTTTTTCTCAATATAGAATAGCTTGGATACAGTATGGCCACATCTCCTCTAAACTTGTTTATGACAAACCCTTTGACAAATTTTTGATGTTTTTTATCAAGAAGCGACAATGTTCCCACAATACTTGCAAAGCTTCCACCCTTATCTATATCAGTTATCAAGATTACAGGCGATTTACAATATTCTGCCATTCTCATATTTGCAATGTCATACCGTTGCAGGTTTATTTCTGATGGGGACCCAGCGCCCTCTAGTATCACAATGTCATTTGTTTTCAGTAATTTGTCAAGTGCATTTTTTGATTCTTCAAGTCCTTTTGAGAGAGCAAATTTTTTGTAATAATCCCTAGCATGCATTTTACCATGCAATATACCATTTACAAAAACTTCACTTTTATAATTTCCAAGGGGTTTTAATAAAATTGGATTCATTATCGGCATTATCTCTGTTCTTGCTGCAATTGCCTGAATGGCTTGAGCCCTTGAGATCTCAAACTCTTTTCCAACATAGGAATAAGAGGACATGTTCTGTGACTTGAATGGCGCTACTTTGTATCCAGCATCAGATAAAATCCTGCAAAGAGCTGTAACTAGAGTTGTTTTTCCAGCGCCTGAAGAAGTACCTTGTATCATCAAAGTTTTTGCAGTCATAATTTTTGTAATGCCTCAACTAGTTTTAGATTTTCTTTGTGGGTTTTAACTGCAATTCTTATGTAGTTGTCATTTAATCCTCGAAATGTACTACAGTCACGTATGAGAATATTGTTTTGTAGCAACCTATTTTGAATTTGACGAGATTTTATTTTTGAATTTATTAAAATAAAATTTGTATCAGAATTGTAACAAGTAAATCCCTTTATTTTTGATATGGAATTTGTAAGAAATTTTGACTCTTTTCTTATTACGTTTAATGTCTTTGACAAATGAGATTTGTCAGATAATGCTCTGATAGACGATTGTTGTGCAATTCCACTAACATTCCACGGAATCTTTATCTTTTGTAGAATCTCAATCATTTTTTTATTGCCAAGTCCATATCCAATCCTCAATCCTGCCAACCCAAATGACTTGGTCAGGGATCGAAGGATGAAAAGGTTATCAAACTCTTTTAGATATGAGACAACGCTCTCATTGCCGCTAGGAACCAATTCAATGAAACATTCATCAAGAAATACCATCGCAGATTTTTTATGTGCTGATTCAAGAATCTTTAACATGTTTTTTTTCTTTATGAGAACCCCTGTGGGATTGTTTGGATTACATAGAAAGACACTGCTTTTCATTGAAATCGCATCTTGAAATTCTGACAAGTTTTGATTCAGATTCATTGTCTTGAAAAAATAGACCTTTGCTCCGTTTAATTTTGCAGCAGACTCATATTCACTAAATGTAGGAGTTGGAATCAGCACTTTTTGTTTTCTTAGAAATGCAGCACAGTAATTGTAGATGATTTCTGTTGCCCCATTTCCAACTATAATCTGATTTTTTGAAATTCCAGTGTATTTTTGGAGATGAGTTCTTAATTCATTTGAATTAGGATCTGGATAGATTGAAACATGTGAGACATTTTTGAGAACATCTCTTACTTTGGATGGAAATCCAAGAGGATTGACA
>JBOGQR010000128.1:0-4068 GCA_050749225.1 Nitrosopumilaceae archaeon | reverse complement strand
AAGGTGTTGAGATAAGTAATACAATGGATGCCGGAAGATGTGCATTTATGATGCCCTTAACAAATTCTATAGAATCTTGATTTCCATCAAATTCATCAATTTCATAAAGAACAATTTTACTCAAGAATCTATGAGTTAGTTTTGAAATGGCTGCCATCATGCCAAGCAATTCTTCAAGATTTGTGATAGTATCAAATGAATTTGTTATTATATTTCTGATTAAATTTGATTCATAATAATTGAACCACTGTACAAGGAATTTTTTTATATTTTCTACAGAAATAGATGCCTTGCCTGAAATTATCTCTTCAGCTTTTTGTTTTATTGTCAACCCAGAAAGTTTATTCATGAAAGAATAATCGAGTGCTTTTTTAGCAGAATTATCTCCCTGTTCTGCTCTATTCTGTATATACTCTACAAGTTTTGTTCTAAGCTGAACAAAAAATTCATTTTCAAATCCTTTGATAATTGCATTGTAAAGACTTGATATGGTCTTTGGAGATATTGTTGATAGATCGAGAAATGTACATACTGTATTATGTCTACTTTGAAGGTTTTTTATATGTAAAGCCAAGTGTGTTTTACCAGATCCGACATCTTGGATCAATGTAATTACTCTAAAGTCACCGTCGTTTGAATCTCGTCCACCAACTTTGTTGCATAATTCTTTGATACATTCAAGAATAGCTGATTTGGCTTCTTTGTGTCTTTTCCCTCCAAGTATTCTTGCATCCTTTTCTGTTGGAGTTGGACTACTTGGATATGGATTACTTTCTAATTGATATGCATACATTAGACATTCCTCACATAGCCATGAATTAATCCTCGCATAATGATTCCTTCTTGGCCTCCTGATGATACTTCATATTTTTCTCTGTGTCTTTCCACAAGTTCAGCTGCCATAGAGTAGAAGTTTTCTGGTGAGATCTTGTTAGATTCGCATATCTTTTTCCTTATATCTGAAAAAGGCGCCCATCCTATTGAAGTGGAAGATTCTGTTAAGCGTCTGTCAAATTCAACCTTAAAGTCATTTTCTTGACCTACAACATTTTGTTGTGATGTCTTGTTTGCTGTCGCTCCTATCTTGTTGGCGTGTTCTTTAGCTTTAACTGCTAAGTGATTTTTTCCCATAATCATGCTGAGAACAATTTTACACTTGGGATCATTTTGAGATAAATATGAGATGTAGTTATCTCGTGTCCATACAAAATATGCTACACCTTTTTTCTCAACAAAAATTTGTTCTGCATCTATTAGTTTTTGTAAAATATTATCACAGTTCTTTCCAAAAGTTTTTTTCAATTCTGACTTTTTGATTCCATTTAAACCCGCAGAAATTATCCTCTCAAGAACTTCCTCACTCATGCTATCAATTTCTTGAAATTTTATTTAATACCCAACGTAGTCCCGTCCAACAATTTAGTGAAAAATTCTTACCTATTGAATATACGCCAAGAATGAGAGAATGGTTTCTAAATAATGATATTAAATATGAAATTGCCAAGGTTTTACATTATGTATATTATAAAGTAATTTTGATAACTAAACAAAGCAGAATGATGATTGGGTAGTCTGAGACACATGAAGAATTATACCTGGGGTATCTGACTGCTGTTAATAACAAAGATTATGATTATTTTATCTAAAAATTATAACTAGAGATTAATATTTTGAATATAGTCTAGTCTGGTTTTGAGTCTGAAGTTTAATGATGTTTTATGTTTACTTGCTTTCAAAGTTGAATCCATAGGTACCAACATGTTTGTTTTCTTTCATTCGTCTGTACCTATAGGCACGTTCTCCAAAGTATATTGCAATTGTTATTGCAAGAGCACCCGCTGCTGCTGCATATATCTGCCAACCAGCTTCTGCCATACTTTACACAAGATATACTTATATAATAATTTTTAGCTTTTTTATGTTAATTTTATAAAAAAAATTGTTCATAAGAACTTTATTGAAAGATTTTATATGCAAAAAGAATCTTTTTAATATAAAATTTTATGCATGAATTATGAATCAACCTGATCAGTTCTACGAAGTTCAGCCTCAATTTCCATCAAACGTTTTACTCTTGCTTCAACTGGAGGATGTGTTGCAAAAAATCTTGCTATAGTTTGACCTGACATGGCCGGAATTATGAAAAATGCATTCATTCCCTCAATTCGTTTTAGTTCTGGTTTTGGGGCTACTTTTACCTCACCGCTTATTTTCATTAGTGCTCTTGAGAGAAACAGAGGTTGGCCTGTCATATAGGCACCACCGCTATCTGCAGCAAATTCTCGGTATCTGGATATGGCACGTATTATTATAAAACTTAGAAACCATACAATTGCAGCTACAATCAAAACCAAAAATATTCCTCCACCTTGTTGCTGTCTTCCTCCAGAACCATACCCACCCCACATTGTACCAAACATAGAAGATTGCATAACAAACCATGCAATGGTAGAAAACAGACTTGCTAGCGTGATAACCGTAACGTCCCGATGTTTGATGTGAGTGAGCTCATGTGATAGTACTCCTTCTAGTTCATCTTTTTCTAAAATTCTCATAAGCTCAGTAGTTACCACAACTACTGAACTTTTTGGTCCCTTTCCTGTGGCAAATGAGTTTGCCACTGCCATATTTACTACTCCTATTCGTGGTTTTGGAATATTCGCTTTTGCAACAAGTCTTTCAACAATTTCATGTAAAATAGGATATTCCTCTTTTGTGACTAGTTTAGTACCAGTACTCCAAAGAACTATCCTATCTGAAAAATACCATTGAGCTCCGATCATCAGGCCCGCAATTATTGCCATTGGCAAGATTCCTAATCCAAAATATAGTGATATGAAACTAAGAAATGCAAGATAAATAATTGCAAGAACTAGAAAACTAAATGTCATTCTTAACGTTAACTGAATATCAGTTTTGTGCATGATGAAAAGGAGGTTTTATCGATTTATAATTCGTCCGATTCAATTTTCCGTAGGCATGTTTTCTAAAATCAAAGATTAATATCCAAATTTACATTCTTAGTATATGATGGAAAAATCAGACAAGGATTGGAAAAAAATACTCACGCCAGAACAATTCGAAATCTGTAGAAACAAGGGTACAGAATCTCCATTTTCTGGAGAATATAACGATTGTAAGGAAAAAGGAATTTACAAATGTATTTGTTGTGGAGTAGATCTGTTTAATTCTGATACAAAGTTTGATTCAAGGACAGGATGGCCTAGCTTTTGGGAATCCATTAAAAGTAACGTGAAAAGTGAGACAGATACTAGCTATGGCATGTTGAGAATAGAAGTAATGTGTAAAAATTGTGGTGCTCATCTAGGCCATGTTTTTGATGATGGTCCAGCACCTACAAACCAGAGATATTGCATCAACTCAGCTTCGCTCAAACTTGAGAAGAATTAAGTTGTTTTCCGAGGTCATTTCAAAGTTACCCGAGTATTAATAGTACCGTATAGTACGGTATATCATGTTAACCTGCGAATACTGCCCCAAGCAGTTTATCGAAACAGCAACTGGTTTAGTTCAAAAAACATTCCATGAAGTACTTCATGATCCAGAACTAGTAAACAACTAATTCTGGTTCTTTTTTCTTCAAAAGTCATCATTAAAAACGAACTTTTTTATCGGCTGGTCTTGTTCTAATGTAAAGTGACAAAACATTCTAGCCGCAAAGTATCATCTAATGTTGGAAAAAAAGATTCAAGTTCAGATGTTTTGAAAAAAATGAGTTCTATTTCTGATGCGACAAAAACTTTGGCTATAGAAGTAAAATCAATGTCAAAAATTTTTGCAGATAATCAGAAGATACTCATTTCATTAAAAACTATGATAGATGCAGTTGGATCATCGTTAGAACAAATTCAACGATATTCAAGGCAAGTAAATATTTTAGAAGAAGATACACAAAAACTGTTTACTGGATTAAGCCAGGTGAAAGCTCATTCTAATTTGATATCCAAAGTAAATGAACAGACAAACAAACTTCAAGACCAAGTCAACAAGATACGTGAAAAACAAGAATCTATGCCTGATGCTAACAAATTAATGCAAAGTGTAGCT
>JBOGQR010000127.1:0-4104 GCA_050749225.1 Nitrosopumilaceae archaeon | reverse complement strand
TAGGAGCTACTGTAGTTGTTAGTACATTTCTAATGCCGTGCTTTTGGATCTTACTAATTAATGCGTCCCAATCGTATGAGCGGCCATTCTTTGGTTTTTCATAATATCCTGCTACCGGTATTTTTCCTTCAGGAAATTCTGTATTTGTACATAATGGAAATGCGCCCCGTGTTTTTGCCAAGGCTACACTTTCTTCCATGGAATAGTAAGTTAATGCTTCAGCAAGTTTTTCTTGGAATTCATAACCTTCTTGTGAATTATACGGAATTCGTAGCTTAAAGAGAAGATCTGCAACTCCCATTACACCAAGCCCTATTCTACGTGAATCCTTTGATGCCTTATCGATCTCAGGAATTGGATAATTGTTTACGTCTATAACATTATCCAAGAATCTTGTTGTCTTTCGAATTGTCTCTTCATATCTTTGCCAATCAAATTCATACTGCCCATCAGCTTTTCGTTTTACATAGTTTGCTAGGTTAATAGATCCTAGGTTGCATGATTCGTATGGATACAAACTTTGTTCTCCACAAGGATTTGTAGCTCGTAACGGTCCACCTCTAGCTTTTGCAAATACATTGTATTTGTTAATAAGATCAAAGAAGATTAGCCCTGGTTCAGCACTTTTCCAAGCTGAAAGTGCAATTAGATCAATCAGTTGGTGTGCATTTATTTCTCGTACTGGCGAGTTATCTCGTGGACTTCGTAGAGTATATTTTCCATCTTTTGAATTTACGAGTGCGTCCCAGAAATCTTCCCAAACTCCAACACTTACGTTAAAGTTTTCTAAAATACCTGGTTTTGTTTTTGCAGTAACAAATTTTTCAATATCTGGATGCCATGATTCAATAATTCCCATGTTTGCACCTCTTCGTTTTCCTCCTTGTTTGACAACTTCAGTCACTGTGTTTATGATATTCATAAATGACACAGGACCTGATGCAACACCAGAAGTAGATGCCACCATATCTCCTTCTTCTCTAAGATCAGAATAGTTGATGCCTACTCCTCCACCAGATTTGAAAATTAATGCCGCATCTGAAGACGATTTCATTATTTTTTCCATATCATCAGGCATGGCAAGCACAAAGCATGCTGAGAGCTGACCCAGTCTACCCCCCGCATTCATCATAGTAGGAGAGTTTGGCAGAAAGTCTTGTGAAACCATCAGATCATAATATTCTGAGATCCTCTCTGCATATTGATCAAATTTTCTTGCTGCAAGCATGGTAAGAAATTCTTTCATGCCTACTTTCATCTGACCACGCTTGGCCAAGTCAATATAGTGAATGATTAATGATCTGAAATGCCATTTGTTAAGAAGATACTTGCCTATCTTGAATTTGTAATCAAAATCATCAAGTTTATCAAGATATCGTGAAGCTTCCTCTATGTTTTGTGTATTTCCTCCTTCTACCGTAAATACAGAAGAGTCCTTTAGTAGGTCTCCAATTCCAACCAAAACTGCAACTCGTTCAAACATCTCGCCGGGACTTTCAATTATTGTTCCTTTGTTATTACGCATAAGATATCGTGATGCCAAAACTCTCAGGCAGTTAAGATCAAACTTCTTTGCTACACTATCAAGAGATTTGGAATCTAGAACCTTCATTTTTTCTTCTCGAAGTTTTCTTCGTTCATGTCTGTAAAGTATGTAGGCTTTGGCAATTTCACCAAGTCCTTCATCTATTAGAGTAGATTCAACCATATCTTGTACGTCTTCGACGCTTGGTGGACCAGATGCAGAATAACCTTGATTAACAAGTTTCTCAATTACACGATCTGCTAATTTATCAGCCAAGCTATGTTCTGGTCTACCACATGCAACTAAAGCCTTGTATACTGCGTTTGAAATTTTGTCCTTTTGGAAATTTAACACTCTACCGTCGCGTTTCTTAACTTCAATGATCGAGTTTTCTATTTGTGCAAAATCTGTCAAATGACTCCCCGCAGACCTAAGAAAAGAGAGTTAAATAAAGATTGAGGCAAAAAATATTTTTCCAAAGATTGACTTTGGATCAACTTTGTTGACACAATTACAATTTTCATAGTTTTAGATCGTCATAGAACCCAAATAAATCTTCAAAATAATTAATCTAAATTTCAGATAAATAATATTGTATTTTACGATTTTTTTTAAAAAAATTTATTCGTAAGATCTATTCAGTGCTTAAAAGAATTCTAGGCAAGTATGTATGGTGACTTGCAAGTAGGACATTTGTCAGTAAGTTTTTCCTCCTTTAGTCCACAGTTACTACAAATATGCACCTTTCGTATTGGCCTGAATGAACTTACAAGTTCACTTGTTTTTTCTATAGCCTTCTTTATTCCTGCTACGTCTGCGTTATCTGGGATTTTTAGTTGTACTAACAACCCACCATTGAGTGCCTTTGACATGTGATTAGCCTCAACAATTTTATCCGTTTTTTGATTCATTCCCTCTATTTCTGAAGCATTTAATGCTATTCCTTCAGAATACGATTCACCTTCTACGTATTGGAGAACTGACATTTTACCGTATTTTTCTCCATCCAAGGCTGAAAATCGTGCTGCTGCATCGCTTTCAGTCATAGATATGGTAACATTATCGCCCATTTCTTTTCCTTTCTTGGTTGCTACTTCCATTGCTGTTGCTATGACTTTGGAGAATATTTCCTGCCCAGCCTTGTTATTTTCATATCCAAGTATTCCAAATACTGCCTCCTTTAGACCGATCAGATTAACTACTAAACTAACCGAGCCCTTTTGCATGTATTGGGTATTATTTGCAAGAATTGGATTAAGCCCACGTCTAGTTAGATCTGATATTTCCTTCTTCCTAAGTGACATTGCTGCAAGTGCAGGTTTCATCAAGAGTGCAAGACGTGCTCTAAAGTATGTCTCATCTTTGTTGGATTCAAAGGCAAGTCTAGGCATGTTAATTGAAAGCGATTGAAGATTGATTGTAGTTCCGGTAGTTTTTGCATCTCCTCGTAAGATTCCTTTATTTGATATAACACCCTTTGAAAAGCTTACACGTCCGCCTAATGCAATAATCTCAGAAAGTATTTCGGAAAACTCGCTGACTTTACCCTTTTCATAGTCTATTATAATACCAACTGAAGGAATAGGTGTTGATTTTACATATTTTTTGTAACTATTTAGTATTGCACCTATTAATTTTGAATCACTTCCAAGTGAGATTCTAAAGGAAGCAAGTGTACCATTTTTACTATACCTTGGAGCAGTCGATGTTGCTGCAAATGCACTTGTAATCTTTTCTTCTACATCACCAAGATTTTTTGAATATTTTTGCAAAATTGTTACTAATCCATCCATTATCACCTCTTGTGATGCTTCTCTAAACAATAATGAAGTGAGTAACGATAATGATGTAGCAAGTTCATCTAATGTATTTATTGGAGGCACCCTAGTTACTCCAAGGAATTTTCCTCTAAGATCTATGCCGTCTTCTAAGAGTTCCTTGATGTTTACAAATATTGTATCTGGTAAAAGTGACCATATACCAGGATTTGTTATATGAATATCTCCTGAAAGATGCGAATCAGCAACATCCTTGGGTAGTGTATTTAGAACCAAGTGTTCACCAAAGACAGTTTGCCCAGTCTTAAAGAGAAGCCCTTCTACACCATTATGAATACCATCAACATTTGTTATCATTTCATGAATGTCGTATGCAGGAAGCCCAAATCTAGCAAGTTTGTGCCTATAATCCTCGTGGCCCTGCTCTAAAAGAACAGAATTTACCATTTCACGTATCAGTGAGGCAGTAAGATATGAGGTTTGGAATTTGTATATGCGATTTTCTACCTCTTCGGTTATTTTTTGGGCAAGTTCAAGCGGAAGACTGCCCTCACGTACAAGAGACTGGATTATTTTATGTGAGTTAAACTCCTCTATTGATTCGTGTGATGTTCTAACATACATCTTGCCGCTCTCTATTATAGAGCGTTCTTCAATTTGTCTAGCAAGACTTAGAACTAGTTTTCCTAAATTTGTAATAGTGTAACGCCTTTCTGATTTATTCAGAGCTACTAGAGATTGTCTTAGTAGTTTTCTCAAGTGATAGGCAAATTTACCACTTTCTTTTTTTGATTTAAATCC
>JBOGQR010000126.1:0-4108 GCA_050749225.1 Nitrosopumilaceae archaeon | reverse complement strand
CATATGAGAAAACAACAGGTTCCTCGTTTTTTGAGCTCCTAGTTGTTTCCTGTAACATTCTTTGTTTTATTTGTTGTAAATCATTATTCTCATTACCTACTGTATGATTGGATTCAATTCTATCATAGTTTCTATAACCACCTATTATTGCAAAAGTATTTTTTAACGGAGCCCAATTACTTCGCTTTTCATTATTACGAATAATTATCAAATATTGAATCTGGTTAAACATTTGCAAATAAATCGAAACAAATCTCCCAAGATTTGTATTGTATTGAGTTGCGTCTGTAAATCTTATTACGTTATTTAGACTTTCGAATAATAATTCGATTTCGTTGAAAGCATCAATATCTGTATCACTGATGTTTACAGGTAATGTGAAAGGCACGTTAGAATAGGTTTGTGAAAGAGAATTTAGTTCATTCTGATTATTATTTAGGAATTTGAGATTTGTTTTATCGTTATCGTTTAATCCGATAATAATTTTAATTTGTCTAGTATTAGAGTTACTTTTATTATTATGTACTAAATTCACATTTGAATCAATTCGTGTTAACACATTTTTTAGAGATACTTCAGGATTTATTTTATTGGAAGCTATAACATTTTCCTGATAATTAAAAGAAGCAAAAAGTATATTATGAAAAATTTGATTTATGATTTCTAAAAAATTACTTTTTCCTGCTCCATTTGGGCCGATAATGAGATTTAATCCATCATTAAATTTTATTTCTTGACATTCATCAATATTATTTTTAGATTCAAAGCTGAGTATATTTGAAATTCGTATGGAATTGACTTTCAGGATTTTCCACCAAGTTTATCAAGTTCTTTCTTCGCTTTTTCTAATTCAAATCTTGTCCACGCTATCTTCTTTAAAATCTCAATCTCAGTATTTTGTTCAGATACTTTTTCATAATCAATAGTTGTGTTGTTCAATTTCTGTTCAAAACAATCCATCCTTATTTCAAGACTGGTTATTTTCCGGTCAGTAAAAAACAGGGCAAGAATAGCACCTATGGTTGCTAAAACAACGAACCACATATCTGCTACAAATAGCGGTTGCTGTTTATTGAATCCAAAATAGTAAAATATCCACAAAAGTCCTAATGCCAAAACTAAAGGAAAACTAATTATTGGATAGATAGAAATTTTGGCAGCTTTTTTCTTTGGCATTCTAAAAATAAATATCCCTATTGCTACGCCTGAAAATATTACTGACAAAATTGAGCGGATCAAGTAAGTTAGTGCGTCATTATTGATAGGAACAAAAAGTACAGATATAGATGATATTAACAGAACTGTCGGCAATCTATATTTTTCATTAAATAATTCTTGTATTGGCATAATTATTTACATTCACTTTAGAAGTCAGAATATGATAAAGTATATGATCGCATAAAATCTATGATGATATTTTGTAATAACTTGAATAATTAATGGTCTATTTTTTATAAAAAAATTGGGGGTTTTTTGGTTTCACCCAATTCACCCTCATATTGTGCGTGTAAGAATGATCCTGTCTTGGTCATATGTGATCCGAAACACCTCTAGGTCTACCATCACCAATTTGTACCCACATGACAATCTTAATTTGTTAAATTACGTTTTGTATTGATAAAATAAGGATTAACAACTGATGAGAACTGAACTATTATCTAGAATCCTTTGTGGGTTTTATACCGTCACAAAATAATAGGAGTCTTACCTGTGTAGAATTTTGATAATCACTTGAAATTTTCTCTCATGATTTGTCTGTTACTTTAAGATTCATCCCTATGTTCTTAGCAAATAATTTGAAGATCTGAATTCTTGGCAACTAAACTTGCTAGCGAAGAGGCATTAAAATGCCCTATTTGTCGCAGTGAAATTAATAGGACACTACTTGAGAAACTAGAATTAGATGCAGAGGATCTAATAAAAATTCAGGATCTAGTTAGACGGAAGGCATTGATACAAGCATTAGAGATGGGAACATTAACATCAAAATATCTAAAACCAGAATCACTTGGTACTGAAATACAAGTAAAAGAATCATTGAGCAGACTTTCTGAAAAAGCTACTGAATTAATAGAGAAAACCAGCCAGTTGACTGACGAATTTGTAAAAGCAAGCGAGGAAGAAAAAACTCAGATAACAAAAGAATTTCTTGAAGAACAAAAACAAGACATGCTCAAGTTTCAAGATGAGATCAAAAAGTTACAAGAAGATTACAACGAATTACAAGAAAAACATACTACCGAAATAGAAAAGTTAAATTCATCCATGCAGCAAATTCATGAAAAAATAATTGGTACAGGAATAGGCGGCATAAGAGAGCTGACTGTTATAAAAGATTTGAAAGCAGCATGTCCAGAAGATGAATTTTCTGATGAAAAAGCACAAAAACATGGTGCAGATATTGTCGCTAAAGTAAAAGTCAAAGGACGTGCGCTTGGAATAATAGTGATAAGTGTAAAAGATGTTGAAAAGTGGAGCAGTACTTTCATAGAACAAATAAAGAATAACATGAACGAAGAGCAGACACAATGGAGTATGCTTGTTACCAAAACTTTTCCAAGTACTGCATTAAATGAAAAGGCATACCTTGATGATAACGGTATTTTATTGGTAAAAGCAGAATATGCGCCTGCTGCCTACATTGGTTTACGTCATGCAGTAATAGAATGGAATCAAGCCCAAACTTGGATGAAGAAACAGGAAGAAAAAACTTCAATGCAAGAACATATTCTGACAGTTCTAAGAGAATGGATACAGGGAAGCAAATTCTCGGAAATATTAACAAAGATAGATGGTGCCATAAACGCAAGTAAGGATACAGATGAGCTAATGCAGAAATGGCAAAAATATAACGAAAAACAAGCAAAGGATGCAAGAGATTTGCAGAATAAAATCCGAGGGTCTCTATTTCAATGCAACGATATACTAAATGATCTTCAGGGTAGATTACAAAACAAAAGTTAACTGATTCCTAGTTCTATAACATTTTCTATTAATCCAATTCTGATTGAGACTGAAATTATCTCATGAAAGTATTAAATGGTTCATATAATGTCCAGTTATATTTTTGGAATAATCAAATTCCTAGAAAAGTTTGAATCCTTATTCAAATTTTGCAAATCGTAATTTAATTTAGTAATTTATTATGTGATTAATTTCAATCATTCAACAATTGTTCCTGAGACAACACATTAGTATTTATTTTTAGATTTACTAATTGGCATTAAAAATTGAGAATATTCTGAATTGTCTCTTACTAGAATTTTTTGAAAATCATTAGGTAATTCTCGAAATGTTTTTTCGTCAATTATAACACCAGTAGTATTTGTCTCTTCATCAATGTTTATCTGATAAAATTTTATTTTTTCTAAATTGGCATTCTTTAAATTACATCGAACAAATTTACTATTAGATAAATCTGAATCGGTTAATGCTGCTTTGGTAAAATCTACTTCCTCGAAGAGACATTTGGTTAAATTAGTTTTCTGTAAATTACAATTAGTTAAATTTGCTTTGGTAAAGCGACTACCTGATAAGTTGGAACCTATGAGAGTTGTATTTACTAATATTGCTCTTCCGATACCGACTTTACTTAGATCTAGATGCTCTAATTCAGAATTAGTAAGATTACAATTTGTCAATTCGATTCCACTTGTTACTGCATCATGAAAAGTACAATTTGTTAATTGTGCATTTTTGAAACTGGTATTTGTCAAATCAGATTCATCAAAAATACAATTTTCAATAACTGCATCATCAAACACAGTATCCTTGAGATCTGCATTGGTAAAATCAGATGATTTTGCAGTTGTACTCTGAAAATCAATAGCTGACAAATTAGCCTTTATGAAATTACTATTAGATATGTTGCTAAAGGGTAGATCGGAACCATGAAAATCTGATAGATTACAACTGCAATTTGACAAATTGACGTTCTCTCCTTTAATTTCACTGCATTCAGCACGGGATAAATTTGAACCTGCTAAAATACTGTTATTAAAAGTTGAACCTCTTAGAATTACTCTCTCCATATTACATTTGGAAAGATTACCATCATCAAATTTGCAATTGGTAAAGCTTGCATTCTGTAATTCTGCATTAGGTAGAT
>JBOGQR010000125.1:0-4123 GCA_050749225.1 Nitrosopumilaceae archaeon | reverse complement strand
TCTCTGCTTCTGCTGAAGAAAAAATAAAACAAGCTGGTGGCGAGGTGCTTGCAACCGCATGATTGAAGAAGGAACACCAACAGGTTTTCTGCGAACAATAATTTCTAAAGCTGAAGTCTACATCCCGCAAGTTCCAAAACCAAAAAAGAAAATTCCATTACAAGTCCGTCTTATGTGGTGTGGATTAGCACTTTTCATCTACATGATAATGGGTCAAACACCACTTTATGGTGCAACCGTTCCAGCATTTGATTTTCTTGCATTTGCAAGAGTAATCTTTGCATCACAACAAGGAACACTAATCGAACTTGGAATTGGTCCCATAGTTACTGCAGGACTTTTGATGCAACTCTTAAAAGGCTCTGAAATCTTTCATCTTGATTTTAAGAAACCAGAAGACAGAGAACTATATCAAACAGCAACAAAGATTGTAACATATATAGTAATCATTGCCGAGTCATCACTATATGGGATGGCAGTCTATGGTCCAAGACTGCCAAGTCACGAGGCAGGTTTTATTCTAGTAGGTCAGCTTATCGGCGCATCAATCATCATCATGCTTTTAGATGAATTAATTCAAAAAGGATGGGGACTGGGAAGTGGAATCAGTCTTTTCATTGCTGCAGGTGTAGCACAACAAGTAGTCTGGAGCTTGTTTAGTCCAATACCTGCAGGAGATGGTGGACCTGTAGGTGTGTTTGTAAACATTGCACATTCATTTATCATTGGAGACTTTTCAAATCTGTTTTTCAGATCTAATCAGCTGCCTGGTATATTTGGCCTCTTTGTCACTGCAGGTGTCTTGCTAATCCTAGTTTATACACAGGGAATAAAAATCGAAATTCCAATCGTATCTACAAAATACAGAGGATTTTCTGCAGTTTACCCAATCAAATTGATGTATGTGTCCAACATTCCAGTAATTTTGGCATCGGCACTTACTGCTAATGCAGTGTTTATTGGTCAGATGCTTTGGGCAAACTTTAACCCAAGGAATGCCAATCCATTTATGAATTTTCTGGGAATGTTTGATCCCACAGCTCCATCTACTCCGACCGGAGGTATATTGTATTATGTTACAGCTCCGCGTGGATTGGATATTGTTGCACTGGATCCGATGCGTGCAGTGATGTATATCTTGTTCATGGTAGGAATTGTGGTTTTGTTTGGCAGATTGTGGATAGAACTTGGAGGATTATCTGCAAAAAGTGCAGCAAAGAACCTTCTTGATGCAGATGTCCAAGTTCCCGGCTTTAGACGTTCAAATCAACCAGTTGAAGCTCTTCTTCAAAAATACATTCCATCTGTTACTATACTTGGTTCTATGATTCTTGGTCTTCTAGCTGGTACGTCAGATGTCTTGGGAACTTTTGGATCTGGAACAGGAATGTTACTTACAGTAGACATTTTGATTAACTATTACAACTTGCTTGTAAGAGAAAAAGTAGAAGAGGTAATGCCATCACTGGGTGCCCTACTTGGCAGAAAATAAGCGCGTAATAATTGTCGGAATTCCTGGTGTTGGAAAGACCACTCTAGTATCAAAGGTTGTAGAATTATTAAGATCAAAAAAAATTAGCGTAAACGTATCTATCTTTGGAACTATCATGTTTGAAGAAGCAAAAAAAAATGGAGTAAAAGACAGAGATGATCTGCGAAAACTTTCAGTGCCAGAACAGAAAAAACTCCAATCCTCGGCAGCAAAAAAAATTGCTTCTATGACAGATGATATTGTAATTGTGGATACACATGCATTTATTGCAACAAAGGAGGGATTTTACCCAGGTCTACCTCACAATGTCTTGGAAATTTTAATGCCAGACAGCTTCATTATGATTAGCGCAAGACCCGAAGAGATCTACAATCGAAGAATGAAAGACACAACACGAAACAGAGACATTGTATCAATAGAGGCAATTAAAAAAGAACTAGATGTTACTAGTGCCATGCTTTCTACATGTTCCATTTTGTGCGGCTCTCCAATTAAGATGATTCTAAATTCTGAAGGAAAGATTGATGAAGTAGCTAAAGGAATTGTAAGTGCGATGGGATTCAACAATGGAACATAGTATAATACTAGGTTTTCTTAATTCAATCTTTTTGCAAATTCCGGGTCTGAATCAAGGTCCACTTGGAAGTGAAAATCCTTTGGTAAAGGGTATGATAGGATCTGCATTTGGAATTGTTGGAGTTGCAATAGCACTAAACATGTTTAATGCAATAATAAAACGAAAGATGGTTGACCAAAATAAACTCAAAAGATTGATGCGAGAAACAAGAACATGGCAAAAAGAAAGAATGGCGGCATTTAGGGCAAAAGATCAAGAAAAAATCGACGAGATCAACAAAAAATCGGCTTACATGAACAAGATGAACATGGAATTAATGCAGATGAACATGAGACCTATGATGATCACATTCATTCCTCTGATTTTGATATTTTACTTTGTACTTCCACATCTGTTTGCATATACTGTTGCGGTAGCGCCAATGTCTCTTAATTTTGTTCCAGGTGACTTTTTCCAACTAACATGTACGGCAGCCAAAGTAGCAGAACCGATAGTATCAGGACATCCACATCCATGTCACCACGTAAACGAAGTGTACTTTTGGGCTTGGTACTTCCTTTGTTCCATTTCCTTTAGTGGAATAATAATGCGACTCACAAAAACTACAATGGATTTAGACTGAATTGCTAAAATCAGTAATAATTTCCGGTCCTCCAGCCATTGGAAAGACTACTGTATCTAAAGGGCTTGCAAAAGAATTTAATTTAAAATATCTTAGCGGCGGTGATGTTCTAAAGGAACTTGGAGAAGAACAAGGGTTTAGAACAGGACGCGACGACTTTTGGGACACTAGCTTTGGTATGGATTTTTTAAACATGAGAAAGACAAATCCAGAGTTTGACAAAAAGGTAGATGAAAAGCTAAAGAAATTATTCCTAGAAGGAGGTAAAATCATTACCAGTTATACTCTTCCTTGGCTTGTAGATGATGGAATAAAGATCTGGCTTGCTGGCTCACAGGAAAACAGTGCAAAAAGAATGACTGTACGTGATGGTATTTCTTTTGAGAAGGCACTTGAGATTGTAAAAAAACGATATGATGAAAACAAAACGATCTACAAAAAACTTTATGGGTTTAATTTTGGTGACGATCTTACTGTCTTTGATATAATAATAAACACAGATAACTTGGATGCAGATGAGGTACTTTCAGTGGTAAGTTCATTGGTAAAAGAAAGATATGGTACTAAAACAACTACAAAATCTTAGAGTAATAGACCAAGACATAACAAACGATTCCTATGGTACCTATTGTGAAAAAAGAACCATACAACAACTTCTTGACTATGGTTTTATTTTGTTGGATAAACCAAACGGTCCAACAAGTCACGAGACAGTAGCATGGATTAAAAAAATTCTCAACATACCAAAAGCAGGACATAGTGGAACACTTGATCCAATGGTCTCTGGCATATTGCCAGTTGGTCTTGGTGAAGCCACAAAAGCACTGATTGTACTACTTTTGGGTCCAAAGGAATATCATGCACTTGGTAGGCTGCACATACTTCCTTCAAATGAAAAACTACAGTCTGTTCTAAAGCAGTTCACTGGAAAAATTTACCAAAAGCCACCGCAACGATCTTCTGTGTCAAGACAAACCAGAGTCAGAAATGTATATGAAATTGATGTAATTGAACAAAAAGAAAGACTAATTCTTATGAGAATTTTATGTGAAGCTGGAACCTATATTAGAAAAATTTTCTATGATATAGGCGAAGTACTTGGTCCGGGTGCTACAATGATTGAGCTACGGAGAACTCGTGTAAGTCAATTCAACGAGGACTCTAATCTCGTAAAAATGCATGATCTTGTAGATGCATATGCCATGTGGAAAGAAAGAGGAGATGATTCAAAATTACATAGAATACTGATGCCTATAGAATACGTACTAAGCGAGCTAAAGTCGGTAGTAATTCGTGATTCTGCAGTAGATGCATTATGTCATGGAGCTCAACTTGCAATACCTGGTATATTAGAAATTTCACATGGCATTACAAAAGGAGATTTTGTTGGAATCTATACTCAAAAAGGAGAAGTCGTTGCTCTTGCAGAAGC
>JBOGQR010000124.1:0-4125 GCA_050749225.1 Nitrosopumilaceae archaeon | reverse complement strand
GATCATAAAGGAGCCATGGGAACCATGGGTATCAATACTATCAGCAGGAATAGCTATCATTTTCTTGTTCTTAATTTTTTATCGTATTTCACTCAAGATTCAAGAGTATGCAAGAAAGGGAGGAGCTGGACATACTTACTTCATAGTTATAGTATTGATTGGATTTGGCGCTACTGCCGCATATTATCCAGAGAGTTCACCAATTTCGCCATTACTTGTAACTCTATGGAATTCACCAAATACATATGTCGTGCCCACAATTCTTTATGTTGTAAGTCTTGGAGGTACTGCATTTCTTCTTTGGATGATCAAGATATACTATAACGCTATTTCAGTATGGGCTGATAGAAAAATTAAGAAAGCAAAACATAACCACAAATAAAATAGAGTAAAACTATGTTATCATAGTGAAGTTATACCAAAAAATTTTGCTAAACCGTGCTCAGCCTATTGGTATGATATCATATTGTTATATGTTGAGTCCATTTGGCATCTATCTTCCATATCAATCAGCAGCAATGATCTTTCAGCCAGTTGTTTTATCCTTAATACTAGTAGCAAACTTTGCTTTTTTTACAGTAACTGATTGGCCATATAAAAAGACGAAGAATAGATTCAATGAATTATTTCTTATTTATTGTATTTTAATTTCTGGAGCAATATCTATTGAAATTCCGTCACTATTTGGTCACACATTTGAGATCATATTTCATGAGTCCCATACAGAAAACAAAAACCTGGAGCACATATCAAAATGGCTCATAGTTTATAGCATTCTAGGTAATTTCATGGTTGATGTTTATTTCTTTTATTTGAGCAAAATCTCAAACAATCTAACCATAAGAATTATCAGACAAGTATTAGATACACTGTAATCAAATTATGTTTTTTAGTTATCATGTCTTTTACCAAGTTTTTTGTCATCATCAACAACCAGTTCATCTATCACATCGTCTTGGTCAAACTTTATGGTCGTTCCGATAATCTCAATTTCTGAATGTTTCTTGAAAGAAAATGCTTTCCTAGTTGTATCTAATTGTACAACCCATAGTTCACATCCCTTATCTGTAGAAAGATAAGAATGTCTTCCTTGTGGAAACTCTTGACCATTAAGATCTATTCGTTCTTCTTCTTCAGATATCCAATTTCCTCTAATTTCACACTCTAGAAATGCAAGATATGTTATTCTTGGTTTTAGTATGTGGGATTTTGTTTTTTCAACCACATATAGCATGGTGTTAACATATTGAAAAGGAATTCCTCAATGAAGAGTAGATTTCACAGTATTCTGAGTTAAGGAATATGATCATGTTAACACCCTATTTCTAGAAGAACCACTAGTATGAAAAACATGATCTTTCAGAACTGTAATGTTAACGGG
This sequence comes from Nitrosopumilaceae archaeon, assembly GCA_050749225.1. GTDB lineage: Archaea > Thermoproteota > Nitrososphaeria > Nitrososphaerales > Nitrosopumilaceae > TA-20. Next base: position 2,744 of record JBOGQR010000124.1, on the reverse strand, counting down.
AGATAATTTTACCTTTCAAATGTAGAGAGATGGCTTCAAAAACACAGAGGAATAATAATACAAAGAAAAGTGCATATGATTATGATTAAACAAATTTCTGATAAAGATGCAGAGGTACTTTTACGTGATCATGCTAAATACAAATTATTTGTAGCAGAATCAATATTGGGAGAAATTAAATCACCTATTCCATCTAGACCAAACTATGATACATTAATTTTAGAAACTTATGTTGAAAGCTTTTTATTTTTTATAGTTAGTGTGCAAGATATATTATTACGAGAAATTAATAGAAAATACAGGTTAGTTGACAAAAAAGTAAATCCATATTCCATATTAAAGAAACTAAATGTTAATGATCAGAAACAAGATAATATAAAGAAAATTCTTGAAAAATATTTTAGTATTCCATACCGTACAACAAAACAATTAGATAAAAAATCTTATGAAGATATCTTGCTACAAGGTTTCATTACTGAAACAACGTACATGTATGATAAGGATGATAATTATTATCAGACATATTGGTACAGAGAAAATACAAGATTATGGGAACTAAGGCAATTAAGAAACCAAGTATCTCATGAGAGAATAATGTCTACTAATACCTATGTTGGCTCTAAAAACGATGTTGTGTTTGTTCTTAAATTGGTTGATGAAGTAAAGGATACGTTGGATTTTATAGAAATAGCACAACCATATGATTACCTTACATCTTCTCTTGATCAAACCAAACAATTTCTTTATGAAATCAGACAGATCATAAACTAATTTTTTCTATTTTCTTTGTTTCAACATCTAACTAACAACAAATTAACAGAGGTACAAATGGATAACCTTAATTCAAAATGCTCGTAAACAAACATCTTGACATCTCATTTGTTTACTATAATTGGTTTGATTCTAAATGCTGTAGGAGCTTTTATAATAATTGGTAGACGGCTAAAATTAGCAAATCGACAAATGAGAAAAACAGAAGCAGAGTACTATCATACAAAATTCAATGAATCAACACCAGAAAACGAGTATAAAGAGAATACAGATCAGATTATTGGGTTCATCACCATGGTGATCGGTTTTATTATACAAATTATAGGAATTTCTTATGATCTATAGATTATTTTATCTTTAGTTTTTATATCTAGATAGTAATTTTTTGTGTCATTTTGTTGTAGTTACTTGTAGTTAGCAAACTAATTGGAAGTATTTGCAATTAACAATGTTATACATGGAGCGTAAGGAAGGAGATTTGTAGATTTAAGATTCTAATGCCTTGCGCATCCGCTCAAACTCTTCCATAGTGATTTCTCCCTTTGCAAGCCTGTTTTTTAGAATGGATAGCGAATACTCGTCGTTTGAATGAAGTGTCTGTCTGTCTATTTCATTTATGGAATTAGTATCGACTTTCTTTTTATCCTGGGCTTTGCTTATTGATCCTGCAATTGTTCCAACCATGCACAAAAAGATTCCTATCCACCAATAGCTTGCATTTTCTACCAGTCCTAAAATGGTGATTGGTACTCCAAAGAAAAAGCCGAAAAGTGATATTCCATCAATTGGTCTAAGCTTGGACTTGGATTTCATTAGTTTTGGATTGAATGTAGAACTATTTATTTTTGACATACCAAAACATGACCGCATGTATCTACAAAATGCAATCATTTTGAAGATATAATCTGTTTTTAGCTCAGTAACCCCCGAATAAAATAGAGCTTTAGCTCGTTGTGTTACATCAGTTATTCTTTTTCATATAATCATTGGATGATCATTCACTGATTGCAATCTATGAATGATAGTATTTTCCATCAATGATCTCCAGTATACACAACTCTTTTTGCTGCAAGTTCGAGAACATTTACAATATGAGTCTTTCCGGCCTTGCTCTGGTTTTGCAGTTTGTCTTTTGCGTCCTGGAGTTCTGCTGACAGTAACGCTGCAGAAACGTTAATGTTGTCCCCGTGGAAATGCTTGATCTTAAGCGCTTGTACTTTCAGTATGATCTCTAGGAGTAAGCTTGTCATATTGGCAACTTCTTCTGTTGTGGTTTCTTCAATTGTTGTAACTGTACCATTTTTTGATATTTCTTTGTGAATTTTTCTGCATATTTCTGGTTTGTTCTGATATAATTCCAAAGCTTCTCTTTCTACCATCTCAAGAGTATCATAGATTTGTTCTTGGTAAGCTGAATAGTTTGACTCTACTAAATCACGTACCCATGTGTTTTCCCTGTTCAAAACAGTCATGTCTCTGTATACAGTAGCAAAAGATACATCAAAACCGACTTCTTTGAGTGCAGGCTGTAATGTAAAACGGCTGATTTGCTTTCCTTCTTTTTTGAATTGAGTTATGATCTTGAGCAGAGATCTTCTTCGTAATACTGCATCTTCTATAGAATTCATTCTCGTTCAATGAGCTCCTTTTACGCTTATTGCAGGTGTTCCGTTGTCCAGAATCGGTAGTAATTCTGCAAGTCTTTGCGATATTCCAGATTCAAAGATGAATGTGATAGAACTCAATTTCCAACCCTTTTTACTATGATTTTCTTCTTTTTCTCATCTTTTGTGACAATAAATGGTCCCAGTATGCTAGTCAGTGTTGCAATGTATTCCCTAACAGATTGCGAGCTGCCATGTCCTGTCATACTCTTGCATTTATAGACACATGCATAAAGTGCTTCTTTATAGTCGATAAATCCATCAGTATTGATTCGCTCTTTTAGGAACTGTTCTACTATAGGATAGTTG
>JBOGQR010000123.1:0-4129 GCA_050749225.1 Nitrosopumilaceae archaeon | reverse complement strand
CAATATATCTTGTAAGTGAAGAAAAAGAAGGTACAAAACATGTTAAAATGGCACAGATACTAAATGACACAAAAGTTCTAACAAAAACTTTAGAAAAAGATATTGAAAAATATGCTGTAAAGGCAAAAGACTCTGCAGTTAAAAGGCAAAAATAATCTCTACTATTTTATAACGCAACAGTAAATTTTTATTCATTGAAACTTTCAATCGCAATTCCAGATTCTTCAGTAAGTGATGAATCAACACATCTTGGTAAATCGACGAAAATTTCTTTAATAGCTCGAGCATGTGCAATTTTTCGTGTACAGACTATTTACATATATCACGAAAGTGCTGGAAGTGATAGCGACAGGTCATTGATACGTACCATCTTAAAATATCTTGAAACACCACAATATCTTAGGAGAGGACTTTTTCAAAGAATTTCGGAATTGAGATTTGCTGGAAGCTTAAGCCCATTAAAAATTCCGCATCATTCTTACACCTCAGATTCTCGACAAATCAAAGCTGGCGACATAAGAGAAGGAATAATAGTTTTTGCAAGAGGTAAGAAATCTGTTGATGTAGGACTTGAACAACTCATTTTGTATTCTGGAAATGATGACGTTGGGAAAAGAGTTACAATGCAGTTTAAGACTGGCTATCCAGAACTTTCGGCAAAGCAAATCTCTAGAAGTGAAATTAAACAATATTGGGGGTATGAGGTAAAAGAGAGCGCAAATTTACGTACGCTTCTTTCTGGATGGAATTCTAATGTGATATTAACTTCTAGAAAAGGTAAACCCATACACAAAACACAAAATTATTTTGATGAAATTTCAAATAATCCTGTTCTAGTTGTTTTTGGTACTCCTGAACGAGGAATACATGAAATTCTTGGAATATCAATAAAAGGAATTCCTAAATCCCAAAATCTTAATTTCTTTCCTGAACAGGCTACTGAAACCGTACGACTGGAAGAAGCAATAATTGGGACTTTGGCGATCTTAAATGTTCTTACTCGCAAGTAAGTTTATTATTGTTTTATAGAATAATTTTTTATTGTCTAAACAAAAGCACACATTACTTTTTGCAATTATCGCTGGTTTAGCTGGTGTGGTAATAGGTTGCGTTGTTATTGTGTTTATGATTTTGCATTTGTAATTTCTAGATCATTTTTGCAAAAAATTACTTTAATTTACTATTTTAAATAGTAGACTTATAATGGGGTTTACGACATTTAGCGTTTATCAATGGGCCATAGAAAACATAGTCAGCCAAGGCGAGGAAGTCTTGCATATCTCCCAAGAGGACGAGCGAAGAGCATGGAAGCAAGGATTCGTACTTGGCCACAAGAAGAAGGCGATCAGCCAAAACTCTTGGCACATGCGGGATTCAAGGCAGGTTGTATTAGAATAGCAAGTATTGATGATCGTGATAAAACTCCCAACTTTGGCAAACAACTTGTTAGCCTTGGAACAGTAGTTGTCACACCGCCAATTGTTATAATTGGAGTTAGAGGGTATTCAAAAGACCGATACGGTATTGATTCTTCTTTTGATGTTTATGCAAAAGAATTACCAAAAGAACTGCCTAGGCTATTTACAGCAAAATCTGATGAAAAAAGTCTTGAACGAGCAGAAAAATCACTTGGAAGAATTAATGAAGTTTTTGCCATTGCGGCAATTCTACCAGGACAAGCAGGCATTGATCAAAAAAAACCATATGTTTTTGAGATAGCAGTAAAAGGCGGAGATATACAAAAACAGTTTGCATTTGTCAAAGATCTTTTAGGTAAAGAAGTTAAAGTTGATCAAGTTTTTCAAAAAGGCGCAGATGTTGATATTGCAGCCATCACAAAAGGTAAAGGCATTGAAGGACCAATTACAAGATGGGGAGTAAAAAAGAAACAACACAAATCAAGAAAAAGTGTAAGAGCACTTGGTACATTAGGCCCAATCAGTCCTGCAACTATCATGTATACCGTTCCAAGAGCTGGTCAACGAGGTTTTCATCAAAGAACACAATACAACAATAGAATAATGATAATGAGTAACACACAAAATCCTGAATTTAAAATTAATCCTGCAGGTGGATTCAAACATTTTGGATTGGTAGAAGGAGACTTCGTTGTAATACGTGGTTCAATTCCTGGAACTTATAGAAGACTGGTTAAACTACGCTCTCCAATGCGTCACAGAACTTCCAAGATTACACAACCAAAAGTTTTGGAGATAATGATATGACCATACAAGTATTTTCAATAAATGGTTCAAAACAAGAAGAAATTGAATTACCGCTTGTTTTTTCTACACCACTACGAACAGATCTTTTACACAGAGCATACATAAATTTAGAATCACATAAATTTCAAACTCAAGGACGCTATCCGCTTGCTGGTATGAATGTTGTAGCAGAATCTAATAGTCCTCCAACAGGTCATCATCAAGCAAGAGTTGCTAGAATGCATGGCGGGGGTGGTGGTAGACAAGGCCAAGGTGGGGGTGTTGCAATGGTACGAGGTGGAAGACAGGCACATCCGCCCACAACAGAAAAAGTGACTTATAAGATGTTAAATAAAAAAGAAAATAAACTTGCTTTATGTTCTGCGATTGCAGCTACTGCGTCTGAATCACTGGTAAAATTACGTGGCCATAAAATTGATAAACTTGAATCATTCCCCATTGTTGTTTCTGATGAAATTGAATCTATATCAAAATCAAAGGAGCTTGCAAAATTCTTTGAAGCATTAAACTTGACACAGGATATTGATAGACTAAAAAATAGATTAAAGCGTCGTTCTGGCAAACCTCAATTACGTGGTAGGAGTTCCAAGATTGGGAAAAGTATACTGATTGTAGTAAAAGATTCTAAGAATCTATCAAAAGCGACTGGGACATTTTTAGGCGTAGATGTAAAAGCAGTGAATAGTTTGAGTGTTTTAGATCTAGTTCCAGGCGCTCAACCAATCAGGTTGACAGTATTTTCAAAGAGTGCAATTGAGGAACTTGCAAAGATAAAATCTCCACATTTGGAGTTAATGGTGATAAAAAGATGAACATAGAAGAAGCAAATCACATTGTACTCAAACCGTATGTTACAGAAAAGACATTTGCACTAGTTGAAAATGAAAACAGAATTTGTTTTCTAGTTAAGGACACTTCTACTAAACCAAAAATCATGGAAGCAGTAAAAATTCTTTACAAAGAAGAGCCTGTAAGTGTAAATGTCTGTAGAACAGTTTATGGTAAAAAAGCGTTTGTAAAATTCCAAACTGTAGAAAAAGCAAGGGATCTTGCAACTAAGATAGGAATGCTATAATATGGTCTGCTTTGAGTCATTTCGAATGATGGTGAATATGCATGGTTAAAGAATTCAAGTATAGAGGAGTACCTACCGAAGAATTAAAGACTATGTCACTAGAAAAACTCTTTGAGCTATTTCCAGCAAGAGCTAGAAGGTCTCTTACTAGGGGCATTACTGATAATAAACGAAAATTACTCGAGGAAGTAAAGTTGGCAAATGCAGGAAAACTTACTACCCCAATTAAAACACATCTTAGAGATTTGATAATTCTTCCATATATGATAGGACTTACAATTAATGTTTTCACCGGAAAAGAATTTCATCCAGTCATAATAAAACCAGAAATGGTTGGTCACTATTTGGGTGAGTTTTCATTAACAAACAAAAGAGTTCAACACGGAGCGCCAGGTGTTGGAGCGTCACGTTCTAGCTTGTATGTGCCATTAAAGTGAGTAATATGCAATTCAAATATGCGTTTCAAAATTATGACAGGACAAGACACGTTCGTGCTTCACTTAGAGAAAAAACAATTTCTCATAAACATGCACGTGAAATTGCAGTCAAAATAAAGGGCATGTCGATAGAAACTGCAAGAGACTATCTGCAGGATGTGATAGGACTAAAACGCGCAGTGCCATTTAGGAGATATAATAACGAAGTTGGGCACAAATCCGATACAGGAGTAATGGCTGGACGATATCCACAAAAAGCAGCTACCGAATTTGTCAAACTTATTGATAATTTGGAATCAAACGCAGAGTATCGTGGAATGGACTTAGACAGATTAAAAATAATAAATGCTACTGTACATAAGGGAAGAAAAATTCAAAGGTTTACTCCTGTC
>JBOGQR010000122.1:0-4140 GCA_050749225.1 Nitrosopumilaceae archaeon | reverse complement strand
TATGAAATGTTTTAGATACTGGAATTTGGGATGGGTGAAACTCCATATGTTTTTTTTATATTTGCCAAATAAAATCTACTTGGTTGTAATGATTCATATTTTAAAAATTTACTAAAATGCCGCAAAACATGTTAAAAATATTAACTTTTATGTCAATTACTGATCATAACATAAACTTAATCTGCTTTAGAATCTCTAAACCCCTATGACATCCCTTTCGGACCTAGTTAAATCATACAAAAACAAGAAAATTGAGGCTACAAAACGCAGAAGGCAAGCAGAAAATAAACTAAAGTTGGTTATTTCACTAAAAAGAAGATCATCATCTGGACTTGCATCATTAGAAAGAAGAAAAGAGAACACTACTAGTAAAAAAGGGGATATCGCACAGATACTTAACCAATATCTGGCTCAGAGAGACAGCATCCAAAGGCTGAAAATATCAGCAGAAGAAAGACTAAGACAGGAACAGGAGGCAAGGGACCAATCCCAACAACAAAGCGAATACGCTGAACCTGAGGAAAGGGCACGTGCTCTTGAGAGACTAAAAATTGCAGACGATAAAATTGCAGAATTAGAATCTGAAATCAAACAAAGAAATCATGGCGAAGAACGACTAGTCAAGATTATTGCTGATTTAGAAAAACAAAAAACCAAAAATGAGGGCGAACTCAGAAATCAATCTCATTCAAAACCATCACTTTTGGTACAGCTAAAATCTAGTACCAAGGAAGAGGAACGTCTTCGTCCACATGTTCAATCATTGATAAAACGTGAAGAGAAGGCAAAAAGCGACCTATCTAAAATTATACAAAGACTAGAGCTTGCAAAAGCAGCAAAAAGAAAAGCAGACGCAAAAAGAAGAGCTGAAGCAAAAAGAAGGGCGGCTGCAAAAAGAAAAGCACAAAGAAAAGCAGCTGCAAAAAGAAGAAAGGTAACAAAAAGATCAAAAACTAGAACAAAAAAAGCAGCAAAAAGAAAAATGCCAAAACGAAAAACACCAAAAAGGAAAACAGCAAAACGAAAGACACCAAAAAGAAAAGCTCCTAAAAGAAAAACAAAACGTAAGTCAAGTAAAAAATCTAAAAGAGCAAGAAGATAGCAAACCTGCGCTTCATTAATATTATATTCCCACCCATTTTAGATAATGTCGTTGCCTCAAAAGATAACCGTAGAGGTTTCTGAAATGCCAAAATTAAAAAACCCAAAGCTTGTTTGCGGTTTACCTGGGAGTGGTTTTGTGGGAAAACTAGCCGTCGATTATCTCATTGATGAGCTTAAAGGAGTTCAGTTTGCAAACATATTTTCATCATCATTCCCGCCACAAGTTCTGATTCAACCAGACGGTACAACAGACCTCATGAAAAACACTCTGTATTATTGTAAATCTAAAACAAATGATATAGTGTTATTGGCAGGCGATGCTCAACCAGTATCTCCTGAAAGCGAGTATGCTATGGCAGAAGAAATTACAAAAATTTGTGAAAAACTTGGAATTGAAACAATCTATACACTAGCTGCTTACATAACAGGAACTTTTTCAAAAATACCAAAGGTTTACGGAACAAGTACATCGCTAAAAGTTGTCAACGAATTTTCAAAACAAGGTGTCTTTACCATGAATAACGGAAGCATAACTGGTATGAATGGATTGATTATAGGAGTTGGAAAAACAAAAGGAATTACGGGAATCTGTTTGTTGGGCGAAACTTCTGGATATGTTGTTGATGCAATAGCATCAAAGGCAGTTTTGGAAATTCTTTCCAAGATGCTGGGAATAAAACTTGACATGACCAATCTTACCAAAAAAGCACAGGATACTGAAAAACTCATAAAAACAATTGAAGATCAGATGGGGCAAAGACCATCTGGTGAACCGCTGCCGCTGTCACAACAAGATAAAAAATTGGGATACATTAGTTGACATGATAAGACGGGGATTAATTGTAATGATAATTGGTGTAGTGATGATAATTGCAGCATTTGCAATTGTATATTCAATCATTCCTCCAACTTCTGGAACAGGTGAAAATTTTTTTCCCGCACCAGAAAATATGTTTGATTCTGTAACAGAAAAACAAACAATTGAACCTGGCGCAGCTTTTACGTTTTCATATGCTACAGGAACATCCCAGATGCCCCTAATGTGGGGGTTGCACATTCTGGACTATCAGCAGGATGACCATGTTTCTATCACAGTATCAAACATTTTTGGTGACAAATTTGGCTCATTTGACGAGGGAGATCCAATTTTCATAAAGTCATTTATGATACCAAAGGTCGATACCTACAGCTTTGATGTGGAAAATAAAGGCAAAAACCCTATAACTGCAACCATGATGTTTACTGAAAATCCTGAAAAGTCAAAAGCACTAACTGATCCTAATTCAACATTTCACAAAAGCATAATACCACTAGCCATTGCTGGTCTTCTTGTGATTTTGGGAATTATTGTATTGATTGCTGGAATAATTCTAAGCCTAGTGGACTGGAAAAAAAGAAAGAATCAATCACGATATATCTAAAATTCTACTACATTTAGTTTGCCGTATTTTCCTACATTCAGAGAATTTTCGCCTTTGAAGCTATTGATGTAACCGTTTTCAACTGTGACTTTGGAGCCTGCCTTTACCATTTTGATTTGTGCATCCCACAAAGTTAGTTTGATCTGTCCCGTGTCATCTTTTATGATGGCATCTGCAACTTGAGCTTGTCCGCCTGCTTTCAGATTTACAGTTCTTGGTTCGCTAATGCTTTCAATTGTGCCTTCTACTGTGTCAAGTTTCGTCATTCCGCTTCTTAGCTGGTTTATACTAGTCATCAAACAAATTTTTCATGCTCAAATAATAAGTGTTTTGATATCAAGTTCTGTTAATTTTACAGCTGTTTGTTTATCGTGTTAACTGTCGGCTGTTCTTAGCAAAAATCTTCAGTAACGTACACTTTATCATCACTAGCTATCGCTATACCAATTCCTTCAGCTTGATGATATGATGTTAGGATATTCTGTCTATGCCCAGAACTATTCATCCAACCTTCAACTGTCTGGTTTGCTAGTTTATCCATATCATTCCAGTCATAATACACAGGAATCCCATCTACATATTGAATAGAATTATACAAATTGCCTTGATAGATATTTTCACTTCCTTCAGAATAAGTAATATCTGTAATTGGTATTTCGCAATGAAAGCCAACTTGGGTAAACCTATCTGAAAAAGTCTGTCCTTCTGGCGAATCATGTTCAAAATAGTTTCTTGTTGCCATATCCTGACTATGCATTATTGCAGCTCGTTCAAGTGTATTATCAAAACTGACAGGTTGTAAACCATTTTTTTGACGTTCCACATTTATCAAAACATGAATTTTTTGTTCTAATTCTGAGATTTTGATAACTGGTTTTGTACTAATAATATTGATTTTAGGTGACTGTATATTGTGAATTGTATTATTGGCAGCTTGCTCTATCTGATTCTGAACTAATTGTACAGGAATCTTGGAAGTGATCTCATAACTGTTTTGATAAATCAAAAATCCTACAATGAATATTATCGCAATTATTGATCCACGTATTGCTATTCGTTTTATTCTATGAGTAGGATAGTGTTTATGACCACAATACCTGCAGACGAACTTACCATGATACCATTCATAATGATGATGACATTTTCTCATTACATTCGTTTTTGCCATTAGTTTAGAGAAAGAATTATCGAATATGTGAATAGGTATGTCACAAAAATTTACTTACAGTCCATCTTTGAGGCTAATTTGATTAAAGATTCTATTTTATTCTGACCTAACTCTAATTAGCGCGAAAAAATCAACCATGTTTAATACTTTTAACAGAAGGAACTGTTATGAGCAGGCCAAGGATTGTACCTACTGCTCCAAATATTCCTAAATACTGAAATTCTTCCTTTGAAATGTTTCCAATGCTCAAAGCAAGACAAACTATCCCCACTATTAATAATGCAATACCAATAATGACAGATCTTACATTATCATCCATATTTTCTCCAATCTTATTTCTGAGATTGTATTCTCTTTAATGCCACGCTAAAGTCATTCATGGGCACAATTTTCACTGTACTTATGGACGAAATGCCCACAGTTATGCAAAGCTGTTCTATGTCATGT
>JBOGQR010000121.1:0-4262 GCA_050749225.1 Nitrosopumilaceae archaeon | reverse complement strand
ATGCACTAGTGCGTATTATTGTAAATTGACACATTTCCATTTTTGGAAATGAGGTCTTGATTATAAATCTGAAAATGAATACAAAAGAGTAATTTTTGGATTAGTATATGGTCAATTTAGTTATAAAATAACCCATAATTCACATTAGACACGATTTTTAAATTGTTTAACATGGAAAAATTTGAAATTTCGTTAAAGACAAGTAAAAAACCAACCGATCAGCAGATTAGAAAAATGCAAGAATATTTTAATGAAATACCGATCGAAGAAATACTGGCAGGTTTGCACTTTGCAAAAAATAGATGGACTGCAAAAGATGCGGGTGTGTTAAAAGTAGGGAGAAAAAGCATAATCAAGCGCGAAAGTCATTCGATAACTTCAGAGCAAGCACAGTGGAGATTAAAAAATTGGAAGATGATGATTGCAAATTATAGAAAATTAGGATATAGCTATCCGACTATTTCTAGGATAAAAAAAATCCTTCAAGAAATAAGTAAGAAAAAATCTAAGTAGTTGGCTCTTGTGTGCGTGTAGTGGAAGGTAGAGAAGTAGGTAGGTCTGGTATGGTTTGTCTCACTTGACCTTCTAGTATTGCATGAGCTTCCTCTAGTATGGCTGACGTGTCCACATTTGTAGTCTCTATTGCAATGCTGGCATTTCCATTGACTGATGCACCTGCCATGATATCTCCTAGTATGTTAGAGAGATCCTGCATTGATGAATTGGCTTCTGGCATAAGGCCTCCAAGTCCCGCACTTAATCCCTTTATTATTGACATACAAGGACTAAGTGTCACCACTACATCACCAAGTTCGGAAATTGTGTTTAATCTGAGTTGGATTTGCTCCATGGCAAGTTTTGCACTTGTTACCATCTTGTTCATTTTTCTAATTTCATGTAATTCTGTAGCGTAAGCTTGAGAATATGGATTGTTTTGAAGTTTTACTGCTTCAACAACTTTTTTGAAAATAAAATTATCTTTTTCTTGTAGTTTCTTTGTTATGGAATCAAGTTTTACTATTTGAAGCTGGAGTCTTTTTTGTGCCTCGTCAATTTTTGGCTTGAGTGGAGTATCTGGTTTTACTTTGTCGATTACTTTTTGCGATATGCTATCTTTCTGCTGATTCCATTTGTTGACAAAGTTCATGATTTCTGACTGCATGTGATTGAAATTTAGGTTTTAAGGTAGCTTGTTCTTCTCAAACATGTAACTGCAGTGACAAGTGATGTGGTTACAATTTTTTATTGTTACACGTATTGATTTATAATGTTTCAAAATTCGAATTTAGAAACATTATTTTTGAATACTGTCAGCCAAAGGTAAAGGTGTACATCTGAAAACCCGGTTTAGCTGATATGGTTAGAGTATGTGAGCCTGCCTGGCTTGTTGAAACAATATCGTATAGTCTATTTTCAGATATGTGCACAGTTGCATTTTGGACATCATCACCAGAGTCAGCTGGTCTTATTGGATTTCCATCAAGTGAGATCTGCAGTGTCGAGTTATTTGCAGCTACGATATGAACTGATTTTGCAAAATAAGAAAGCACAATTTTTCCATTATCTGATACTAGTTTCATACTATCTGGAAGGTTCTGCCATTTTCCGTCAAGGTAATAGCTGTCTCTGTTTTGTTGAGCTGGCAAAGAATATGTTACTGTTTGACCCGGATTGAATCCTTCTGAATTTCCAAGATAGTTTCTTCCTTCAACAAAATCATATCCGAAATAAAGTTCTGGGGTTTGATAATTCGAAAATTGATATTCTGGCATGTTTACAAGTGATTGATCTGCTGTAACATTTAATCCAAGATGTTTGCTGCGTTCATCCAAAAGTTGTTGAATTACTTTTTCAGTTTCATCATAATTTCCTTCTCCTATATGATCATGTCGTATGTATCCTTGATAGTCTGTAATGTATTCCCTTGGCCAATATTGATTGCCAAATGCCGCCCAAGTTTGATGATCACTATCAAGTACTACTGGATATTTGATACCGAATTTTTGTACAGCAAATTTTACATTGTTAATATCTTTTTCAAATTCAAACTCTGGGGAATGTACCCCTATTATGAGCAGTCCCATGTCTGCATATTTTTCATTCCATGCAGTAATGTGTGGAAGCGTTCTGATGCAGTTTATGCAACTATAAGTCCAAAAATCATACAGCACAACTTTGTTTTTCATGGCATTTTTTAGATCCTCAGGTGTAGTGTTAATGTATCCTGATATGCCTGCCAAGTCTGGAGCTTTAGAATTATGGCTCTCATCTATGGGTGGAAGTGAAGGTGTGTTTGCTATGGTTTGAGCGGGCACTTTACTAATTGGTTGTACTGTCTCATTTATGGTCTGAACGTTGTTTGATTGAACAGGTGTAGGTACTGGGTTTGACATGTCTAATGAATTAAAATATGCGCCTATAGATCCAATTGCAACCACTACTATTATTCCAATTATGATTGCGTTTTTAATTTCTGATTTCATATTATTATCCTAACAACAAATTATTCAAAAGTGGAAAACTTGCTATGGCTGCAAGCTGGTTTGTAAATACCAGAAGTCCTAATAAAATAATAAACGCGCCCATGATTATTGAATAATATTTCAAATGTTTGCTCATTACTTTTATGATTCTTGTAAATCTTGAGAAGAAAATTCCCATCAAGATAAACGGAATTCCTAATCCAAGTGAATAAGCAAGCAATAAAGTAAATGCATGGCCTGGTGATGCTGCAGCCAATGTAAGTATGCTGCCTAGGACTGGTCCAATGCATGGAGTCCAGCCTGTTGCAAATGCCAAACCAAAAAGAAATGACATTGGGTAACTTGCTTTTGTTCTGTTTGGAAGAAATTTTTTCTCAAAATTTAAATTTTTGAGCTTTGTAGATAGCAGCATAAACACACCAAACGCAATTATTATGACTCCTCCTACATGATTGAATCCCGCAAGAAGACTTCCTGCAGTGCTTGATAAAACACTATTTAGGACTACACCAATAACAGAAAAGACAACTGAAAATCCAAGAACAAAGAAAACAGTATTAAGCAAAATGTTTATTCGACTTGCAACAATGTTAACAGTTCCATTATTTCTCTGAAGATCAGTTAATGTGGTACCAGAAATATATGCCAAAAATGCAGGTATCATGGGCAGTATGCAGGGAGCAAGAAACGAACCAAGTCCTGCTACTGCTGCTATGCCTATTCCTATGTCTGCCATGATTTGATTTCACTGTTTTATTATTAATGCGTTATTCCAAATTCGTACCAAATTGCCTTGATTTTATAGAATTCCAAATTTTTTGCCAGCAGATTCAAACACATCTATTGATTTTTCAATATGCTCTTTTGCAAGTAATGCTGTGACAGAAATTCTTATTCTAGCTGAACCTAGTGCTACCGTAGGATATCTGATTGGCTGTGCAAATATGCCATTATCAAACAAATACTTGCCAAATTCCATTACTTTCTTTTCAGATCCTATTATGATCGGAATTATGTGGCTAGACGAATTGAAAGTATATCCGATGGAATCTAGTCCTTTCTGCATCGTTTTGATATTATTCCAGAGTTTCTTTCTGTGTTTTTCACGTTTAGAAGAAAATCGCCGCAATGCAAGTTCTACAAGAAAACTTGGTAACGCTGAAGTATAGATAAAAGGCCTGGACGTATTTACAATAAGATCTCTTATTTCATGTCGTGTTGCAACATATCCGCCAAATGCTCCTAGACCCTTGCTTAGACTGCTGACATAGACATCGATCTTTTTTGCAATGCCAAAATGTTCTGCAGAACCTCTTCCATCACAGCCTGTCACAAAATCACCATGCGCATCATCCAATACAAGTGTGGCATCGTTTTTACTTGCAATCTCTGATATTTTCTTTAATTCCGCAAAATCTCCATTCATGCTAAAGATGCCTTCTGTAACTATGAACTTACGATCTGCTTTCTGCCTAATCTTTTTGTCAAGATCGGCAACATCATTGTGCTTGTAGACAACTATTCTTGCTCCAGAGAGCTTACACGCATCAATTATGCTTGCATGATTCAACTCATCACTAAGAATTAGATCTCCTTTTTGTGTGAGAGGCGGTATTGAACCAAGATTAGCCATATACCCTGTAGGGAATACAAGTGCAGATTCTTGGGATTTATGGCTTGCGAGTTTTTTTTCTAATTTGCTAAAGGATATGTCATTTCCTGCAACAAGTCGTGAGCTTGACTGTAATTGCATATTTGGAATTTTGTCATTACCTAGTC
>JBOGQR010000120.1:0-4273 GCA_050749225.1 Nitrosopumilaceae archaeon | reverse complement strand
GTTCTAATATTTACATGGTAAGAAAAAAAATTGGGCAATATCTTGCAAAGAAGTTTCCAATCAAAGACGCAGATATTGTAATTCCTGTACCTGATTCTGCAAGACCTGCTGCACTAGGATATGCCCAGGAATTGGGGATTCAATTTGAAGAAGGTTTGTTAAAAGATAGATACAGTAGAAAGGGACCATTACGAAGTTTTATTGAACCGCATCAAAGTGACAGGGTCGAAATAAATCGTTGGATAATACCGATTACACCAGTTATTGATGGTAAGCATGTAGTTGTAGTAGACGACAGCCTTGTGAGAGGAACAAGCTCTAAGGCAATCATAAAGGCCCTGCGACGAGCAGGGGCGAAAAAAATTAGTATGGTAATAACATTTCCACCAATAAAATTTCCATGTTATGCTGGAATTGACTTTCCATCACAAGAAGAACTTGTAACATTTTTTGATAATAATGCTGAATGTTCAGAAGAAGCAATGGTAGAAAAAGTACGACAAGTTGTTGGTGCAGATTTTTTGGGATATAATGATGCAAAGAATTTGGCAGACGCGATTGGAATTGATGTTGCTTCCATGTGTTTTACCTGTTCTACTGGCGATTACTCTCCGCTTGGAATAAAGCCCATCTTTAAAAGTAGAGCTGAAATTAAAGGGGAATAAATTGGAATTAGCATATGTCTTGGTAAAAGCCAAAATGGGACATGAGGTAGATGTTATGAATGATATTTTGAAAATCGAAGGTGTAAAGGAGGTCCTTGGAACTTATGGTCAATACGATATATTTGTTAAAGTTCAAGTTCCAACAAGAAGTGAGATCGAGCAAATAATTACTCAAAAGATCCGTAGGGTTGGTAATGTTCTATCAACTACTACCCTTTCTGTAATACCAGGTCAAGGCGACAAATAGACTTTATAATTAACCACAAATTATTTTATTTTGTGAGAAAAAGTTTTCTTGTAACAATATGCGGCGGTATTGCTATTGTAATAGTTGTAATTTTGTTAATTATACAAGGGCCAACTGAAGAATATGCTGTATTTTTAGATCCCTTCAAGGATAAACAATCATTGGTTACTGATACCCATGTAACAGTTCAAAATGTAGGGAAAGAATCTCTTACTAATGTTAAAGTAGACTATGGAGGAAGTAGCAAACCTGATATTATTCCAATGTTAAAACCTGGAGAAAAAGTAATACTCTCCCCATCTGCTGGAAGTGATCTTCAACAAGTTACCGTAACTACAGATCAGGGAGTCAATGTTACCAAACCCTATAGGACGCCCATAAACATGCCCGGCATGATGGGTTCATAGCAGAACATATTTTGTATCAGTTTAAATCTAACGCCGTTTAACGACGCGTGTTTGAAGTTCCTTCGTTCAGGTAAGGTAAAAGATATTTATGAATTGGATGACGGAAACCTACTTTTCTATTTTAGTGATAGGGTTTCTGCATTTGATGTAAAGTTTCCTACACCTATTCCGAGAAAAGGAGAGATTCTTTGTAAATTTGCTGAATTTTGGTTCAAAAATATTCCAACCCCTAATCACTATGTCAGAACAGAAGCAAAAGACAAAATGGTTGTAAAAAAAATGGAAATGATTCCAATAGAATGTGTTGTTAGAGGATATTTCTATGGCAGTCTTATTCAAAGATGGAAAGAGGGTCAAGTTACACTTCCAAAAAATACTGATACTAGAATTGCGGCAAGGATGTCCGAACCTGTATTTGATCCTACTACAAAATCGGAAACACATGATCTTCCGATTACAAAAAATGCAGCCTTAGATAGGGGTCTTGTAAGCTCAAAAGAATATGATTGGTTGGAAGAAACATCTATTGGTATTTACAAAAACATGTCTAAAATAGCAGAAAAAGCCGGATTCCTCTTGGCTGATTTGAAATTAGAGTTTGGTAAATCATCTAATACTATATTGTTAGGTGATTCCATTGGCCCAGATGAATATAGAATGTGGCCAAAGGATGCATATCAAATAGGTAAAACCCAAGAAAGTTTTGACAAACAACTTTTACGTGATTGGCTGGCAGTACGTGGATATCAAAAAAAGTTTGATGATGATCGAAATGCTGGTAAAGAACCAATTGCACCAGAATTGCCATCAGAACTATCGCAAGAAATGTCGTCTAGATACGTAACTGCATACGAACGCATCGCGGGTCACTCACTTTAACTCGAATTTCAACTTAGACCGAACCTTAAAATTTCTTATTTTGTTCATCGTTCAATGTCCTAATGACCAGAATTTCCCAAAATGTTATTTTTTACAAAATTTCCTGGCATTTTTGTAATAGTACTATGTATATGATAATAATATCATATTAATAATTATAATACTATTTTAATCAATATATGATGTTCTTTATAGTAGAATAACAATTTTCTTAAAAACTATACTCATATTTTTAGTAACATAAAAAAAAGTAACGTACTGGCTAAACAAATATGATGTTGTGATGTTTTAGTACTAATTACAAACCAAAGGAGGAAATGTCGACACTACTCCAAAAAGAAATCAAAATAAATCGAATTGTCACAACTAACGTAGAACAGGCAAAAGCACTAGATGATCCTGCAAGAATTAAGATACTGCAAATTCTATACCGTAGACAGTTTTCAGCAGAACAAATAGTGGAAGAATTGCACAAAATCGGTTACAATAAAGCTACAACTACCATTAGACATCATCTGGATGTTTTAAAACGTGCAGGTCTTGTGGAAATTGTCAAAATGGAAGAAATTCGTGGGGCAGTAATGAAATCTTATGGAACGTCAATTAAACTTCTGGGATATGATATACCTCCAAACTTTGATTCTGATTATTCTAAAACAATAACTAGTACATCATTAATAATGCAAAAGATAATAAAAAATATCATTCAAAACAATATGTCAAAATCAAAAAAGAAAAATCCAGAAAAACGTACTGGTGAAGAACAAAACTATGATCAATATCTCTTAATGGAAATAGTGAATAGAGCACTGACAAAAGTACTAGAAAACCACGGTTCTAATTTATTGCAGAAAAGTAAATTGCCCTAGTTTACATCAATAGCAAAAATTCCTCTTGAATCTGGATCCTGTAGAATCTTGATCATTTGGCGCGGAATTGAATCTGAAGCCAAATCACAATGAATTGCCAATGTGCGTGGGCAGATAAAAGAGCTTTTTCTAATTACTATATCATGAGGATTTGCTAAAATCAAATTCTCATGACCGTTGCCTTTGACTTTAAAGAAAATATCTTTTACTGAAATTGTAAATAAAATTTCTGATTTAGAATTTCGCATAAGATTTTTCATTTGTTCTGGTATGTCATTGCAACCGCAAGATGCTTCCACTCCAATGATGCAATCTCCATTTAATGTAAGATCTGGTTCTGTTGTTATCTCAATTGTTTTTGGATGAAGTGATCTAATATTTTTGTGACCATGAAATGAGATCTCAAAATGCATGATCGGTACCTGTATAGACTTAAATTAAACCTTCAAAGGTAGGAGAATTGAAATGCTACCAGCAGCTGCAGGTTATGATAGAGCAATTACTGTTTTTTCACCAGATGGAAGACTTTACCAAGTAGAATATGCAATTGAAACAGTAAGACGTGGAACACTTGCAATTGGGATAAAGTGTAAAGATGGAATAATTCTTGCAGTTGAAGAAAAACCAAGAAAATTACAAAATTCAGAAATTACGCAAAAGATATTTCAAGTAGATGATCATATTGGAGTTGCTGCTGCAGGATATATTCCTGATGCTAGATCACAAGTTGATAATGCGCGATTTTTCTCACAATCAAACAGAATGATTTACGATGAACCAATCGAGGTAGAATCAGTCGCAAAACATCTTGCAGACCAATGTCAGCAATTCACTCAATATGCTGGAGTTAGACCTTTTGGTGTAGCATTGATTATTGCCGGTATAGATAAGAGTGGAAGTTCAGTATTTCTGACTGATCCAAGTGGTACATACATCTCGTATGATGCAGTTGCTATTGGTTCTGGTTCAGATCAGGTAACAGAATACTTGGAAAAGTATTACAAAAAAGATATGTCATTAGAAGAAGCAGCAGAACTTGCTATTGAATCAATATATCTTGTAAGTGAAGAAAAAGAAGGCACAAAACATGTTAAAATGGCACAGATACTAAATGACACAAAAGTTCTAACAAAAACTTTAGAAAAAGATATTGAAAAATATGCTGTAAAGGCAAAAGACTCTGCAGTTAAAAGGCAAAAATAATCT
>JBOGQR010000119.1:0-4285 GCA_050749225.1 Nitrosopumilaceae archaeon | reverse complement strand
TGTGCTACTCTTATCCATATATTTAGTATAAAACATACAACTTGAATATATAATTGTCGTATTTATAATAATAAATAAGTTAAAACATTAAATATTAGACTATTTCAATAGCTACATGGATTATAGGGCAAAGGTAGGCTTGCGTTTTATTACAAGACGTAAAGGTAGTCTGATTGCAGCAAGTCTTGCGGTTTCAATTGCTATTTTGGTAGTACAGGTAAACTCTGTAATTTTTCAGGGTTTGTATAATGCGATTATACGTGACCAAATAAACTACAGATTTGGGCATGTCTACATCACTAGAAACGAGAATTTCATAACAAAATCAGATAAAATGTTGGTAAACTGGCTTGAAAGAATTCCATATGTCGAAGCTGCCGCGCCACGGCTTGATTCTTCTGCATCAATTAACGCAACAGGATCTGGACAAACAGTTAGAGATTACGATGTTCCTGTAATTGGAATAGATCCAGTTCTGGATACACAAGCATCTACAATGTATACGACAGTTGGATCTGGAGAGTATGTATCTTCGAGAAATTCTGTTGTTCTTGGAGCTTTGGTAGCACGAGATCTTGGAGGTTCACATGTAGGTGATAGTGTAAAATTAAAATTCAAAGATAGAAATGGTGTTGATCAGCTAAGACGATTTACCGTAGTGGGAATTACGCAGACTGCTGGTGCTGTTGGTCTTGATAATAGTGTTATAATGAACATTGATACTTTGCGAGAAATATTGGGTAGACCACATGAAACCCAATCGATTATGGTTAGGTTAAATGATCCAACAAAAGATCAAGTAGTCAAAGATCTTTTTCTTAGTGCATTTCCAACCCGTTCTGACAACTTTAAAGCTCAAACAATTGAAGAATCTGCAGAACAAACACTCAGTGGATTCAGATCAGGTATTGCATTAATTAATTTGGTTGGATATTTTGGTATGATGTCTTCTGCTTTTGCTGTTGTAACCATACAAATGATGCAAGTTACAAGTAAAACACGTGAGATTGGAATTATGAGAGCGATCGGTTCAAAAAGAAAAGACATTCTGATAATATTCATCTTCCAAGGAATGGTAATTGGTGCTATAGGTGCAGGTCTTGGTACAGTTTTTGGTGTAGCGTATACTGTTTATGCAAAAGAAACACATTTGACATTTCAAGGCAGCTTGGCCTTAGAAGTAACTTACAACTGGCTTGGAATATTACAGACGGATATTTTGGCATTTGTACTTGCCATAGTGGCATCAATTTATCCTGCATACAAGGCAACTAAATTACAACCTGTGGAGGCTATGCGATTTGGCTGATTCAGTTCTAGAAGTACGTAATGTAGATAAGATATTTGGTGAAGGAGAAACAGCTGTCTATGCATTAAAAAATGTGTCATTTTCCATAAAAAAAGGAGAATTCATTTTAATTGTGGGCAGCTCTGGCTCTGGCAAATCAACACTATTGAACATGATAGGGCTTTTGGATAAACCTACAAATGGTCAGGTCTTTATCGATGGAATAGATACTTCTAATCTAAATGATAACCAGATTTCATCATTTAGGAATTCTAAACTTGGATTTGTTTTTCAATTTTCAAACCTACTTTCAGATTTAACGGTTTTAGAAAATGTACTTCTTCCAAGACAGATAGAGAGAACTGATACTAATGCAGTTGAAGAAGCAAAATCACTACTAAAGACAGTTGGCTTGGAGAATCAGATGAATAAATATGCAAACAAAGTCTCTGGTGGTCAAGCACAAAGAGTAGCTATTTGCAGATCTCTTATCACTAAACCAGCAATAGTTCTAGCTGATGAACCAACAGGAAACTTGGATTCCTTATCAGCACAGACAACTATTGATTTAATGAAGTCTCTTAATAGAAAACTGGGACAAACTTTCATAATAGTAACACATGATCGTCCGCAATTTGGTGATGTTGATAAAATAATTACGATCAAAGACGGCAGAATTGTAGATGATGAGATGATGGAGGTTCCAGCAGTAAATTGATCCACAAAACAATTGCTATAACTACCATCATGTTTCTGTTAGGACAAATAATAATCCCGAGTTATGCTAGTACTCCAGAACTTACTACACCACCGGTATCGCCATTTGAACATGCATTTAACGACATAAAATTCCTTGATGCATATTTTGGAACATCATCAGGCAAAATCGAGGTGCAACCAGGTGACAAGAATGTACCATTTACCATCGTATTCTCAAATGTAGGATCAGAGGACATTGCTGGAATAAAGGGACTGCTTAGTTTGCCTGTAGGATTTTCTCCAGCTGTTGCCAATGCTAATGCAGGTCTGATAGAGGCAGATAATACTCAAGTTGCAACAAGCGGCTCTTCATTTTTCCTAACATTCTTTGTTAACGTAGATAAAAATACAAGCGTCAATTCCTATACTGGAACGGTTCAAATAACCTATTCTAGAGTAAGGGAAAATGGATTTCACACCAACTACTTTGATTTTGACTTTAAAGTTCCAGGAAAAAGTATTCTAAACATGAAAGCCGAAAATCAATTCATACAGCCTGCATCAAACAACCAGGTTACAGTTCAAGTCTCAAACGATGGTACAGCAGGCCTTAACAACGTCGACATTACACTCAATCCGCAATCTAACTCAACTACGGGTTCATCTAATTTACAAAATGTTGTAATAGATCAAAACCACTGGAACATAGGAACTGTTGTTGCCCAGTCATCAAATACATTCTCATTTAATATTTTTGTACCACAGGATGTTACAGGTCAAACTTTGCATATACCATTGAGTATAATGTATTTTGATGGACAGGGAAATCAAATAACAACTTCTAGAATGATCGATCTAATTGTAGGACCTGCAAGCTCAACGTTTGTTGTCAGACTCTCAACCCCTTCTTATCTTATGATGGGAGTTATGCAAAATCTTACTCTTGGACTAGAAAATCTCTCCCCATCCAAGATCTCTGATATATCCATTACACTTGTGCCAAGCTCTTCAGATCTTAAGATTCTACAAGATCCAAGGTGGTTCATAAACGACATAAATCCACTAGAGAGAACTGTGTTGAATATTCCTGTATTTGCTGATCAAAATATATCGAATCAAGCTGTCAACTTTGACGTTAACATCCAGTATACAAAGGATGGTTCTACAGTGATCGAAAAGCAGAGCTTTGCCACATACATCAGACCAGTGATAGATATCTCAGTTTATGGAGTAGACATAATGAATATTGGTGGAAAACAAAACATTATTGGAAATATTCTAAATCAAGGAAACATAAAAGGACAATTTGCTACTGTGACCATAGATCCAGTTGATAATTCAAAGATCAAAAAATCAGTTCAGTATATTGGGGATTTAGATATTGATGCTCCAACCCCGTTTAACATACCAATTGATTTTACAGGTACATCATTTGGAGAAAATAAGGTAGTTGTTACTGTAACATACAAGGATTCGCTTTTGCAACCACATACAATAACACAAGAAAACACCATAGTCTTGACAAACCCCGCACCTCAAACAAATGACACTTCTCAACTTCAACTCATCATTCTTGTTGCCATAGCTGCTGGAATAGGAGGAGTTGTATTCAAAGTACGCAGGGCAAAACTTTCAATCACAAAGAAAATAGCTAAAAATCCAAGCTAAAGTTATATTTAGTACAGGTGATTTTTGTTCATGACTTGGGATGAAATTGAGGTCCCAAAAGAAATCAGACCTTTTATGCTTGAAGATGCCGAAGAAACAAAACTAGGGCAAAAAAATGGTGCAGACAAACAATATCGATATGGTAATTTACATATACGAGAATACGGAGACAAGTATCTAATCCATGTGGATGAGATTGATCCACGCAAAGATCCACTTGGTCATCTTATAGTGGATGCTCCAGAAGTCTTGATTGGTCTTGCATCAGCATTTGTTGGAGGCAAACAAGTTGCATCACAAATCTATAAAATACAAAAAAATTCAAAGATTGCAAAAGGTACATCTTTGTTCGGAGGTCTCTTGGCATCAGTTGCGCTTGGCTATCTGGGATATTCTCTTATTAAAAAGATTAGAAATTTTTAGGAGGAATCTACCATTTCAAAACTTAGAACAATAAAGATTTTCCTCAAACTCTTGCCACTCATTTTGGTTTTAAGAAAAGACAGGAGAGAGTGGGTTAGAAAAGAGGGCAAAAATATCAAAGTTGAAAGATATCAAAAAAATGCTCGCAAGGTTCTCAATACTTTTGTGTCACTAGGTCCTGTTTACATAAAACTGGGTCAATGGCTT
>JBOGQR010000118.1:0-4320 GCA_050749225.1 Nitrosopumilaceae archaeon | reverse complement strand
AAGAACACTATCGTAACATACTATAGCTTCCTCATTTCTCCCAAGTTCCCTCAGAGCTAATCCTTTATGTAATAATGCAACAACACTTTTTGCATCTATTTTTAAAACTTTATCAAAGCAAGATATGGCTTTTTTAAAATTATTTTCTTTTGAAAATGAAATTCCTCTACTAATAAACTCACTCGAATCTTTTGAAAATTGGGGACGCATGTAAACTAGTTTTATTTAGGTTTATTGAAGGTTTTATTTCTTGTCTAATTGATAACTAACCTAGAAATTTTATTATATACAAGATTTTTTTTTAACTTGTTAATAGACAAGTAATATTCTTAGAAGTCTTATTAATTTGTCATTATTATGCTTGTTAATGGTAAGTAAACAAAATATGCTTGCGGTAGTCTTGATTATTTTAGGTATTGGCTTGACTCAGCTAAAACCTCTACAATCATTTACTATGGGACTTGGTGTGGGGATAATTGTGATGGCATCAGCGTGGATAGTCCTCATTATAATAAAGGACATTAAAAAAAAGTAATGTTTGTAATTTTTACCTATTGAAAAATTATAAAGCCTGTTCTATCTCATAATCTTATGCCTAGTCAAGGATATGTAACTATTGGACTAAAACCAACAATATTTGAAAGGTTACAAAAAGCAACTGATGAATTTTTTCCTGGTATGTTTTTACCAAGTGCATTGATAATTATGATGAATGAGATAAAACGTAATGATTATTCAATGAAGATGCATAACATGGATCTAGATTTTTCAGGTAGATCCACTTCGTTAACTTTGAGATCTGATATCAAACAATGGTTAGAAGAAAATTACAATAATTTGAACGAAAAATATAACAAAAAATATGGCTCTGCTAGCTTTACTCAATTTGCAAGTTTATTTTTGATAAATGTGTTTGAATCAAAAGCTGATTCTAGAAATTATAATATTAATTTAAAAGAATCTGACTATGTGTGGTTGAAACGTGAATACAAAAAAAGAAAGCAAGAATATAAAGTGAAATATGGTGTGAATACTTTTGAAAGATTTTCTGATCTGTTCCTTAAAGATATTTTTACAAGATTGAATTCTGCAAAAGAAATTTTAACTTTATAAATTAAACCTGATAATAAGATGATTAAAATAGGAATCTGTGACGTTTATTGCGTCACTTTGTGGATTGATTTTCTATAGGGGTACCATTTTGTCAATCAATCTAGCATTAGTAACCTGACCGTCCTTTTCTTGAATTTCAAGATCGACGGTATACTTTTGCTTGTTTGAAAGAAATGTTACTTGTACATCCCATGCTGTTCTTGGACCTTTCTCTGGCAGCGCGAACAACTCTCTTATTTTGAAATCTTGGATGTCAGTTCCGTATAGTGTCTCTACTATTTTCTTAGAAGATTTTTCTACTTCATCTCTTGTACTAACAGGATTCATAGGACAAGTTCTACTCGTAAATATAAAAATATATTGATTTTTGCCGTTGTACTAAAACAAATGATATAATCTTGCCATGGACAGCTTTTGAGATGGCTCTGTTGTAGCTAGTTTTCCATCAACTGTAACTTTGTAAGTTTCAGGATCAATCTCTATTTTTGGGACTAGATTGTTGTAAAGCATATTTTTCTTACTAATATTTCTACAATTTTTGACTGGAAGTAATTTCTTTTTCAAACCTAGTTTTTTTGCTAGTCCATTTCGTATTGCCAATTTTGAAGTAAAAGTTACAGATGTAGTATGTACTGCCTTTCCAAGCGCACCAAACATTGGACGGTAATATACTGGTTCAGGTGTTGGAATTGATGCATTGGGATCACCCATCAACGAATAAGCTATGAATCCACCTTTTATTACCAATCTAGGTTTTACACCAAAGAATTCGGGACTCCAAATTACTATATCAGCTAATTTTCCTGGTTCTAAAGAACCAACATAATCGGAGATTCCATGTGTTATTGCTGGGTTGATGGTAATTTTTGAAAGATATCTTTTTACACGAAGATTATCATTATCTCCAGATTCTTCTGGTAATCTGCCAGACATTTTTTTCATTTTATCAGCTGTTTGCCATACTCTGATGCTTACTTCTCCAACTCGGCCCATTGCTTGACTATCAGAAGAATACATACTTAGAGCACCGATATCATGTAGTACATCTTCTGCAGCTATTGTTTTACCTCTAATTCTTGACTCTGCAAATGCCACATCCTCTCTTACAGAGGGATTTAGATGATGACAAACCATCATCATATCAATATGTTCATCTAGAGTATTAACTGTAAACGGTCTTGTTGGAGTAGTAGAAGAAGGAAGAATGTTCTTCTTACCTGCTATTTTCATAATATCTGGTGCATGTCCACCGCCAGCTCCTTCAGTGTGATAAGTATGAATTGTTCTTCCACTTATTGCTTCGATCGTATCATCAACAAAACCGCATTCATTTAATGTGTCTGTGTGGATAGCTACTTGAGTGTCAGTTTTATCTGCAACACGTAATGCTGCATCAATAGTGGCAGGGGTAGAGCCCCAATCTTCATGTAATTTTAAACCACAAGCTCCTGCAGCAATTTGTTCTATTAATGCAGGTTCCATAGAATCATTTCCTTTCCCTAGTAGACCAAAATTTAATGGCAAGTCATCAAGAGCTTCAAGCATTCTGTGAATATTCCAAGGACCAGGAGTACATGTTGTTGCTTTAGTACCATCGGCAGGTCCTGTGCCACCACCTATCATTGTTGTAGTTCCACTGCAAATTGCATCTGCTGCTTGTTGTGGAGCAATGAAATGAATGTGGGTATCAATTATTCCTGGAGTACATATGGTATGTTCACCAGCTATTACCTCTGTGTTTGCAGATATTATCATGTCTACTTCACCCATAACGTTTGGATTGCCTGCTTTTCCTATTCCTGCTATTGATCCATTTTTGATACCAATGTCTGCTTTAATAATTCCAAGAATGGGATCCATAATAATCGCATTTGTTATTACTAGATCAAGTGCATTTCTACTAGTAACGCCACTTGCTTGTCCCATTCCATCTCTAGCACTCTTACCGCCACCAAAAACTATCTCGTCCCCATACTTCTGAAAATCTTTTTCAATTTCAATTATAAGATCAGTATCAGCAAGTCTAACCCTGTCACCTTTAGTAGGACCATAAAGATCGACATATTGTTTTCTAGGAATTATCAATGTCATTTCTGATCAACACCTTTGAATCCCTTTTTTTGTGCTTTTTTGAGCGCTGTCTGTTTTCTAGTAATGAGTTTGCCATTCACAAGACCGTTAAATCCGTATACAATTTTTAGACCCCCATATTCTGTTAGTTCAACTTCCTTTGTGTCACCAGGTTCAAATCTCACTGATGTGCCTGCTGGGATATTCAAATGATAACCATATGCTTTCTCGCGAGAAAAAACAAGAGCCTTGTTAGTTTCAAAAAAATGTGTATGAGAACCTACCTGTACTGGTCTGTCTCCAGAATTACTGATCTTGATCTTTGTTGTCTTCTTGCCCTTATTTGCAATAACAGGCATATCATTTAGGAAATATTCTCCTGGGATCATTGCTATACTATAGGATCATGAACTGTAACAAGTTTAGTTCCATCATCAAAGGTTGCTTCAGTTTGCACTGTCTTAATTAATTCAGGTACACCAGGTAACACATCATCTTTTGTTAACACTTTCCTTCCTGAGCTCATTAATTCTGATACCGATTTTCCATCTCTAGCTCCCTCAACTATATGATCTGCGATGAGCGCTACGGCTTCAGTATAGTTTAACTTCAATCCCCTTACTTTTCTCTTGCGAGCAATTTCTGCTACAATAAAAATATACATCTTGTCAATTTCCCTTGGAGTAAGCATCATATGTCCTTGTATTACTAGTGCCCGTATTTAATAATTTTAAAAATTAATCGATCAAAATTCTAATTAATCAACATATCTTGATTTTAGATAACTCATAATTGAGAATAAAATTTTTATAATTTATTTTCTGTAACGGTGTTGCCTTGAAATGCTTTTCTAACATATCTGGCAAGCATAGGATACTGAATAATTAAAGAACCAAGGACGACGCCAAATGTTATTGTTTGAAGTGTTTCTTTAAAGTCGCTTTCTGGAAGTGTACCAACTAGAGCTACAGATAATGCCCCCCGCATGCTACCAATCATTGCTACATGTCTCCAAGTCGTGGGGATTTTTTCTTTTGTGAATTTGTTGATTACAGTGAGTAATGGATAGATAGAAGCAGCTCTTGCAGTCAATACCACGACAAAAGCTAAAATGATTAGAGGTAAATGCTGTACAAT
>JBOGQR010000117.1:0-4327 GCA_050749225.1 Nitrosopumilaceae archaeon | reverse complement strand
TTGCATAATGCGGGAGTCGCCCAGCCTGGCCAAAGGCGCTAGCTTGAGGGGCTAGTATCTTAGGATTTCGAGGGTTCAAATCCCTTCTCCCGCACTAGAAAATTTTTCAAAACAAATCAAATTTGACTCATTTGGTAAAAGTAGTAGATGTCGGATCTTAACAAACGAAACTAAAACAAATTTTTGTTGAAAATTATACTTGCCGGAATAATACTTGGAATGTTGTTGATAGTATCAAACGTTCATGTGTCCGAATCATATTTGATTTGGAATCTTGTTGTTACAGTAAAACCAGAAAAAACACCAATTGAATATTCTGAATTTCCAGTTATAACAGGAACAGTTACTGATGAAGCAAGTAAACCCATTGAGGGGGCTCATGTCAAAATTACATTTGCAAAAGAAGTGGTTACGACTTCTACTGACCAGTTTGGTAATTTCAAATATCAATCAGTACTGCCCATTTTACCTGGGTATTATATGATAAACGCGGTTGTCACAAAGGATGGTTACAGCACAGGGTTAGCTAGTTCAACTTTGATGGTAAACATTCCTCAAACTGTCACATATGCAAGATCTATCTCAGGGGAACCAATAGTTTCTGGAAATTACACTGTCTATCTTGGTAAAGTAACTGATTGGAATCTTGAAACTACCTGCTTCGTAAAGTTTGGTGATCAGTTTAAGAGATTTTTAAAAACATGTGATCTTTACAATATAATACCTGCAGATTTTCAAACAGATGCAGTAGTAGTTCACTCGGTTACTGTGATACAACACAATGGTACGGATTACAGGCTATTTCCTGCAAGTGATTACTTTACTGCCGTATCTCTAAATGACACGGAACAGTCTAGATATGTGTATAATGTCTGGGGAAATTACACCATCCCTAATTAATTTCAAAATCACTTTTTAAAATTGTTAATTGAATCAATGAGTGCAGAACGTCTTATTTCCTCAGTTACTGCAGCTCTTGCATCCTCAATTAGTATTCTATTAACATCAAGCTTTCTTCTGGTTTCATTTATTAATTTGTCATAGATAGCAAAGGGATACAAGAAAAGATAGAGATTTTCCATTATTTCAAAGAATTTACTTGCGTCCTTAGCTTTTCCTGCTCTTATAGAATCATAAACCAGTCTTTTTAGTTCGCCAATACAATCAAGTAAACCAAGTATGTATGATTCTCCTCTTACTCCCAGTGATTCAGCAGAAGGTATTTCTGATTTTTGTACTATTGCAAGAAACGCAAATGCTTCAACAAGTTCTTGCTCTGATATCATGATATGTCTATACAATTCTGAATTTGATTTCTTTCTTATTTCATCAAGCAATTTTTTTGCTTTGACTGCTTTCTCTTTTCCATCTGTTATGTCTAATTTATGAATAGAAATTATTGCTTGACTGCATAAGATAATTACTTCACGAGTTCTCTTGATGATATATTCACGTGAGCTTTGAACACTCTCTAATGATTTTGATATTTTAGATAGTGATGATTTGACATTCTTTAACGACATGGAAAAATAGATAAAAAACTAGAATAAAGTCGTTTGGTAAAGCCCTTATTTGACATTATTTTTGAGTTATCGTATGGATATAACAGTCAAACAAATGATGCAGATAGAGGAAAACGGTCATCAAATGGGATTTAAAAGAAGTTTCATGATGGAAAATGCAGGAGCATCTGTTGCAAGATATTTATCAGAAAAATTCCCAGACATTTCGTCAAAAAAAATCCTTGTTTTTGCTGGACTCGGAAATAATGGTGGCGATGCTTTAGTAGTTGCAAGACACTTGGCTGGTTTTGGGTCTGATGTCAAGGTGTTATTGCTTGGAAATCCAAACAAAATAAAAACCGATGAAGCTAGGATAAATTGGACGATACTTGAAAAAATGAATTCAATAGATTTGGTAATTGCATCTGATGTTAGCGATCTTGATCTAAACGCAGATGTTGTTGTTGATGGAATTTTGGGAACAGGAATTTCTGGAAAAATTAGAGAACCATATGCATCAGCAATTGATTCTATAAACAAACTAAAGGTATTCAAGATTGCAATAGACATTCCATCAGGTCTTGATCCAGATACTGGAAATACAAGCGACAAGTGTGTCAAAGCTGATGTAACTATAACATTTCATAAAATGAAAGTAGGGATGCCAAAGAGAAAAGACATGTGTGGAACTATTCTAGTTGAAAAAATTGGTATACCACCAGAAGCTGAGGTTGGTGTACTATGAAAGTCCATCAAATACAGGTTGGGAATATGCAGAACTTTACCTACATTCTAGAGGATGAAGATACTGATGCTGCTATAGTTTTAGATCCGTCATGGGACCTTGAGGAAATCCAAAAAGTGATCGAAATGAATAATCTGAAGGTAAAATACATTGTAAATACACACCACCATTTTGATCATACAATAGGTAATGAATATCTGACAAAAATTACGAATGCAAAAATAATACAACATAATGCTTCTTCGCTAAAGAATGACTTGACAGTATCAGATGGTGATAAAATAAAATTTGGAAATTCGGAGCTTACGGTCTTTCATACCCCGGGTCATTCAAAGGACAGTATGTGTCTTGTTGGTGATGGGAAAATTTTTACAGGTGATACGCTTTTTGTTGGTAATTGTGGCAGGGTTGATCTCCCTGGCGGAAGTGCAAAAGAACTCTATCATAGTTTGTTTGATATTCTTCATAAAATGGATGAAAAATTAATTCTTTATCCAGGTCATAACTATGGAAGCTATCCATCGTCTACATTAGGAAAAGAAAAGAAGACAAATTTTGTTTTACAACCCAGAACAGAACAAGAATTTCTCGAATTTATGAATAGTGAATGAAAATTGCAAGATATAGAAATTTTAGGAAATATACAAAGAGGAATTGATTTTGTAAAAAGAGTTGAAAATAAAAAATTTGTATTCTCGCTGGTTATTTCATATACTGCCACGTGCGAAATACCTGGAATTACTATTGCTGGGGCAAATCCTGAACTGCTAAAGTTTACTGCTGCTGCTGATGCCGAATTTCTTCATTATGGCTACTGCAAATCCATTGATGAGATACCTATGACTCCTGACGGTAAACCTACTCCTGCCCTACTTACTAAAACTGCACTAGAAGCTGCAAGCATCCCAAACTTTATTGTCAATGCAGGAAGCAAGATTGTTCCAAAACTACCATGTTTAGAACTTGGTTTAGAGTCAGGAAAAAATATCGCACAAGAACCAGGACTTGATCAAGACTCTGTCAAAAAGGCTGTTGAATATGGGAGAATCATAGGAAGGTCACTTGGAGCTTCAACCGACTGTCTAATTATCGGTGAAAGTATTCCTGGTGGCACTACAACAGCTCTTGCTGTAATGACTGGGTTTGGGATACAAGCTACTGTGAGCAGTAGCATGCCTGAGAATCCTATAATGTTAAAAAAACAAATGGTACAATCTGCATTAAAAAGACTAGAATCTAAAGATCCTTATGATATTATTTCACAACTAGGTGATCCAATGATTCCTACTGTTGCAGGAATACTTGGTACCGCCTCAGAATCTACAAATGTAATTTTGGCAGGGGGCACACAAATGGCAGCAGTTCTAGCGTTTGCAAAACATATTGGTTTTAACGAAACAAACACTGCACTTGGAACCACTTCATACATCATAAATGATAAGACAGCAAACCTTGTGGAATTAATAAAACAAATCTCTGATATTCCAATACTTGTTGCAAAACTAAAACTAGGTGAATCAAAAATTTCTGGACTACGATCTTATGCCGAAGGATTTGTAAAGGAAGGTGCTGGAGCTGGAGGCGCATCAATTGCGTGCATGTTAAAGACCGGTATTGGATCAGAAAAATTACTCTTATTAACAGAAAGAGAATACAATAGAGTTATTTCACAGTAACAGACTTTGCTAAATTCCTTGGATAGTCTGGGTCTGTATCCTTTTCAAGAGCAGCATAGTATGCCAAGAGTTGAATTGGAATTATCTCAATAAGGGGAAATAATGCTTCGTTAATTTCTGGTATTTCTATCCAGTAATCGTATATCTCATTTGGTTTGTCAGAGATTCCAATTATTTTTGCACCACGAGCTTTTATTTGATGGGCGCTTGCTAAAGTATCAACATAAGTGGAATCATTAGGATTTATTATTATTACAAAGACGTTAGAATCCATTAGTGCCAAGGGTCCGTGTTTTAACTCTCCGCCAGGAAGACCTTCTGCATGTATGTAGGTAAGCTCTTTTAGCTTTAGTGATGCCTCTGATGCAATTGCATAATGAATCCCTCTGCCCAATACATATATG
>JBOGQR010000116.1:0-4335 GCA_050749225.1 Nitrosopumilaceae archaeon | reverse complement strand
GGTTGATCTCGTTTGAATAAATTGTTCTACGCCAAGTTCCAAGATTGTTTTCTGTCAAACCTTTTCATCAAATCTGTTCTAGTTAGTGTTAATTTATGTTTTGAATGTGAAGTAAAGTTTTGAACTAAATAGCATAAAGATGAGGGGGATAAAAGGTGGTTCTTGTTGAGAGTACCTCCCAGCAAGTTAAACCACATACCTGTGTCTGGTATGCATAACATATCCTGATTCAGATTAAAAAAGAGTTGTCAACTTTTTTTGTGACAAAAACCCTATGATTTTAAACTTTGATTATTCCTTCTTTTATAAGAAATGGTATCATGGAATTAGAAGATACCAAGATAGATTCTGTTTCAACTATGTGATAATTTTTTAAATTTGGTGCATTATTTTTTTTAAAGGTCATAATTTTTTCACGCATCATACGAAAAATAGCTTGACATGCATCTTCACTGAGTTTTGCTTTAACACTAATGTTATTTTGTATAATGTTAATTTCTAGATTTTCAAACAAGGAAACGTATTTTGTTACTATTTTTCCATATTTTCTTGAAATTTCGCCATCTGGAATTAACAAGCCATTTTGTATAAGTGAGTTAATTTTTCGGTAAGAAGATGTTTGTGGGAGTTTGCACGTACTTATGATATCTAAAATTATGCGCGGTTTGTTGACTGTTGTATTTAGAATTTTTTTCTTGTCTTCATCAGCATAAGAATGAAGAATTAAGGAAATGATAGATTTATCTTTTATAGCAATTAATTTTGGACTGTTACCGTACACTAATTTTTCCAATCTAATCTACTTTTGAATATTAATAATTAATAATATATGGACTTTATGATAGAAATTAGTTTAACAGTGATTTTTCTGATGTTAGATCGCTTCAAAACCTCTATAAATTAACAGGCATATGCAATGTTATTGACACTTGCTAGTAGAGAGAAGATCATCATTTTAATATCAAATGCAATTGTTTTGTACTCACAAAAATTACAAGAAGGTACTATTACTCAAAACCAATCGGTCATAGATTTTATTCTTAAAGCTATTCCTGAAAGTTCAAGATCAGAATTATCAATGGAATTAATTGACGATGTATTTTCTTTTGTTTCAAGCTTCCGCATGGAACTTTCATAAAGAGCTGCCTGTAAAGAAAATTATAGATGACATCAATAGCTACCCTTGGTTCTCATTGTGCATTACAGGTCTTAAAGGGAGCAAAAGATGAGGGATTCAGGACTTTGCTTGTATGTGAAAAAAAACGTGAGCACCTTTATCGTAGATTTAAATTCATAGACAAACTGATACTGGTTGATTCATTTTTAGAAGTGTCAGAGCAAAAATGCTTTTCACAGCTAAAAGATGAAGATACAGTAATAATTCCACATGGTACGCTTATTTCTCAAATGAATTCATCACAAATAGAATCAATTAAAATTCCGATTTTTGGTAACAAATGGATCCTCAGATGGGAATCAGATAGAAAAATGAAAGAAAGACTAATGATTGAATCAAAACTTAATGTTCCAAAAACAATCCCAAATCCAAATGATATCAGCACATTAGTAATAGCAAAAAGACATGGTGCAGCTGGAGGTAAAGGGTATTTTTTAACTACAAATGAAAAAGACTATAACAAAAAACGTGACAAGTTAATCTCTCAAGGTATTATTAATGGAGATAATGATCTTTATCTCCAAGAATATGCATTTGGTGTATCAGCATATCTTCAATATTTTTATTCACCGTTGACTGGTGAATTGGAATTCTTTGGAGTAGATAGAAGATATGAATCAGATATTGATGGTCTTGGAAGAATTCCAGCCCCACAACAAATTGACGTCGATTTAGTTCCATCTTTTAATGTAATTGGAAATAGCCCATTGGTCTTAAGAGAATCACTTCTTGATGAAGTCTATTCTATGGGCGAACGTTTTGTTGATGCCGCAAAAAGACTCGTTCCTCCTGGAATGAACGGTCCGTTTTGTTTAGAAGGAGTTTATGATGATAATGGGAAATTTACCACGTTTGAATTCTCTGCACGAATAGTTGCAGGCACAAATTTGTATGTTGATGGATCACCTTATTCGACATTCCTTTACAATGAACCAATGAGTATGGGAAGAAGGATAGCTAGAGAAATCAAGAATGCTGAAAAAGAAAACCAACTTACAAAAATTACTACTTGAGTATTTTATGCGCCGCTAAAGGTAATAATCAAATCAGTAAGAAAGCCAGCACATAATCCAAAAAATATTCCCATCATCATCACTGCGTTTGTAGTCTGTTTTCTGCCTGAATTGTACATTAACATTGAAACATAGATCAATGCACCACCCGCGATTGATAAGAACAATATGTATGTAAATGGAGAATCCCATAAACTTCCCAATATAGTACCAATGAATGTAGGCCCTCCACCAATCAGGCCTGCCAAAATTATGAATCGAATCTTTGGTTTGCTAACAAGACCAGTCAAAGGTCCGGCGATTCCAAAACCCTCAGTAGTATTATGTGCACCAAATCCAATTATCAAAAGTATTGCCAACCCTATTTCTCCTGCAATATATGACTGACCTATAGCCAATCCTTCACTAAAGTTATGAGCACCTATTCCTATTGCAATCATCATAGCAAGCTTGTATGCATTTGCCTCATGGAATAGTTGGTGTAGATGATCATCACCTATTTTCAGATTTTCCAAAGAAAGTATTTGCGGAAAAGACTTTTTCAGCATTTTTGTTTCATACAACACTAATCCTAAAAGACCGATTGCAATACCGCCAAACATTGCAAAAAGATTCAATATGGTATCTCCCCATGAAGACTTTCCTTGAAATGCAGCAGTTGCAGAGCCTTCAGCTGACTCCCACGCATGACTAAAAACATCAATAATAAGAAATACCAAAATTCCTAGTGCAAATGCATTAAGAAATCCTTTCTTTTTAGCACTAAGATTCTGAAGAGTAGCTATTGGCAAACCTAGAAAAATTGTGAATCCCGCTATAGAACCCAACAATATGAGCTGCCAGTAATCAATCACTAACCATCACTTTATCACAAATTAGGACAAGCTAACTTTATTTAAACGAGAAACTCATTCTAAAATCTTAGAATGATTTACATGTCATTTAAATAGTTAGGCTATCCTAATTGAAAAAATATTGAAAAAAAAACATTCGTTGTCGCAGTTAAAAAAATATGATGTAAATCAAAAAGTTATTGAAGCTCTAGCAGACGCACAGTCAAGAGTGATTTTGTTTTCCATAATCAAACAAGGAAAAACTGCAATGGAGTTATCCGAAGAACATAGAATTCCGCTTAGTTCAGTTTACAAAAAGATTTCAGATCTTGAAGATATAGCACTTGTTAAAGTTGATAAATGGATGTTATCAGACAATGGCAAGAAGTTTAAAATTTATAAAAGTAGAATAAGTAAAGCAGATGTAAGTATTAAAAAACCTGAACCAACAATTATCTTGACTCCAAATGATCAAGGGTAAAGTTTGATTAATTTCAGAATGCTTTAGTGCTTTTCATGATTTGCAATGGTATGAAGTGCTGCACTTTTAGCCGCCAGTTCAGCAGTTTTCTTTTCCTCAGAACTTCCTATTATTATCACATCGTTGTCTTTAGGTTCTAATTTCTTTATGAACAATGAATGTATTTTGGGATTGTTTCTCAATAAATCTTCACGCGTATCTGGCATTAGAAGTCTGCCATGTTTAAATATCAATGTGGTCGCTCCTACTGCCCCCAATTTTATAGCAGCATCCCGTTGTTCAATGCCGTTTCTTATGTTATAGGCAACATCCTTTATCAATACCGCATAGTTGAATTTTCCCAATGCAATAGAGCACTTGAAAATATTCATCTCGTTTGGAATTGCACAATGTAATTTTGCATATACTGTTTTCCCCTTATTTGTGGCCCACATTCCGGCATTAGAATTTTCTATCAAGCCTAACATTTTCATATGTTTTACAAGAGTCTTTACTGAACCCTCCCCAAGACCAAGTTCACGCACCAATAACGATCGGCTTATTCTTTTCTTATTTTCCATTAGTTGCATTGTTTTGAATACATGAACTGAATCAAAACTCAGCAATCTACTAGGCGCATATCTTTCTGCCACTTTGGAGAGTAATCGCAGTACCTGATGCATTTGTTTTCAGTCATGTTTAGATCGCTAATTGTATTTAAATTAATTTTAGGACAGTAAGAGTTGGATAAACCATCCAATCGCTTAAATACAATTCAATTTCTAAAATAGAAAATGACAAACATTTTGCAACAACTAACAAAATCAAGTCACGGAGTTCCAAAATTAGCAG
>JBOGQR010000115.1:0-4563 GCA_050749225.1 Nitrosopumilaceae archaeon | reverse complement strand
CCTTAACACATATGCCACAACCATTGCAAATATTTTCATCAATCTGGGCTTTTGCGGTCTCCTCATTAAGGACTATGCAGTCTGCTCCTGATTTGTTTATTGGGCAGTATTTGATACACTCAAGACCACATTTTTTTGTCTGACATGATTCCTTATCGAGAACCGCAACTCTATGAGTCAATAGACTTTAAGAGCTTTTTT
Organism: Nitrosopumilaceae archaeon; assembly: GCA_050749225.1. Lineage (GTDB taxonomy): Archaea > Thermoproteota > Nitrososphaeria > Nitrososphaerales > Nitrosopumilaceae > TA-20. Next base: position 4,362 of record JBOGQR010000115.1, on the reverse strand, counting down.
CTTAATTTATATCTCTACTCAAGTAAGCTTAATACAGAACATTATCAGAACATCTTACAGCCGGCCATAGCGTTGGGGTCCGACCCGGTCCCATACCGAACCCGGAAGTCAAACCTAATGTCGCTGCTGTGTTACTAAGGTGCGAGAGCTCTTGGGAAGCAGTAGTGCTGGCACTTTTTACTCTAAAGCTACACTATTAGGTCTAGCTTTCCAGATTGCACAAGTTTCAATTTCTCTGCTTACACCACGTTTTGTCGCATCATGAGGGAAATATTCGATATACTCTGTAACTAGTCTGCTTATACTTCTATCAATTTCTTCAATTTTTTTAGCGTCGGTAAAAAGATATGGAATCTCATTACATGCAATAGTGTATCCTTCTTGACTAGGGATGATTGAAAATGAAATCTTTGGTAATTTTGGATTTTTTTCCATACTGTCTATTCTACAACAAAGTCTAAAAAGATCGCGATATAAAACAAGTTTGTGAATAACTGTGCAATTTGTGGAGAAAAATTCTCTGACGATATCAGATTTTTAAACCATATGATGGAAAAACATGGTTTTAGAAACCCGACTAATTCTACTCCGGACAGAAACAGTCGAGGTTATTAATTTATAAAAGATTGTCTGATTTGGATATTAGGTGCATTATTTTATTACAATTTTTTCACTGTTTGAAAAGAGGCTTTTTGTTCTCAGAAAAACAGATTTCGGTGTTTTACAGCTTGCATCACAAGAAGATGATATGTCATACTGAACAGAAGATTTTATTTTGGACTTTAAAATATGTGAAATGAGAGGTAGTATCGCCGCCCTTCCACCATACGCAGTTTTATCCACCACAAACCAGAACATTTTTGTTGAATCATAATTGTTAGAAAAGATTTCAGCCTTGATTTTCATGCCAAAATCTGTATAATGCCCTACTATGAGGAATTTCTTTTTTGCAAAAATACTGATAATTTTTGCAAACTTTGCACAAAGATAACACCTGTTATCATAAATCATTAAAGGCAATACTCTCGTAAGATCCACACATTTCTTTATACTCGTTCAAATTAAAATTTTGTGAAATAACTTTTTATTTGCTCCAAATGTGCTAAAATGATGAATATGTATTTAGCTTTGAATGTAACTATACTTCAGATTTTGGAAAAGACATGGGCCTAAACTACTATCATATATTAAAAAGGATTCGTGAAGCCCGCAAACTTGTCATAATAGGAACTGCTACTGCAGGTTCTGGTCATCCAGGGGGTTCATTTTCAATGGCAGAAATTATGGGATGTGTATTTTTCAAATTTCTAAGATATGATCCAAAAAATCCATTATGGGAAGATAGGGATAGATTAGTTCTTTCAAAAGGACACGCGTCACCAGGACTTTTTTCTAACCTTGCAGTTGCTGGTTACTTTGACAAATCAGAAATTGAAACTCTACGAAAATTTGAAAGCAGACTACAAGGTCATCCTGACTTTAAGTGTCCTGGAGTAGAGTTCTGTGGGGGTTCCTTGGGCATTGGTCTCTCATTTTCTATAGGTATGGCACTTGCCGCAAGAGTTGATGGAAAGACTCACCGAATTTATACTATCATAGGTGATGGTGAATCAGATGAGGGACAAGTTTGGGAAGCTGCTATGACTGCATCTAAATACAAACTTGATAACATTACGGCGTTTTTGGATAGAAATTTCATACAACAAGATGATTATACCGAAAGAGTAATGCCGCTTGATGAAGAGCTAACAGGCGATGACATTTCAGAGATGTGGAAAAATGCTGCAAGATGGAAGACAGGAGACAAATGGAGATCTTTTGGATGGAATGTTTTAGAAATAGATGGCCATCGAATTGAACAAATAATCAAAGCAATCAGATCTGCTCAACAAACTAAAGGAACACCGTCAATAATTGTATCTCGTACTGTCAAAGGAAAAGGTGTTGAACACATGGAAGACAATCCAAAATGGCATGGAGTTGCACCAAATCCAAAAATTGCACCTATTATTGATCTTGAACTTGATTGTCAGTTTCTAATTGCTCCATCAATAATTGCAGGTGATATGACAAATCTAGAGAATGAAGTAAAACGAGCAGCTCAAGGACGTGCTGATTTCATTCATCTTGATGTGATGGATGGCTTGTTTGTTCCAAACAAGACTTTTGATCATAACAAGATAAAAGAACTAAGACCAATCACTCCAATACCATTTGATTCCCATTTGATGATATCTGATCCAGTAAAACATGTTCGAGATTATGTTGAAGCTGGAAGTGATATTATCACGGTGCACGCTGAAGTATGTGATGAATCAAGTTTTGGTGAAATTCATGATATACTGCGAACGAATGAAGTCAGTGTTGGACTTGCAATAAACCCTGATACTGAACTTCCACAATGGACTGATAAATTCATCTCTGAACTAGATCAACTCATACTCATGTCGGTAATTCCTGGAAAATCAGGACAAAAATACATTGAATCATCTCACGAGAAAACTCAGAAGATTGTCAAATTGCTAGCAGAAAAAAATTTTTCGGGGTTTATAGAAGCCGATGGTGGTGTCGACCTTTCAAACGTGGAATCTTGCTTTTTAGATGGGGCGCGAGTCTTTGTAGGTGGGAGTGCTATAATTGGTCAAAAAGATGTCAGGGCTACCATAAATGAATTTAGAAAGAAAATCCTGCATGCACGAAGAAAACTCTTGATACAAAAGGCACATAGTCTTGGCGATACGGATCTTGTAAACAAATGGATAGATTTACACGAAGTAGGTAGGAAAAAATCAGAACTACTACAAATTGCAAAGGAGGCAAATTTTGTATGACTGAGATGACAGATATGCGTACTGTGTATGGAGATACTCTTATCAAAATTGGAGAAGAAAATCCCAATGTGGTAGTAGTAGGTGCTGATACTACTGATTCATTAAAGACAAGACCCTTTGGGAAAAAATTTCCAAATAGGTTTTTTAATGTAGGTATAGCTGAAGCAAACCTAGTTTCCATTGCAGCTGGTCTAGCAAATGAAGGCAAGGTCCCATTTGCTAGTACATATGCAATATTTTTGCCTGGTCGGTGTGTTGATCAAATACGAAACGCGATAGCATATCCGTCACGAAATGGCAAAAAAGGACTAAATGTAAAAATGGTAGTTTCACATGGAGGTTTAAGTGTTGGAGCTGATGGAGGTTCTCATCAACAAATTGAAGATATTGCAATTATGAGAGTAATTCCAAATGTACACGTTTTGATTCCGGCTGATACTATCGCAGTTTCTAAATTGATTTGGATCATCTCACAAATTCATGGTCCATTTTATATGAGGATGGCAAGATCAAAAACTCCACTAATACACTCTGAATCACAGGAATTTGAAATTGGAAAAGGAATTGTATTACGAGATGGTTCTGATTGTACTATTGCAGCGTGTGGAATTACGGTTCAAATGGCACTGGAGGCTGCAGACTCTCTTAAACAAGATGGTATCTCATGTAGAGTCTTGGATATGTTCTCAATCAAACCAATTGATTCGTCACTAATAGAAAAAGCTGCACGTGAGACTGGAGGGATTATAACATGTGAGGAACATAATGTGCTTGCTGGATTTGGCTCAGCTGTATCAGAGGTAGTTACTGAAACATATCCTGTACCAATGAGACGAATCGGAGTTCAGGATAAATTTGGTGAATCAGCACGAGATAGTGAAGTTCCACTATTACTACAAAAACATGGTATTACATCAATTAATATAGCTAATTCTGTGAAAGATATCAGGAGTAAAACCAGATGAAGATATTCCTTGACACTGCAAACCTTGTTGCGATAAAAATGTACAATGAAATGGGTCTTGTTGACGGTATTACTACAAACCCTTCACTTTTAGCAAAAGAAGGTGGTGATCCGCAAAAAACAATGGAAGAAATTGTAAGAATAGTTAAAGGTGACGTTAGCTTGGAGGTTGTAAGTACAGAAACTTCGGGCATGGTTGATGAAGGACACAAACTGCGCAAATATGGAAACAATGTAGTTGTTAAATGCCCAATGACTTCAGAAGGTCTAAAGGCTTGTAGGATCTTAACCAACGAAGGAATACCAGTTAATGTAACGTTGGTATTTTCAGTAAATCAGGCTATATTAGCTGCAAAAGCTGGTGCAAAATATGTTAGCCCATTTATAGGAAGACTAGATGACAATGGACAAGATGGCATGCATTTGATAAAAGAGATACGCGAAGTATTCCAAAATTACAAATTTAATACACAAATTTTAGTTGCAAGTATTAGGCATCCAATGCATGTTGTTGATGCTGCAAAGATTGGGGCTGATGTTGTGACGCTACCACCGGATGTACTTGGA
>JBOGQR010000114.1:0-4585 GCA_050749225.1 Nitrosopumilaceae archaeon | reverse complement strand
AATCTAGGCAAACTCCTAGAAGAAGACGGATTTAAAACTAGTATAATTTTTACCAAAAAAGAAAAAATTCCAGAGATAAACCATTCTGCAGTCATAATTTTAGGCGCCCCCGAAAGTGCAAATGACGATCTTTCGTATCTAAAAGAAGAGATGGAATTGATAAGAGATGCAGTAAAAAGAGAGATTCCTTTACTTGGCATTTGTCTTGGCTCCCAGCTTATTGCCAAATCATTTGGTGCCCAAGTATACGCTGGAAATAAAAAAGAGATAGGAATCTACCATGACATAGAGTTTGATAACATCGGATCCAGCCTATTTTCTGGAATCAAGAGTCCTGCCACAGTGTTTCATTGGCATGGAGACACATTTGACTTGCCCCAAAATGCCACAAGGCTAGCTCACTCTAAAGATTATCAAAATCAGGCGTTTCAGATAGGTAGTGCTGTAGGAATACAGTTCCACCTAGAAGTAGATGAACAAACAATCAGATTATGGCTAGAAAAATCAAAGGATGAGCTAAGTAAGACACCATATATTGATCCAGAAGAGATAATCAGAAAGATACCTGAAAACATGGAAACAATACAAAACAACATGAAAGTCTTTTATCAAAATTTCAAATCAAAATACAATCTATGACAAAAGTTTAATATAATGACGAGAAGACTTTCGGATCTGTTATGGCAAGATTACTAAATATAACAACACTACAAAAATTTTTAAATTGTATCAATAAAGCAATGGAGCTTTCAAATTGAGTACAGTTACCAAAGTCTTTGAAGAAACAATCACTACAGATCACAAGGTAATCACAGAGGATCTTTCAAAAGCAGTTTTAAAGAAATATGGAATCAAAGTACCAGGATATGCTCTAGTAAACTCTGCCAAAGAAGCTACAAAGGCTGCAAAGAAGCTTGGATATCCTCTTGTAATGAAGGTTGTTTCTCCACAGATTCTTCACAAAACAGATGTTGGTGGAGTCAAGGTTGGACTACAAAATGAAAAAGAAGTAAAACAGGCCTTCAATGACATGTACAAAAGGCTCTCAAAGAAAAAAGGCGTTCACCTAAAAGGAATTCTTCTTGAGAAGATGGTACCACAGGGAGTAGAGCTTATTGTTGGTCTTCAAAACGATCCACAGTTTGGTCCAGTGATAATGGTAGGCCTTGGTGGAGTGCTAACTGAGATATTCAAAGATGTTGCATTTAGAATGCTTCCAATTACAATTACAGATGCAAAGTCTATGCTTGAGGAATTAAAAGGTGCAAAAATATTGCAAGGATACAGAGGAAGTAAACCCATAGATCAAAACATGCTTGCAAAGGCACTGGTTCAGATAGGAAAGATTGGAACTGATAATGCAAGCTACTTTGACAGCATTGACTTTAACCCAATTGTGGTGTATCCAAAATCATACTATGTTGTTGATGCAAAGATACTTTTAAGAAAAGAATTCAAAAAAGATGCAATTTCTAAAGCACAACCAAATGCACAGTTTATGGAGACATTTTTCACGCCACAATCAGTTGCATTAGTCGGAGCATCGGCAACTCCAGGAAAAATTGGCAACTCTGTTTTAGACAGTATTGCAAAACATGATTACAAAGGAAAAGTATATCCAATAAATCCAAAATCAGAGGAAATTTTGGGGCTCAAATGTTATCCATCATTATCTGCAATTCCAGATAAGGTAGACTTGGTAGTAGTTTGTGTAGATCTCTCCATTACAGCACCAGTTTTAGAAGAATGTGCAAAAAAAGGAATCCATAATGTTGTAATCGTATCAGGTGGTGGAAAAGAACTTGGTGGTGATAGAGCAGCAATGGAAGCAGAAGTAAAGCGTTTGTCCGAATTGCATAAAATTAGAATAATTGGTCCAAATTGTATTGGCATGTTTAATGCTGCAAATAGACTAGATTGTGCATTTCAGGGACAGGAAAGAATGGTAAGAGCTAAACTAGGACCTGTTGCATTATTATCTCAAAGTGGAACTATGGGAATCAGCTTTTTGGAAACTGCAGATACTTTTGGTCTTTCAAAGATGGTAAGCTATGGAAACAGATCAGATGTAGACGAAGCAGATATGATTTGGTATCTAGCAAGCGATCCTCAAACCAAAGTAATTGCTCTGTATGTAGAAGGGTTTGGTGATGGTCGCAAATTCATAGAGACCGCAAAACGTGTAATGGCAGAAAAACATAAACCAGTTATAATTTGGAAAAGCGGCAGGACAACATTAGGAGCAAAGCAGGCAGCATCACATACAGGATCATTGGGAGGCTCTAATGCAATAATCATGGGAGCATTCAAACAAGCTGGAATAATTTCAGTTGACAGTTATCAAGAACTTGCAGGTGCAGTAAAGGCACTTGCATGGCAACCAGCTGCAAAAGGCGGTAGAATTGGTCTTGTAAGTAACGGCGCAGGACCTATGATTGGGGCAATAGATCATTTTGAAAGATTTGGGTTAGAGCTTGCCAAGGTAACAGAAAATACCGTAAAAGAAATGAAGGCTCATTATCCAGCAACATATGTTATTGGAAGTGGAAACCCAGTAGATGTAACTGGTGGAGCAAATGCAGACGATTACAGGTATACAATTCAAAAATTCATGGAAGATCCCAATGTGGATATCATCATGCCATGGTTTGTATTTCAAGACGATCCATTAGAGGAAACAATCATTGATTATCTTGGCGAGTTTTCAAAACAGAGAAAGAAACCAGTCATAGTTGGTGGAAATGGCGGTCCGTACACAAAAAAGGTTTCAGATATGATTGAAAAACACAATGTTCCAGTCTATGATGACATTAGAACATGGGTGGCAGTTGCATCCGCACTACATCAGTGGGGAAAACACAAACCTTCTGACAACGTTTAATTTCCTGTAGATTGGAGTTTTTTTATGTCACTAGTTACTGTCTCAAAATCAGACGGAATTGCAACCATAAAGATAAACCGTCCTGACAAATACAATGCAATGAATACCGAAGTCGCTAAAGAATTAATCACCGTTTTCAATGAGATTGACAAAGATGACACCATAAAAGTAATCATACTTACAGGAGAAGGTGACAAGGCATTTTCTGCAGGTGCAGATATTGCATACATGTCTACTATTACACCAATTGAATCAGAAACATATGCAAAGACAGGACATCTTTTAACTTTCACAGTTGAAAATTGTAGCAAACCAACAATTGCCGCAGTGAATGGATTTGCATTAGGTGGAGGATGTGAACTTGCTTTGGCATGCGATATTAGAATTGCATCAGACACTGCAAAGATGGGTCAACCCGAAGTAACCATAGGAGTTTGTCCAGGATGGGGCGGAACACAAAGATTGCAAAGAATTGTAGGAATTGCAAAAGCAAAAGAATTGATCTATACTGGCAGACAGGTAAAAGCAGATGAAGCAAAAGAAATTGGTCTTGTAAACCAAGTAGTTGAATTATCAAAGCTTGCCGAGGAAGCAAACAACATGGCAAAGATGATAGTACAAAATTCTGCAATGGCGGTAAGAATGTCAAAGATTGCCATTAACAAAGGCAGAAACTCTGATATTGATACAGGACTTGCCTTGGAGTTATACACTTGGGGATTATGTTTTACTCATCCCGATAGAGCAGAAAGAATGACTGCTTTTGTAAACAAGTCAAAGAAATAGAAAAAAACGTCTTATTTTATGAGATTCCGAATATGTCAAGTATGAAAAGCTTATTATAATTTAAAAGACTCACATTAGTCATGAGTAACGCACAGACCACTAAACTGCTTACAATTACACCAAAAGCAGCAGAAAAGGTCATTGCCTTTATGAAAGAGGAAGCAGACAAGCCAGAGTTTCTTAGAGTGTATGTTCAAGGCGGCGGTTGTTCAGGCCTTTCATATGGAATGGGTTTTGAACAGAAAGCTGAAGAGGACGACCTCGTACTAGAAGAAAATGGCGTAAAGATGGTAATAGATAGCTATAGTGCTGACTATCTTAAAGGTGCAAATGTTGACTATATTGAAAGTCTGATGGGCGCTGGATTTAAAATCAACAATCCAAACGTAACAAAGAGCTGTTCATGTGGAAGCTCATTTAGTACATCCTAAACCAGACTAAAATCACTTTTTATTTTATAATCTAGTCAATACATTGTAAAAATTTTTACATGACAACTAGCGTCATGGTTGTAAGAATATGGGGCACGGTTCTTACTTTTTTTGTAATAATTTCTTCAAGCTTTATGGTATCATCTGATTCTATCTTTACTATAACATCATACAGCCCAAGAACGCCGGTAACTTCGGAGATTCCTTTTATTTCCATCAATGCCCTAGTTACTTGATTTTCCTTTCCTGTCTGGCAGTGAACTGCAACGAATGCTTTGGCCATAATCTAATTTGACTTTACTTGCTATTGAATATATCCTAAGGCCACAAGCCACGTGCTTCAAACGATTCCAGTACTCGACTAACTGCTAAAACCATACTGCCTTTTCGCATGTCTACTTTGTGCTTTTGTGCCAAGTTGTATGTATCATTAAAGCCTCTGACAATATGTTTTTCCATAGTTTTTGCCACTTCATCAAATGTCCAG
>JBOGQR010000113.1:0-4644 GCA_050749225.1 Nitrosopumilaceae archaeon | reverse complement strand
GTGTCTGTGGTCTTTGCCAGTTATTTGCAAAATTTGTCATGGTAACGACTAGGAAAATTTGTTATTAATTAAAGGTGTGAAATGAGGTTCACCGTATGCTAAATTTAGCTAACAAAACTATGCTCTGCCTCATGTGTCGACATATCCAAAAACAGTGTTTTTTTGTGATTTTGTAACAAAAATATGAAAATTTGTGGATAACCTAAATTGGATATATCCTACGAACCAATCCTAGAAGCAAAGAATTATTGCGCTACTTGCATCGCAACGTTTCTCTGCGGATGGATTTTCTTTATGTGAATCGACAGTGCAGTTTGTGACTGCTGTGATTCACAGCAAAGTGGACATTTTTCCATTTTATTTAATGTCGTTCCAACAAAAAAATTGTATTTAAATATTTGCATTTGGAGGTTTTTGACATTAAAAACAATTTTCCCAATCAAAAATTATTTTCAAAATCAAAAAAGAAATTTTTGAAATTTCTAAAATATGATTTGTCTCATTGTGAGAAAATAAAATTAATTTTTGAGACGTTTTCAAAACAGCAAGAGATTACCAATTGAGATGAGAGATCAATTAAATTTCTTAAAAAATTAACAACATTGTGAATAAATAAAATGGTTATTTTTATAAATTTTATATATTTTTAATTAAAAATTTCTTATTTTATTATATTAACTATCTTATAATAATAATAATTTCAATCTGTGGTAATAGTTAAACCTTTTTATTGTTGTTTACCGAAACTTTTATTAGACATTATATGACGCGCGAAACTTTCAGTGGTGGTGGACGCTGTCCACGATGTGGAAAAGGTCCAATGGTTACTGATAGCACTACAGGAGAAATGTTCTGCGGTGGTTGCGGTTTTGTTCTAACTGAAAGAGTAGAGGAATCAGGTCCGGAGTGGAGATCTTTTTCCAAAGAGGAACACGAGGACCGAAGTAGAACTGGAACTCCAACATCACTTGCAATGCACGACATGGGATTAGCAACAATTATTGGTCCTGCAGACAAGGATGCTTCTGGAAAACCTCTATCGGCATCAATGAAAAGTACGATAGAAAGACTAAGGACTTGGGACAGTAGAAGCCAAGTACACGAACCAGTTGACAGAAACTTTAGACAAGCGTTCAGTGAGCTTGATAGACTAAAAGACAAGCTTGCACTTTCAGATGCTGTCATAGAAAAAACAGCATACATTTACAGAAAGGCACTGGACAAGGGCCTTGTCAGAGGTAGATCAATTCCAGGACTAGTTGCAGCTGCACTTTATGCTGCATGCAGAGATACTGAAACTCCACGAACTCTAACCGATGTTGCAAACGGAATTAACATAAAAAGAAAAGATGTGGCAAGATGCTACAGGTTACTCTTAAGAGAACTTGATCTGAAAATGCCAGTAGTAGATCCTATAAAATGTGTAGCAAGAATTGCAAGCAAAGCTGGTTTGAGTGAAAAGACAAAACGAAAAGCATTGTTGATACTAAAAGATGCTGCAGAAATTGAAATCTCTGCTGGCAAAGATCCAATGGGACTTGCAGCAGCTGCATTGTATTTGTCTTGTGTGATGAACGGAGAAAACAAAACCCAGAAAGATGTTGCACAAGCAGCTGGAGTAACTGAGGTAACCATAAGAAACAGGTACAAGGGACTCAAAGAATCCCTTAAACTATAATTTTTTAAAATACTCAAAAACCAGTCATATTATGATGAGAAAAGTTGTCTATATCATACCTGTGGTAATTATCGCAATAGCAATTGCCATTTCATTACAGCCTCAAAATCAAACCAGTACATATCATGTAACACTGTCAGATCCCAAACTTTACAACAATGGGACCTTTACTGATAATTTCAAAATACAAAAAGGGACATATCAATTCAGTTTTGTACCAAACGGTGACAGCCCGCAGAATCTTTCAATTTCGTTAAAAGGTGATTCTTTTTCTCACAGCGAGAATTTCAGCCTTAATGGAACCTTGCACAATACAGGAATTTCTAGTTATTACACCTGGGATTATCTTGGTAGCAAAGCTGTAGATATTCCGCAGGACCAAGAAATTCGGATTTTGATTAATCCTCATGGCAATTTACTTGGCAGCGTATCAGTCGATTTGAATAGAAAATAATTGGCGTGGCCCCCCGTCAGACAGCAGAGATTACCTCTTATGAATCCGGACCGATAGCGGCGGATTTCAACACCAAATCTGCGGGACCACGCTAATTCAAGCAGTAGATTTGGTATCTTTCTGCATGTTTTATTATATGTCTTTGAACTATTTATCACTTTATGATAATTCTTCTATGATTTTATTTCAGTTTAACAAAATTATACAATTATGATCTAGCCTTTATGGAATGTTAGACAGATAAAAATCATTTTTTGGAATAAAATTGAAAATCAGTTTTAATTTTGGGATAAGATGTAGCTGATTCACAGATCTGATAGTATATAGTTCTAGGATTTATTAACTCACAAAATCTTGTCAGAATCATGGCAGTAGGGCAACAGAGAAGATCAGACAGATTTTCCCTTTTTGCAAAACATGCTTTCCAGTATTATTTGGTTGGTGCAACCGGAGTGCTTGTCAATCTTGGCATACTTTATGCATTAAAGGAATACGTAGGAATTTGGTATTTGCTCTCATCAGCCATTGCGATTTATCTTTCCATGACGACAAATTTCATACTAAATAAAACTTGGACTTTCAAGGATACGATGGCAAAACAAAGGACGGTTTTCATGTATGGAAAATTCATTGCCATTAGTTTGGTTGGCATGTTAATTCAGCTTGGTTTCAACTATATTTTAGTGGACAAGTTTGCCATGTACTATCTTTTGGCCGCCCTGGTTTCCATAGTGATAGCATCTGGTGTGAACTTTGTCTTGAACCGACACATTACTTTTGGAATAAAGCTCTAAAATTAAAAAGCCAGTTCTTGTATTTTATTTTATGAAACTTTCAGGAAAGGTTGCCATCATAACTGGTGGCAGCAGGGGAATTGGAAAGGCAACAGCTAGGCTTTTCGTGCAAGAAGGCGCAAGTGTTACCATAACATCAAAGGATTCAAAAAGACTGCAAGATGCTGCAAAGGAGATTGGCAATGTTTTTTCTGTTCCTGGCGATATCAGAAATGAATCAGACGTACAAAATGTTGTAAAAAAGACAATGGAAAAATTTGGTAGAATAGACATTTTGGTAAATAATGCCGGAATTCTTCCTAAAGTAAAACCTTTGCACAAAATTTCAGAAAAAGAATGGAATGATGTAATAGATGTAAATCTGACTGGCCAGTTTCGTTTTACCAAAGCTGTAATACCACACATGGAAAAAAATGGTGGATGCATCATCAATGTTTCATCTGATGCTGGCCTGAAGGCGTTTGAAAATTTTGAAGCTGATGCATATACTGCATCAAAGGGAGCACTGGTCTTGCTTACAAAGACATGGGCATTAGAATATGCAAAATGGAAAATTCGAGTAAACTGTGTCTGTCCTGGTGTGGTTGATACTGAGATGACAAAACCATATCTTAGTACAGAATCAGATAGGAAGATGGCTGCAGCAGAACATCCCATAGGAAGGATAGGAACGCCAGAAGATGTGGCAAAGGCCATTTTGTACTTTGCCTCAGATGACTCCTCATGGGCTACAGGAGCTGTCTTGCCTCTAGATGGCGGCGCGACTGCCAGATAATCATACTAATCAAATTAATAGAACCATTGCCAAAATTATACCGTGACGCCAAGAAAAAAGAAATCACTGAAAATAATAATTTTATTATCTATTGTCTGGTTTGCATGTGCACTTCCAGTGCCAATTCTCATAACACACCCTGATCCTGCACACAGTGCACAGTATCAAGCCTATGTGTTTATTGCAGCTATTGTTTCAATTCCATTTATTGGCATGGCAATAGCATGGACAGTAAAACCAGAGCTTACTACGTAAGAAACTCTTCTGCACCAAGACCTTCTGGCGTTATTTTTATCCAGCGGTTTCTTCCAATTTGTTCAATTTCAATAAACTTCCATTCCTGAAGTAATGGCTGGATTATATTCTTGTCAAGGCTTGCAAATCTTGCCTGCTGGAAATTTTCTTCCCTTGCGTTTATTACGATTAGCTTGTTTTCATAAGCAAGCTTTGCCATCTCTTTTTTGGTTATCTTTCCTCCTTTTTCTTTGATTATTTTTAGGGCCTGTACTAGAACTGGCTTTGGTGTATGAATTTCATATGTGGGTAGTGGCATCATTCTTTTTACTCCAAAAGACTGTTGTTTACCTTCAAATGCAGCATAACTCTCAGCTTCTGCATAAAATGGCTTGATGTTTTGCTTGTCATTGAATATCATGCTTGCCATCATGCATGCGATGGCATGAATCTTGGAACCAGATGCAACGTTAATGTAAATGTCATTGTCTTTTTCTTTTTCAACTATCTCCTTGACAGCCTTGATTATTTGAAACAGATCTAGTCTGTCAACCTTTGATAGTTCCACTTTGATCTTCATTTTTTTAAATTCGCTCTGAATTTTTTCAGTATATGGCTTGCCCTTGTCTTCAGACGGATTGTCATGTACTAGGAGCCAGACCTTGTCTGCTCTCATGTTTTTTGCAGGAATGACTACCCTATCTATCTC
>JBOGQR010000112.1:0-4763 GCA_050749225.1 Nitrosopumilaceae archaeon | reverse complement strand
GAATGATTGCGTCTCACACCATCATTCCAGTAATAGGTGTGCCAATAATGGTGTATAATGACAAGTCTGGCAATTCAGACCGTTTCAAGTTTTCTGCATTTGGCGGGTTGGATTCATTATTATCCATTTCAGAAATGCCAACTGGTTCTCCAGTAGTAACTGTAGGAGTAAACAAGGCAGTAAATGCAGGACTGTATGCGCTAAAAATACTTGCCAACGAGTATGGTGATCTTCAAAGAAAACTTAAGCTACATAAACAAAAACAGCATTATTCAGTGCTTAAAGAATCAGACGAGTTAAAAAAACTTGGATTGACTAGGTTTACAAATAAAAAATTCAAGAAATAGATTATCTTTTAATTACATGTCAGATAAGCCCTATAATGGAAATTAAAGAAATACTATATGACGCCATTAGAAATTATCAAGAACATAAAATAGTATCAGACATTGCACAAGGCGATAGTCCAGAGACAATAAACACATTATGCAATGAGTGCATGCCAATTCTTGAAAAAATAGAGGGAAAAAAATCTGAGAAAACAATCTCGTTTGCCGAGGGGTTAATTCATTATTTGCTAACAGTGGCATTAATTCCAAGTCAAAGAAAAATCAAGGTTGCCTCAGTGGATGTAGACATAGTCATTCCAGACATCTCAACTCTTTCCTCAATGCCAGAAAACGTACTTGTCATAGCATTTCCAAAAACAAATGATCTTGTATCAATAAAGAATAGAGTTACTGAATTAACAAAAATTCAGCCACATAAAGAAAACATATGGTTTGTTCTAGAAAATGAATTACCATTAGAAGTAAAAACATACAAAGTTGACAACAGTGAGAAGGAACCGTTTGCCAACATCATAAATGACATTATTTGGTTTACCTCAAGTAGAAAGCAATCAAAACTTAAAATTTTTAAGATATAAGAGATTTTATATCAATATTTTTTTCAACATGATCGATTAACTTTGCAGTATCGTTTAGATCTTTGATGAAAGGAATTGTACCTAAAATTGGAATATTTGTAAGCTCGTAAAGTGTTGATGGTGCATTTTTTTCTGCAGGTGTCCCTTTCTCATCAAAATTATTTATGACAAGACCGCGAATCCTAATTCCGTAGTCTTTACACATTTTACATGTCATAACGGTATGGTTTAACGTTCCAATTGTTGCTCTTGTTACAATAATAGTTTCTATGCCCATTTTCTTTATCATGTCAGCAATAAAGAAATTTTTTGTAATCGGAGTCATAATTCCTCCAATTCCCTCAACTAGCACAATTTCATGTAGTGATGATAATTTTTTAAACTGCTCAAAAATTAACGACATGTCAACAGACAATTCTAAAAGTTTTGTTGCGTCATAAGGCGAAGTTGGAAATGGGAGAAATACTGGGTTTATCAAATTTTCAGGATCTTTTACGGAGGAAGCCTCTACAAGTTTAGCAACATCAGATGATTTGAAACCCGTTTTGTTTGGATACCCAGTAGCAATCGGCTTCATCACTCCTACGTTTATGCCTGACTTACGCATGGAACCTGCAAGGCCTGCAGTGATTGAGGTTTTTCCAACCCCAGTGTCTGTGCCTGTTATAAAATAGGCCTTCACAGAAAAACAGTTACTCGCCGTTCCTTAATAATTCACCGTACCATTATTATTGCCAAAGTTAGAATTTTCACTGAATTGAATTCCAAAGATTTTGTGTGGCATCCCTACACACAGATGAGCGAGTGGAAAAAATTTGATGTCATAACAAAAGGCGATGGAATGTGGCTTGTAGATTCAAAAGGAAACAGATTACTTGATGGAGTAGCAAGCATGTGGTGCAATGTATGGGGCCACTCTAAAAAAGAATTGGTAAACTCGATGATAAAACAAACAAGAAGGTTACAACACTCATCACTGTTTAACCTTACAAATGATCAAGCAGAGTTACTTGGAGAAAAGATTGTCAAGGTTTCCCCTGGAATGAGCAAAGTGTTTTACTCTGACGATGGCTCTACTGCAATGGAAATTGCAATCAAGATGGCAATTCAATATTGGCAAAACATTGGAAAAAAAGATAAAACAAAATTCGTCACATTAGAAAACGGATATCATGGAGACACTATTGGTGCAATGTCAATTGGTTACGTGCCAACTTTTTTTTCAAAATTTAAAAATATACTGTTTCCTGTAATAAGGACACCAACACCACACAAATATAGAATGCCAAAAAAATTTACTTTCAAAGAATATCAGGAATATTGTCTTGAAAAAATAGAAAAAACATTTGTAAAAAACAACGATCTTGCAGCATTTGTAATGGAAAGTGGCGCACAGATCGCTGGCGGTGTAATAATATATCCACCGGAATTTCAGAAAAAAATAAATGCATTATGCAAAAAACATGATGTGCTTTTTATTTTAGATGAGATTGCAACAGGTTTTGGAAGGTTGGGTTCATTTATAGAATATCACGCTCAAAAAAGCATTCCGGACATAGTGGCGTATGGAAAAATGCTTACTGGTGGATATTTGCCGCTTGCAGCCACTTTAACTAGCCAAAAAATATACGATTCCTATCTTGGAAGCTACCAGGATATGAAACATTTCTTCCATGGTCATACTTTTACTGGAAATCCTCTTGCTTGTGCCACTGCCCTCACAAATCTACAATTGTATGACAAAAACAACCTAATTTCAAAAAACAAAATCAAAGCAAAACAATTTGAAAGACGAGTTAACGAGATTTCCAATTTGATTATGGTAGGAGATGTACGACACAAAGGCATGCTAATGGCAATCGAGCTTGTTAGTAATAAAAATAAAAAAACCCCAATCAGTCCAGATAAAAAAATACATCAGAAAATTTTTGTAGAAGCTAAAAAACACAAAATTTACTTGAGAACACTAGGTCACATCATAATGCTTGTACCACCGCTTGCGATTTCTACAAACGAACTAGATTTCTTACTTGATGGTACTATAGATACAATAAAAAAAGTCACGAAGGATATTTGAGAAAATTATCTCCTTCGCGCCCATCTAAGTTTCATTTCGAGCTCCCTTATTCTGCGATTACGTACTGCAACAGACAGTTTCAGTCTGTTTCCCTCTCGCCTTGCCATATCATGTGCTCTTCTAGCTCTGTTCAGAGCTGCACGCACTGTTATCATTTGTTTGCGTGTTGGCGCAGGCTTAGCTCGTCTCCTTGCTTTTTTTGATCGTCTTTTAGAAGCCATGTCAGACATGCAATGAGGAAATAATTAAGCATGACGCAAGTATTGTTTTTAGTCAGATACACTTTAACGTGATGTGCTGATATTTGTGAGACAGATCTAACAATGCCGCAGATCCGTACATGCCCAATTTGTAAAAAAATACTGCAGACAAATGAGATTCATAACTGTGCACAACAAAATTCAGAGTTTATAACCTGCAACAAATGCGGACAAAAATACAAAGCATCACATGGACACATCTGCCCTACCATGATCAAGTGAATTTCCCAGACAGATTATAATTAAATGATAATGAAAAAAGCGTAAACCGGTCAATTTTTTATGGTTTACAATTACAATAATCTTATTAATGGAATCAGAAAATTAGTGATTATGAATTCAGAGCAAGCATTCATTTTCCAATGCAAGCAAAAAATTCTATCCAGTCAAAAAATTACTGCAGATGATGCTACATCACTTATCAACATTTCAGAAGAATCACTACAATTCTTGTCAGATGCGGCAAATGAGATTACAAGAAAATTTAATGGAAATACAATAGATGTTGAAACTCTGATTAATGCAAAAAAAGGTACCTGTCCTGAAGATTGCTCGTTTTGTTCTCAATCTGGATTTTATAAAACTGGCATTGATACGTACAAGCTATTGCCAGCAGAAACCATAATAGAAAATGCAAAAATTGCAAAAGACAATGGAGTTAAAAGTTTCTGCCTTGTTTGTGCATGGCGAGGACCAACTGAAAAGGATTTTGAACAAATCTGCGAAATAATCAAAAAAGTAAACTCTGAAGTTGGAATCGAAGTAAATTGCTCACTTGGGTTCATTAATGAAGATATGGCAATGCGTCTCAAAGAGCTTCATGTAAAAAGGTATAATCACAATTTAGAGGCTGCAAGAAGTTTCTTTTCAAAAATATGCACTACGCATACCTATCAAGAAAGAATGGACACAAATAAAATAGTCAAAAAAATAGGTCTTGAGCTTTGTTGCGGTGGAATTATTGGCATGGGTGAAACAAGAATGCAAAGACTAGAGCTTGGACTTGATTTAGCAGACCTAAGTCCAGAAGAATGTCCAATTAACATCTTGGTTCCACAAAAAGGAACTCCACTTGAGATTCAAACAAAACTGTCACTCTCAGAAATATTGCGTGCAGTAGCCGTGTTTAGATTTTTAATGCCAAAAACAATACTAAAGATAGCAGGTGGTAGAGAAGTGCACCTTGCAAATGAACAAGAAAAAGTTCTTCTTGGAGGCGCAAACGGAATCATAACTGGAGGATATCTGACTATTGGTGGAAACACAGCTCATGAAGATATGCAAATGATCTCAAGAATAGGTCTTGAAACATAAATTTGATTTTGTAAACGAAACCCTTGAAAAAATAAAAACAAGGAATCTTTACAGAAAACTACAAGACAACAGGGTACAAGGACCATACATAATATTTAAGAAAAAAAAACTGGTCAACCTTTGTTCAAATGATTATCTCGGACTAGGTAATGACAAAATTCCAAATTTGCAATTACAATCAAGC
>JBOGQR010000111.1:0-4780 GCA_050749225.1 Nitrosopumilaceae archaeon | reverse complement strand
AGGTCTACACACACAAATCTTATGGATATTGGTGTATTGCTAACTAGACAATAGCTTTGTAGCAATGTTTTGAGCTGATTCAATTATTTCAAATTGAATTTGAAGATTTCGTTGTTTTATCATCTGTTTTATAAAATTAGTTCGTAATTCTATGAAATGATCGTGATTTTGATTTTTTCCTATTAGATGCTCATACATTGATTTTTGATCCAGCATGATTCTTACTGCATCGCCGTTTTTTATTATGAACCTACCTATGCCCCAAAAGATCCCAACATGAAGTGCGATGTATTTTGATTGTTCTTTTGATATTTTATGTAAATAGTTTTCAACATGATATGGTGTCTGTTCAAATTTTGTCTCACCATCTTGAATGATCCATGAGATCCTTTTCTCATTACCATCGCAAAAATAGAGATGATCCATATGTCAATCAAAAAGGTGTTGATTGTCTATATATTTTGAATATAGCACTGAATAATAAAAATGAAAACTTGATGGCGTGTTAGAGGCAAACTCTTTCTTCACTAGTATGGTGGATGAATTAGTAGAGTTTTCTGAATATGATCCAGAACTTGCAGAAGGTCTGAAATGGATAGATGGGGAAGCACAAAAGCGCGGTCTCACATTTTATGAGATGGTGTTTCATGTATTACATAGATATGATATTGATATCAAAGCAAAAGAATGGTTATCTACACGAAACTAATTTCATGTAATTCCAGAGCAAATATCACTTAATAAATCAGGATTATATTGTCCTGCAGCTGTTTTGACATCTGATCTGTGAATTACTTTACAAATAACGTCAGGAAAAATAATCTCAGTAATAATAAAAATGCTCAAAAGTAAAACTCCTATTATAATAAAAATGCCAATTGGTATTTTCATTTTATTCCTTTACTGTTGCCTTTTTTCTAAAGGTACGTATTCACATCCTGATGGGCCACAATATTTTCCTACATAAACTGCTTTTGGTCTGTAAAGCATTGGTTTTGGTGCTGCCTCTGCAAATTTTTCTTCAATAATGTGAGCTGTCCATCCGGCAACTCTGGATATTGCAAAAATCGGTGTATTCAAATCCATTGGAATTTTTAGCATATAGTAAGCTGATGCACTATACAGATCCACGTTTGGGAAAATATCTGATCCTTTTACCTTTTTCATCTCTTCTTCTGTAATATCCTCAACTTTTTTTGTAATCTGGTACCAATGATCTCCTGTTTTTTCAGATAACCTCCTTGATAATTCTCTGAGTACTTCAGCTCGTGGATCAAATGTCTTGTATACGGCATGACCCATCCCCATTATTTTTTTACCTTGGCTAAGTCTTTCTTTAATCCATGTCTCGACTTTGTCTTCAGTTTTGATATCTAAAAGCATCTTCATTACCTGAAAATTAGCCCCTCCGTGCAGTTCTCCACTTAGTGCACCAATAGCCGCACTAACTGCAGCATACATGTGAGCACGTGTAGATGCTACTTCTCTTGCAGCAAAAGTAGATGCATTAAAACTATGTTCAGCATGTAAAATCAAACAAATATCAAAAATTCTCGCAAATTCATTGTCTGGTTTGTTTCCTGTAAGCATGTAAAGAAAATTAGCCGCATGACTGAGATCTTTTGATGGTTGGATGATCTCCTTTCCATTACGAATTCTGTCCCAACATGCTACAATTATTGGTAATTTGGAAATAAGATCAATTGCTCTAGTATAATTTGTGTGTCTATCATCTAATTTTTCATTGTCATATGCAGCAAGTATTGCCACAGAAGATTGTAAAACATCCATGGGGTTTGCAGCTTTTGGTAAATTCTTGAGATTTTTCTCTAAACCTTCTGGTACTACACGAGAAGCAATAAGATTATCATTAAACTCAGAAAGTACTATTTTTGACGGAAGATCATCATTAAGTAACATACATGCAGTTTCCTCAAAAGTAGATTTTTTGACTAGGTCCAAAATATCATATCCTCTGTAAATCAGCTTGCCGTTTATGCCATCAATTGCGGAAATTTTTGTATCAGCTACTTCGATATTACGAAGGCCGATGTTTTTTGTTTGCACCAATATTACTGCAAAAAATGCGTATTAAAATTATACCCTACTAATCAACTTGGTATATGGTAACTAAATGTAAATTTTACAACAGTTCATAACGTTTTCTTATTCTACGTTACATTTTATTTTGTTTATTTTACTAAAATTCAATATTGGGTTTTGGCAGACATGTTCTCCTATCATTGAGTGATTCTAAGAAAACATCAGATTCTCACTATCAAACTTAACAAATATGCCTAATACCATCAAAAAACACGTTCAAATCCATACTGAAAAATTTACGTGTACTTACCATTAGAAAAGTTACATACGTGATAAAAAGTCAAAAATTAAGCAGTTTGTCTAATCTGACAACTTTGTGCCATATAGCACAAATTTTCAAAAAAGACTGAAAATGACCGAAATGGAAGACAACTTCATAAAACTGGTTGATGAATTTGTTCTAGTTTCAAAAGACCCAGACGTTCTTGAAGAAATAGGTCAGCTTGACAGGGAAGCAAGATTACTCGGAATAACATTTTATGATATGTATTGTGTTGTTTTACAAGATGTGGCAGGACATCAAAATCTTGTATCTCAATTCAAAATTTTTATGAATGCAAAGAAAACCATTTGAATATTTTTGGTTTAAATGAGGGTCATTTAGCCATGATAATTCTATGACAAGAACTAAGGTTGTATGCGTTTCTCATAAAGAAGATGCAGACGGGGTAGGTGCTGCTTCGCTTATTAGACAAGCGTTTGGTGGAGAGACAAAACTGGTTGACTATCCTGGTCTTATGACTGAGCTTGAACAACTAAAAAACAACGATTCCTTGAAAACTTTGTATATTTGTGATTTAGGTTTGAGCAAAACTAATCAAGACCAATTTGTTGAATTATTGACTGCGCTTAGAAAAAAACGAATTTCAATTACATACATTGATCATCACGATTTAGATGAGGTTGTAAAAAAGAAAATCAAATCACTCAAAGTTAAACTAATTCACAACATCAATGAATGTACTACAGTTCAAGTATATGATGCTTTTAAGAAAAAATTGACAGACCACAGTGCTTTCATAGCTGCATGTTCGGCAATAACTGACTATATGGAGGATAGACCGTTGGGCTCAAAACTTCTTCAAAAATTTGATAGGCAATTTGCTTTGCTTGAAGCTACTGTTCTTACATTTACTATTGTAAGCCACCAAAAAGATAGTGAATATCTACTTTATCTTGTGGATGAACTAAGTGAATCAAAATACCCTCATGATATACCCAACTCGTTTGAATTTGCTCGCTTACAAGCAGAAAAAATTTCGGGTGTGATTCAAAAAGTAAAAGACAACATGAAAACCATGAAAAATCTTGCATACATGGAGGTTACTGATTCTGGTGCAAGCATGGTTGTAAATTTTGTTTTAGGTATGTCGGGAAAAAATGTTGGTGTGTCATACAAACTAAGAGAAGATCATGGCATTTATGCTGTTTCCATTAGGGGCTCTAGAACATCTAAGATTCATCTTGGAAGAATTGTTAATGCGCTTGCAACTGAGCTTGGAGGCTCTGGTGGAGGACATGACAAAGCATGTGGTGCAGTGATACCAAAAGAAAAGATGAGTATTTTCTTAAAAAAATTTAATTCCAAATTAGTATGATGATTTGAAAAATTTGATTTGCTTTTAGAACTTACACTATTTCAGCTATTATATCGATTTCTACACACGAATTTAAAGGAAGGCTTGCAACTCCTATTGCTATTCTACTATGTTGTCCCTTTGCTCCGAATATTTCAAAAATTAAATCTGAGGCAGCGTTAACTACTTTGGGCTGCTCAGCAAATTCTGGTGTAGAGTTGACAAATCCTGAAACTCGAACAATTTTTGAGATTTTATCCAAATTTCCAAATTCATTTTTAATTTGAGCAAGTGCGTTTATTATGCAAAGTTTTGCAGCCTTTTGTGCGTCCTCAATTGAAATGTCTTTTGGAACCTTTCCAAAATATGCTACTTTACCATCTGTTATTGGAATTTGACCTGATACAAATACGAGTTTGCCTGTGACAACAACAGGAACATAAGAACCAACTGGTTTTGGGGGATTAGGAAGAACAATATTAAGAGAAGCAAGTTTTTCATCTATCATAAAACTTGTTTTTACGGTATGTGTTTTAACTGTATCTTAATCAAATATAAGAAACTTGATTTGAATGTCATGTTTATACTAGAATTTCATATGTAGATTATATTATGTCATGATCAAAATACTCAATATGGAAAAAGGATATCGCCCAACAAAAAAAGATCTTGACATATTAACATCGAAACTAAGTGCACTTGAAGTTTCAGCAACTGACAACTTTCAAAAATCGCTTGTTGGTGTGTTAAAAGTACTAGTTGAAAACCAATTACATTCCATTAACGAATTTGAGCACCTAAAAAAGGCAATTGATTTGCTTACATTGCAGATATTCAAAGTTGAACATAAAGCAGATTCATGATCTGAATTCTCAAGATTTTAAGATTTTTTTAGCATAAGAGTTGAACTGCTACTTGAAATCACATAATAAAAGATTAAATTCAGGCTGGCATTTTTTTCAAGCACATGAAAGAGCCTCACAATTATCGAAAAGTAGGGTATTCTATGATTGCAATCTCTGTTTCTCTTGTAGCTATAGGTTTACTTGTTTGGGCAATAGGAAGCAACTATCATTTTGCTACCAATCTTATGGCTGGAC
>JBOGQR010000110.1:0-4806 GCA_050749225.1 Nitrosopumilaceae archaeon | reverse complement strand
GAGTAGTTGTTCGTGCTGACGTTTGTGTTTCCAGTACAGATTCATCATTCCCTGTCTTGTTCTTGCTTTTCTGATAGCCTTTGTATATGTTCTATGGCTTGCTTCGACAGTTTTGAAATAAGACTTGCTGTTTGATGTAACCATCAGACACTATTTTCAAACTTAGTAGATAACCTTTACGAATCAATGGATTATGGAAATTACCTACTAGTCATTTATGAAAAATCAGTCGCATGTCAAAAATTAACTATATGGGATTGATCGCTCATTAATTCTGATAAATCTATCAATACCTTTTTCCTTCTAGGCCGCCCATTAGAATTTCTAAAATCATTCTGAAAACTACTTGATTTTGTTAATGTTTCTTTAGTAATGTTTATTATCATTATTTTTTTTAGTTTAAAGAAAATTTTACGTAGTCTTGAAGATGCGCCCCTTTTCTTTCTCTCTTTTTCATATTCTGTCTCTCCACCCTTAATTTTTTCATGCCATTTCTGAAATTCTCTTTCATTGTTGTCATATTCTACCATTCCGTTAGCAAGAATAAGACCGACTTGACCAAATTCTTCAATTGCACTGCACGTAGCCTCTTCATCATTCACAATTACATTATGTCCTGATTCAATAGCATGTGATTTAAAATCCCAAGGAAATTTAAAAAATCCATCAAATGTAACGTTTCCGTATCTTTTTTCAAATGGCATTTGCATTATGTCATTTAGTTTTATTCGACAAAGATATTCGAAGTAAAAACCGATCCACTCCATTTGTTTCCACTGGTTAAATCCATTCTCTTTCATTTCTAAGATTGCATTCTTTCCATCCCAGTGAGTTAGAATGGTTTTCAATCTATAGCCTATATCGCTAGCACATTTCTCAAAACTACTCATGCCCAGATATCAAGTGAGTTCGATACTGGATCTTCCACTTCTTTATGTTTGAGCCTATATACATCAGTGTCTAATCTGGTTTTAGCAAATTTGTAATAAGCTTCAACTATTTCAAATCCTAAATATTTTCTCTTCATCATTTTACTAATTACAGCAACTTGGCCTGAACCTAGGAATGGATCAAAGATAACATCTCCTTCTTCGCTTGAATACTTCAAGATTTTTTTAATTAGCTCAGCTGGTAGTTTAGTTGGCGTCTTTTTATCCCCATGCCAATATTCTCGCTTGATAAACCACACATCTTCCTTATCCTGATAATGGAGGCTTCCTCCTAGTGGATCTCTTGATTTCTTTTCAAATCTTGAAAAGGGGAAGAACTTTCTGAGAGCGTTATTCTTACATACATAAACACAGTGGTAATGCGAAGTTACAAATTTTCTTTTGGTGACAACTCCAAATTGATATTTCCATACTATGTGGTTCACAGTAATAAAACCGGCTTCATCTAATGCTATCAGAATATCTTTAAGGTTATTCCAGCCTGAAAACACATACATGCTTCCAGATTCCTTCAAAATTCTATAGCATTCTTGAATCCATTCTTGAGTGAACGTTCCATAATTTTCAGAGGCTATTTCTTTATATCCTTCTAAAACTCTGGAACCTGTTCTGTTATAATTTGATCTCTTCGCTTTGAAATCAATAGCAAATGGTGGATCCGTTATAACTAGATCTATACAATCAGCAGGAAGTGATTTCATACCACGAATACAATCCATGTTATAAACATTATCAAACTTCGGCTTATCATGGATCATGCTTTGATTAATAGTTGTTAAACAACCAAGGGATAAATCTTTAGCTATAGTGATTTTGATCCAATGGCGTTACAAATTCGGGTTAATCAAGATCTGATTTTTTAAATCAATCCTTTACTTTTGTCTAGAATAGTCTAATAAGTTCAAAATCCAAAAGATCGGTCAACTTGACACATATGGATGTAATTGAATCCAACATTTTTGTTGCAAAAACATCTTGAATCGATATATAATTTTTCTACCAAGTAGCATCATGACAACAATACCATCAATCAGAGACATTGTAGAAAACTCTGTGATACTAGCAAAGTGTCTGGAACACGCTCTTCACATCATGAGGTTCGTGGAGGGCAAGGAGGACATGTTTGTTATGATCAAAGTATTTCTCTGCGGATTGTTTCTTGGAGTAGGATAGAAATGGCAACAGTAGAAAAAACTAGCAAGCTAAAAGAGATAAAGGAAACCGTTTCTGGTGCAGTAGAAATAATACACCAGATTAGAACACCTGGCGTTCAAGAATCCTTTGTAAATATCAAAGATACTGCAAAGATTGTCAAGGAAATCATCGAGGGCCTCAAAACACCAGAGATGGTCAAGAACATAGAAAATGTTCGCCTGATTTCAGATAACATGAACGAAGTATCCACAAAGATACAAAATGCCATGAAACATCTAGATGAGACAGGCGTCATAACCGAAGCCAAAGAATTAATCAAATCTGCCAAAAATACAACAGATTCGTTTAGAGACAGCGGTCAGGATCTGCATGAGATTAGTGCTTCGATTAAAGAAATGTTCAAATCCGTCAGGGTTCTGGTGGACGAGTTAAGAGTAACTGTCGTATCATAAAAATTGGTACATTGTTCTTTTTAACATTTGAACAAAGGCTTAATTTCATAATATAACAACTAAAAATATGGCATACAAGACATGTGTCACACTAGCAGAGTCAAGTCCTGCAAAGTTAAACAAACTGTTACAAAGTTCGCTGAAAAGATCTGACTATATAGAAATAAGATTTGATTTTATGGAACCAAACAAAGTTCCAATAGCTCTGAGTTTAATGAAAAAACATCTGTCAAGATGCATTTGTACTCTAAGATCAAGAAAAGAGGGAGGCAAATTTTCCAGCAATGAAAAAAACAGGATTTCTATTCTTAAATTAATAGCAGAGTACAACCCACATCTGCTAGATGTGGAATACAACACCATACGAAAAAACAAGGACCTGCACCAGTATTTGAAAAAAACAAGAACAAATTTGCTAATATCGTGGCATGATTTTGCAAAAACGCCAAACATCAATTACTTAAAATCAATGCGGAAAAAAATGGCAAAATTTTCAAAAAACATCAAGATAGTAACTACTGCAAAATCAATGAAAGACACACTTGGAATATTGTCACTTTACAAATTTCAGAACAATACCAACCTCATTGCATTTGCTATGGGAGACTATGGCCGCATGTCAAGAATTCTCTGCACACAGTTAGGCAGTCCTTACACGTATGTTTCACTTGGCAAGCCAGTGGCCCCAGGCCAATTCAGTCTAGATGAAATCAATTCAATCTTTGAGTTGAAACAATGACTAAAACTTATGCAGTTATTGGTGACCCAATAGACCACTCACTCTCACCAGCTATTCATAATGCAGCTTTTGGATTTTTAGGAATGGATTGTGCGTACATAGCATATAGAATCCCTAAAGGAGAATTGGCATCAGGAATAGAAGCATTAAAAAAAATCCAGATTTCTGGATTTAATGTGACCATTCCTCACAAAGTGGATATGATCAAATTTCTTGATGAAGCAGATGAGAACTGTACCACGATAGGTGCAACAAATACGGTTGTCAATAATGACGGTTTTCTTAAAGGGTATAACACGGACATGGACGGATTTTTAGATCCTATAAAAAAACGAAACATAGACTGCAAAGATTCTGATGTTTTACTTGTTGGTGCAGGTGGAGCAGCTAGAGCCATCGTGGTTGGGTTTGCCAAGGAAAAAGTTCGCAGAATTACAATTGCAAACAGAACCAAAGAAAGAGCAGATGAATTGATCAAGTTTGCAAACAGCCTCGAAGTGCAATCAGATTATTCTGATCTATCCAATGCTGGAGAGATTGCAGGAAAGTACAAGTTTATTGTAAATGCAACATCAATGGGACTAAAAGGAAACATGTGTCCCATTTCAACAAGAACCATAACAAAGGATTCGATAGTTTATGACATTGTATACATGCCAGTAGAAACTGAATTAATTGAACAGTCAAAAAAACAAGGTGCGACTATCATATATGGATGGGAAATGCTTCTTGGTCAGGCAATGCGTTCTTTTGAGATTTGGACTGGACGGCAAGCACCATATCAAGCAATGAAGCTAACATTGTTGGGGAGATTCTAGTGCCAGCAGTAAAGGCAGTCATGCACGGTGCAGTTTCTATCGTAAACGCAATAGCAACTGGCAAAGGCGCCACACTTGGGATTTCACTTGGCATAGAAGCTAACATTCATGCCACACCGGGCATTGGACTATACTTTGAAAACAAAGAGTCCAGTTTGAGCTCGCGTCTCATAAGGGCGGTAATGGAAAGAGCCATACCAAAGGCAGATCTTGAAAAAAACAAGATTACAGTGCTGATTAAATCTGAAATTCCTTCAGGATATGGATTGAAGAGCTCTAGCGCCATTTCGTCTGTAATTTCACTAGCTTGTACGAAATTATTCAAGCCAAAGACAACAGATCTGGAAATTCTCAAGTACGGAGTGGAAGCATCAATACAAACCAAGGTGAGCATCACAGGTGCGTTTGATGACGCTTGTGCCTGTTATTTTGGTGGCTTTGTTGTCACAGATAATACAAATCTAAAAATTGTAAAATCAGAAAAAGCCCCAGAGGATTTGACAGCAGTCATATTCATCCCAAGCTCACGAAAACGCGGAAATGTGAAAAAACTGAAAATTCTTGGCGGTGTGTTTTCACAGGCATGGACACTTGCAAGC
Organism: Nitrosopumilaceae archaeon; assembly: GCA_050749225.1. Lineage (GTDB taxonomy): Archaea > Thermoproteota > Nitrososphaeria > Nitrososphaerales > Nitrosopumilaceae > TA-20. Next base: position 93 of record JBOGQR010000110.1, on the reverse strand, counting down.
AATTCAGATTACTGGGATGCGATGATGTTAAACGGTCTTGCAACATCAACTATATTGAATTCTGATCCCAGGATTATTACAGACCTTGTAGAA
>JBOGQR010000109.1:0-4849 GCA_050749225.1 Nitrosopumilaceae archaeon | reverse complement strand
CCTTTGTGCCTAGTGCTATCTCTGTCCTGATTCCCAAGTCATGCTGTGAATAAGTTGTTTGCCCCGTAGCTCTTGCAAGCTTCATCTTGTCTTCGAGGTTTGTTGCCCGTGATTCCGGGCCGTAATCTGACATTTGTTCCATTGCAACCAAACCGCAGCCAGAACAAATTTTTTCTCCATTATGAACGTCGTCGATTAATGCCGACTGACATTCTGGACAATGTGTTTGTAGTTCTGTTATGTTCATCTTTTTCTTCCTCTAAATCGCTTTGGTCTTATTGCAGGAGTTTGTTCACCCATGAAAACTTTTTTTCCTATTTGTTTTTGGATGTTGTTTGTCAGCGGCGTCGCAGATGCATATGGTGCATCAATGGGACCTATCATTTCTGATACTTTTGCAATTTTTGTGCCAGCCTTGTCTACTAGCAACTGGCCGTCGCGCAGTGGTTTAGACAGTCTAATTATGACTCTACCGCTATTGGCCAAATGCAAAACTTCGCCTACCTCCTGCAATTGATTTCTCAATCTTTTACTGTTATCAATAGAGTTCTGTCAACATTACTTTAGCTCTAAGCTAGGGAGATCTTTATTTTGATTGTTTTGCTCGTTTTGAAACTAGTTTTTCAGAAATCATCGATATGATTTTGGATTTTGGCTGTCCCTTTGGAAGTATGATGTATCCTGACCTGACAAAAGGCCTTCTTGGAAATCTGACCTGATCATTTGTTTCGCTGGGTTGCAAGCCCGCTGCTTTTGCCGCATCAATTAATTCTTTTAGTGAAGGATCAAAAACACTTTTTTCGCGGGAAACTTTTCTGCCCATTTTTTTTGGCAGTGTCTTGTTAAAATAATCAAGCCAGACTACGACATGTTCGTAATCTTTCATATGATCACTTTATCAAAATTGCATTAACCGCGCCATCTTGGCCGGGTCTTGATATTACTCTGCATTGGCCAGCTTCTGTTTCCAGTATGGCGCCCTTTGATATTACTCCACGTCTTTCATAATCGTTGTTTGATGGATTTTTTAAAACTTTTAAAATCTTTGTCCTTTTTACTTTAGATCCTGGAATTGCAAGATTAGCAAAGTCTGTAGTCTTTAGTGCAAATTTTCTGCCATGGCCGCGCACTTTGCGGGTAACAGTTTCTTGTTCTCCTTTCAAAGTTTCAACAGGATATCTGTCAAGCTGGAATTTTCTTCTTGTACCGTTTGGGTATCTTCTTCCACCTGTTATCTTGCTTGTTGCAAGGTTCTCGACAGACTTCTTCATATCTTGTCGATAAAGTGACTCTAATTTATACCATATATCCAGTTTGTATAAAATATGGACTAGAGCTGGACTGCAGTGGGCTGCGGGTTTTCTTGAGCTGCCTGCTGGGGTGCACTGCGAACTTTGGAGAATAATTTTTGTTTGAGCAAATCCTTGTCTCCCTGAATTCCAAAGTATTTTTGGAATTTGTCAGTTGTCGTATAGATCTTCATCCTTCCAACATTTTGGTGTTCTATGTAATCTAGCTGTTGTAAAAATTTCAAATGAAGATATACACCAGAACCGCGTACCTCAACTAGTCTCTTGGATGAGATGGGCTGCATGTATGCAATATATGAGAGCGTCTTTAGCGTAGCCGTTGGCAGTATGGGTTTTGATGCGTACTTTCTGATAACTGCATTATACTCTGGTTTTAGCTGAAATACAAACGACCCGTCAGGAAGGCTTGCAACCTCGATTGCCTTAAACGCAGACTTGGTCTTTTTTACAATATTTGTCATTATTGCAAGTGTCTTTGTCCTTGACTCTGTTCCAGACGCCCTGATTAATTCCTCCATGGTAAGCGGCCTTCCAGCTGAATATAGTGCGGCCTCTAGCCTAGCTGTTGCCTCATCATCGCTCTCTATCTTTACCATCTGTTCAAGTTTGAGCCAAAATGTACTTAAAAGAATGCTTTATGCGCTGTTGATCATGTTGTAAATTTCTATTTTACTAGAGATACCATGATGTCGTTTTCAGTCTGTTCTAGTTCTACTTTGGTGTCCCTTGCCAAAAATAAAATGGCAAAAAAGCACCGTATCACATCTATTAACTCCAATCCGCTGACTATGTTTCTAAACGAGCCCGAACCAGTAGGGCGAATTTTATTTACAATTAATTCTTCATACTGGCCAATTATTTTTTCAAGAGAAATGAAATAATCATTAAAGTCAGGTACCTCCACTGGCTCAAACTGCATCTGTCGTCTGCTTGAGCGGGGATTTGCTATACTGCCAATTAGGTTTTCAAGTACACCAAGAAGCTCGTCAAGTGTAACGGGATAGGTTGACTCGTGTCTGTATGGCATGTTTATCAAATCAATATCAATGTCTTCCCTTTGGTTTAACGGCCTTTTTTCCATGGCCGCCCTTTGCAGGGCAAATATGCTTTCCACTTTCATTCTGTGAATCATGGCTGATGACAGGGCCGCAATTCCTGCCACACGATAATCTTTTTTGCCTGCCTGGTTTAGAAGCTTGACCAGAGTTGCTAGAATTTGTATGATATCAATTGTCCATACATCTTTTTTTGAAATATCAATTGGGTTGAATAATATGTTAATTGGGGGCTGTGAAATGCCGCCGCTAGGTTCGTCTTGGCTCACCATACAAAAATGATTTTATGTTTATAATATCTAAACTATCTATTTTTTTCTCTGGCATGGTCAACAAAATGATTTAAAACTGTTTGATGCAAACTTTGTAGTTTCTTTTGATGTCATACATCATGGTAGCATGTTAATGGTCCCACGCGCAGGACTTGAACCTGCGACAACCCGGTTTCTGTACGCCTGATAGGCTGACATCAGTTAGCCAAGAGCCAACTACTACAGCCGGAAGCTCTACCAGGCTGAGCTAGCGTGGGATTGATTTCACGTCGTATTTTCGTATTAAATAACTATCGATAATTTTATTATAGATTTTATTGATTGACAAAAAATTCAATTTGGTAATAGATCGAGAAAATTTTTGACAAAACAAATCACATATATGCGATGAGAAAAATGACGATCTTGTGTCTGGGAAATCCGCCTCAGATGGGGGTTACGTTTGTGCGCCATATTTGCATAATGAGAGTTCACTGCAGCTAAAGGAAACTTTGCAAAATTCGTCATACATTGATGACATGTATTTTGTTACTGCCACATTTTCTGAGGACGGGCGTGCCTATTTTCCATCATACGCAAACACGTACCTTCTTGCCAAATTTAACGACCAAAAAACCATGATGTCCGAAGTTGAAAAATTCAAGCAGGAAAAGACCTCTTTTGTTTTTACCAAACAAGGTGAATTTTTTGAAAGAGAAGCACAGGGTAACCTGAATTTGATATCTGTATATTATTTGGAACATGGACAATCAAATGATGACATGGTTGATGTTGCCTCAATTATTGGAAAGCGCAACAAGGTAAGAAGGGCAGTGACTGGCCAGCTCGATCTTTCTTCAACAAAGGATCAAAAGTTTACATTTCCATATGGAGAAAACTTGGTCGTACTCGAAATAGCAAGCAACGACTCGCATCAAAGCGACAACAAGTATTGTGAAAAGACAAGACGCGAAGTTGCAAGAAAAGGGATCAAAATAACAAACCTTGTCTCCCTTTCCGTAATTAATAAAATAAAATAAAATAGAAAAGTTATATACTCTGCCAAATTCTGTTTTGGTGATGAGTAAACCGTCCGAGCTTGGTGCGCTAAAAATTGGCTCTTACATTTTACTCCCTGTCGACAGTCCAAATGCTGAACCGTGCAAAATTGTAGAGTATGATACAAGCAAGCCCGGAAAACACGGAGCTGCAAAAGCAAGAATTGTTGCAGTTGGAATATTTGACAAGAAAAAATATCCGCATGTTTCTCCTGTCAGCGCACAGGTGCAGGTGCCGCTAATAGACAAGCGGGTTGGTTCCGTCATATCAAAAACTAACTCTATAACACAGGTGATGGATGCTGAATCATTTGAGGTCTTTGACGTCTCCCAGATTGAGGACGAGATAAAGGACAGGGTTGTACAAGGATTAGATGTTGAATACTGGAAGGTAATGGACAGAACTATTATAGTCCGAATCAAAAGCTAGATTTGGATGCTGATGATGAGGAGAAAAGCCTTCTGATGATATGATGAAGATTATGAGAATTGAGGCATCCAGGCTTTTCTAGGTACAAATGTATAGAATAAGTTATTACCATACAAATGGTTAATACAATACGTGAAAGGTCTTTGCCACGTTTGCCTGAGATCAAACGTAGAGGTCACAGTAAAGGACCACCTTACACTCTGTGAAAACTGCCTAAAGCAAGTAGCACATATGGAAAAAAAATCAAATTGACATGAAATTAGCGGCACTGTTTTCCGGAGGAAAGGACAGTACGTTTGCTATCTATTTGGCAAAAGAAGAGGGGCACGATGTAAAATGCTTGGTAACAATTTTTCCCTTGTCTGATGAAAGCAAGTTTCTTCATTACCCAAATCTTTCCATGACAGTACTGCAAGCCCAGTCCATGAAACTGCCGCAGCTTTCTAGTCATGTCATGTCAGATGACACCAAAACAGAACTCTCCGAATTAGAATTTCTTTTGGGACAGGCAAAGCAAGCTTTTGGAATAGAAGGAATAGTGCATGGTGGAATACTGTCAGAGTTTCAAAAAAATCATTTTGAAAATACATGCAAAAAATTAAACTTGAAAATCATATCGCCATTGTGGAAAATGGATCAAAAACAATACATGAAAAAATTAATCCAATCAAATTTCAAATTTATAATTACAAGTGTTTCATCAGACGGTCTGGATGAATCATGGCTTGGCAGGGAAATTACCACA
>JBOGQR010000108.1:0-4876 GCA_050749225.1 Nitrosopumilaceae archaeon | reverse complement strand
CATCAATTCGTACTATATCTCCAAAATCCAAGGGAATTGTCACTAAACTATCATCGCTTTTTGCAGTGGATTCCTTTGCTGGTGGATTTGTAATTCAAAGTATAGTGTCATTTTGGTTCTTTTCAAAATTTGGTGCAGATTTAACTATGCTATCTTATATTTTCTCTATTGCTGGAGTGCTTACCGCTTTTTCATTTTTATTTGCGACAAAAATTGCATCCAGAATTGGCTTGATAAATACGATGGTCTTTACTCACATACCGTCAAATCTTTTATTGATATTACTGGCATTTGCTCCCACATTTCCAATTGCAATTGGGATATATCTTGCAAGAATGAGCCTGTCTCAAATGGATGTTCCAACCAGACAATCATACATTGTGGCTGTAGTAAGTGAAGATGAAAGAATAGCAGCTGCTGGAATAACTAATACTTCAAGAAACGTGGCACAGGCAGTTAGTCCATCTCTTGCAGGTGCAATAATACAGTCGTTGTCACTATCTGCACCGTTTGTTGTAGGAGGCGTGTTAAAAATTGTTTATGACATTGGTGTTTATGTGAATTTTAGAAAAATAAAACCGCCAGAAGAGAACTGATTTCCTATAATTTGCTTATTCTTTCTATAAATGCAAGAATACCAGTATAATCAAGTTCACCTAATCCATTGTCAATTGCATTTTGATAAATCTCATTTGCTAATGTAGTCATTGGAAGAGATGTGCCAAGTTCTTTTGCAGTAGTGTTTATTGTATCCAGATCCTTTTTCATCATTTTCAAAGTAAAACTAGGTTCAAAGTTTCCATTTATCATCTTGGGACCTTTTAATACACTCATGCCAGTTTTGAAATAAGTTGAGTTTAGAATATCTAAAAATAACTTGGGATCTAATCCAGCTCTTTTTGTCAGTGTAATTCCCTCGGACAATGCCAAGGCTAGCATTGATATCTGCAAATTCATAGCAAGCTTCATTGCATGCCCTGAACCATTTTCACCCAAATAGAATGTCTTGTTTCCAATATGATCAAAGACACGCCTATATTTTTCATAAACATCTTTTCCTCCTCCTACCATGACTACAAGTTCACCTTTTTCTGCAAGACTTGGTCCGCCCATCACTGGCGTATCAATCATTGATATTCCATTTTCTAGGAATCTTTTTGCTATTTTTCTCGAAGAAGTTGGATTTATTGTACTCATATCTGCAACTGTTAGTCCTTCATGCTTTCCATCTACGATGCCATTTTTATCAAATGAGACAGATTCTACAGCATCAGAATCTTTTACAATAGTTATGATAAGATCACAGTCTTGTGCCAGATCCTTAGGTGTATTTGCAACAATTGCACCAAGATTTTTTAGAGATTCTGTTTTGTCTTTTGTCCTATTGTAAACAATCACCTTGTGACCAGTATCAAGTAACCTTTTGGCGACAGATTTTCCAAGAAAGCCAGTTCCAATGATTCCTATTTTCAACAAATTATCATCACTTGTTATGCTATTTTTTCTTATTGAATTGATCTAAGACGTTAAAGCTTTGAATCTTTGATCTGAACGTAAACTCTCAAAATCAAGGTCACCAGCTGCTTTTATTCCATATTCTGAATCTATCATAATAGCTTGTTCTAAAATGATTAATGCCTCTTCAGATTTTTTTTGTAGCGCCTTACTACAGGATTTATGATAAAGCACACTGGCATTTTCAGGATCTTTTTCTAAAATTTTATCATAAAATGAGATTGCTTCATCATATTTTTTTAGGTAATGAAGCGCTAGGCCCTTGTTGATTAGGGCTATTTGGTGATTAGGGCTATTTTTTAAAACTTTGTCATAACATGTAATAGAATCATTATATTTTCCAAGTTTGCCTAATGCATTTCCTTTGTATACTAGAGCATTCACATGTTCTGGTTCTACAGATAACACTTTGTCGAAATAAAATATTGCATCACGAGGATTCCTACGTTTGGCATGTGATATACCTATGTTATACAAATATTCTAAATTTAGTTCCTCATCAGATGAAAATGCGATCTTAGTCATGATATTCCATCTGTATTCTATTTGATAAACTCTATTTCTTGGCAAGTTGTTAGAATATGTGGAATTTGAGATGATGAAACTATCAATTCACTTGGGGTTATGGAAAAAATAAGATCTTGTCCTATATGTCCTGGCTGTGGTTCAAAAAAATTTGATCGGTTAAAAGCAAAAGATACTGTTGTAAGATGTATAAAATGTGGTAAGCAATTGGTCATTTGATCAATTTTGCGATCAATTTACTAACTATATAGTTCACAGTCAATATATTGATCAGACATTTAACTATGTAAATTAACAAAAGCTATATGCCACAATGGATGTCATGGTTAAAATCTAATGAAAAAGAAATTCTTGCAATCTTAAACAATCTTGCTTGCAAGGCAGAAGAAGTTTCAAAATTACTTGTTGAACTGTTCTCTGATTTTGACAAGTTAAATGAAATTCATGCAAAGATAAAAAAATTAGAAAGAGAAGCTGATACCGACACTCATTCCGTATTTGAAGAATTAAACAAAACTTTCATCACTCCTTTGGATAGAGAGGATGTTTCAAGAATTGCATCAAAAACCGATGATATTGTTGACTATATTGAGGGAATATCTGGCAGAATTATTAATTTTAAAATAAAATCTCCACCACCATATATGCTTGAGATTGCAAAGGAGCTATATGTTGCAACTAAGGAAATTAATTACATGATTACAAGATTAAACAACGTAAAAGCGGACAAATCTATAATTGAACATTGCAGAAAAATAAACGAGTCGGAACATAGGGTGGATGATATTTACAGAAAAGCTGTAGGTGAATTATTAGATACTACGGACGTAATTAGTATAATTAAACTCAAAGACATCTATGAGGCATTAGAAACTGCATCTGATAGGTGCCTTGATGTTGCGGACTCTGTTGAAGACATTGTTCTAAAATATACTTAGGTATAGGTATGATTGGACTTGCCATTGGAGCAATTATAGCGGCATTAGTTTTTGATTTTTTAAATGGCTTTCATGATGCTGCAAACTCTATTGCTACTGTGGTAGGAACAAGAGTCTTACGTCCACTTCATGCTGTTGCAATGGCTGCAGTTGCAAACTTTGCTGGACCATTTCTTTTTGGAGTTGCAGTAGCAACTACGATAGGAAAAGGAATCATTGATCCTAATTTTGTAACTCTAAATATTATAATCGGTGCTCTTGCAGGTGCAATTATTTGGGATATCGTTACATGGCTACTAGGACTTCCGACATCAAGTAGTCATGCGCTGATCGGGGGAATAATAGGTGCGGGAATTGTCGGAGCTGGAACACAGGCGATAATTTTTGTAGGATTACAAAAAGTGGTTACAGGTATAATTGTCTCACCAATAGTTGGACTAGTTGCTGCATTTTTGCTAGCAACTTTATTACTTACTATATTTGCAAAAAAAAGACCATCATCAGTAAATTCGGGATTTGGAAGATTACAGCTTGTCTCCTCTGCATATTTTTCATTAACTCATGGCGCAAATGATGGTCAAAAAACGATGGGCGTAATTGCTTTAATTTTACTAACACAAGGAGTAATTACACAATTTGAGATTCCATACTATGTTATTATAATGGCAGCTCTGGCAATCAGCCTCGGTACTTTTTTTGGCGGTTGGAGAATTGTAAAAACAATGGCAGTAAAGATTACTCAGCTAAAACCATACCAAGGTTTTGCAGCAGAGACAGGTGGCGCAACAGTTCTTGCGGTTTTGGCATGGCTTGGAATTCCTGCAAGCACAACTCACGCAATCTCTGGCGCTATAATGGGAGCAGGTGCTGTAAAACGTGTTTCTGCAGTACGATGGGGTGTTGGGCGAAGAATTGTTTGGGCATGGATTATCACAATACCTGCTAGTGCTGCAGTAGCAGCTGTTGCTACTCTAATCATTAAAGCGCTGTAATTTACACAAATCCAATTTGTACGATTATATTTGCAGTAAATCAACCGTCAGGAAATGGCAAAAACTTGGAAAGACGCAGATGTAAGTTTAGATCCTATAAAGAATCAAATCATTGCAGTTATTGGTTATGGTATTCAGGGACATGCACAGGCAAACAACCTCAAAGATTCTGGTCTAAATGTTATAGTTGGATTACAAGAAGGCGGTTCAAGCTGGAAAAAGGCAAAAGATGATGGTCACGAAGTACTATCCATTCCAAAAGCATGCGAAAAAGCAGACATTGTGCACGTATTGATTCCAGACATGCTTCAAGCCAAAGTCTTTAGAGAACAAATTGAACCTAACCTGAACGTAGGAAATGCATTATCGTTCTCACACGGGGCAGCAATTCATTGGGAGTGGATCAAGGCACCTGGCGATGTTGATATAATCATGGTTGCACCAAAAGGTCCTGGTTCCAAAGTCAGGGAAACCTATCTTGAAGGATTTGGTACTCCATCTATAGTTGCAGTTTATCAAGATTATACTAAAATGGCTTGGGACAGAACTCTGGCCTTGGCAAAAGGAATTGGTAGCACAAGAGCAGGAGTGATAGAAACAACATTCCAAGAAGAAGTAGAAACAGATTGGTTTGGAGAACAGGCTGATCTTTGTGGAGGATGCGCATCAATGGTAATGAATTCTTTTGAAGTCCTAGTTGAGGCAGGATATCAGCCAGAAATTGCATACTTTGAAGTTCTCCATGAACTAAAACTCATTGTAGATATGATTCAGAGACATGGTATTGCAGGAATGTACAGAAGAGTAAGTGAGACTGCAAGATACGGAGGCTTGACAAGAGGTCCAATGGTCATGGATAAGGATGTAAAAGAAAAAATGAAAAAAGCATTAAAGATGATTCAAGAC
>JBOGQR010000107.1:0-4955 GCA_050749225.1 Nitrosopumilaceae archaeon | reverse complement strand
CCTAATACCCGGTGTCACTATCCAGTCAGGACCAAACATTGCATATTTTTTGTTAGCTGTTCCAATTGTTCTTGTTATTCATGAAGGCGCACACGGTATTGTAGCAACTCTAGAAAAAATAAAAATCAAAACTGGCGGTTTTGCAGTATTTATCGCATTATTTGCAGGATTTGTAGAACCAGATGAGGAAGAGTTTGCCAAGTCACGTAAAATTTCAAAACTTAGAGTCATAGGTGCAGGAGCTACATCAAATGTTCTTTTTTCATTCATTATAGCTGGCCTGCTAATTTTCAATCCCTCATTTGCATTATTAATGCCAGATCCAATTCGTAGTGCATTTTATCATGAACCTTTAGGTGTACCAATAGTTTCAGTGACTGAAGGATCTGGTGCGTCAAAAGCAGGATTGCTCAAAGATGACATCATTACTGCAATTAACGGAGTACCTATTATCAATCCACAAGATTTTCAAAAAGTAAATTTGAAACCAAGTGAAGCTGCATCAGTATCAATACTTAGAGAAGGACAAGCTTTACAAATTTCCGTTGTACCTACACCATCAAAAGATGATCCACAAAAAGGAATGCTCGGGATCCTAAGAGCTGCATTTCCATCATATCAACCAGTTGTACCATATTACATTCATTGGAGTCCAGAAGTATTCATGTTCCTTCTTTGGCTTTGGATGCTCTCATTTTTCATTGGCATATTCAACATGCTTCCTCTCCCTATACTCGATGGTGGAAAATTTATCCAAAGCATAATTGAGAAAAAGGTCTCAGACAAGGCAGTAAAAATGACCATGTGGTCAGTTTATGTACTAACTTTTGCTTTATTTGGACTTAACATAGCATTATCAGTAGTCAAATCCGGTTTTATTACAATATAAAAAAGAATTGCAGATTTTCTAAAAATCACATATGGTTAAATTTGGGTATAAAAAAAATCTAGCATGAAATGTGACAGATGTGATAATGTGGCCGCATATTCCAGAAAATATTCTGGAGAAAACTTTTGCGCCAATTGTTTTTCAAATTCTATATTACAAAAAACTTCAAGAACAATATCAAAACATAACATGATAAAAAATGGAGATGTTGTCGGCGTAGCAGTATCAGGAGGGAAGGATTCACTCTCTCTTTTACATGTGCTGAAAAAAATGTCCGAATCTCATAATTTTAAGATTAAAGCGATAACAGTAGATGAAGGAATATCAGGTTATAGGGACGAAGCACTAGAAATTGTAAAAAATTTTTGTGATATTATAGGAGTAGAGTACAAAATATTTCCCTATAAAGATCTTTTTGATATAACCTTAGAAGAATCACTTGATCTTAGAGAAAATGAAAAAACATCTTCTTGTTCTATATGTGGGACTCTAAGGAGAAGAGCAATTGATTTTGGTGCAAAAGATTTAGGAGTAGATGTAGTTGCAACAGGACACAATCTAGATGATGTCCTTCAAACTTTTGTCATTAATGTAATATCTGGAGATACAAACAAAATAGGCTGGATGGATCCTGATACATCATCCAACAAAACTAGAAAGATAAAGCCATTTTGTGAGATATACGAAAGTGAGATTGTGTTTTATGCGTTCGTAAATGACATTCCTTTCCAATCAGAACAATGTCCTCATATGAATGAGGGAATAAGAACAGAGATACGAGAATTCTTGAATTCTATGGAAAATAAACACAGTGGAATTAAAAATAACATGTACAAATCAATAATGAGAATTTCTTCAGTGGTTAAAGACTCTAATTATAAACAAAGAAAAATTTGTTCCAAGTGCGGTAGTGAGTGTACAGGAGATATCTGTTCAGTCTGTAGTGTGCTTGTAAATCTAAAGCGTGACCGATCCTAATGCAAATATAAGATTTGATTGTAAGAATAGACGGTAGTAGGGAAGATCGGGGCGCTAGCCGTGCCCCAAATCTGAAACCGGCTATACGCAGAGATCAGATAACTGCTGGGTAAATCTCTAGATGGATAGTACTCGCTTGACTTGCGGAAATGAAATCACGCCGAAGCGGGTGGATGCAGGACTGGAGCTGTCCGAAGGGATAGTCTCCAAGACCGAACTGCTGAAAGGGATGAGGTCCGGGAGGGAGCAATCCTAAGGTGGAGTATCCACGCTGCGTCGTCTACGTGGCGGATCTTGCTTGACATGAAATGAGACTATCTGCCTAGACTGGAACTGGCGGAGCTACTACTAAATATTCCTTATTTAATGCGATAAACATGGATCTAATTTCTTCAGGACATGCAAGAAGTTATGATGATTTTAAAAAACAGATTCCTCCTTTAATGAAACCAGTATTTGATTCATTAAGAGAATATTGTTTGTCTCTTGGAAAAAATGTAGTTGAAGATGTACGAATGCACAGAGTAGTGTTTTGCAAATCTATGACTTTTAGATTTTTTGCAGACATGGAACCTCAGCATGATTCTATCTTAATAAAAATAAGAAGAGATAGAAAGGAACCGCAAAAAGAATTTGAGATAAAAGCTGATCAAAATTTTGATGAGATAAAAAATATTCTTCTTGATGCATATAATACAATACGCTAGATCGAGATTTCAAATTTTGAAAAATTACCCATATAATTTTCATTTATAATTTCAACATCATCTACAATAGCATTTGGCGGTCCCATGTGACTCCATTCTATTACTGAATTTACATCCGTATTTTTTCCTTCAAGAACTGCCTCTACTCTTTTATCTTGAAGGTTTCTTACCCAACCTGTAACATTTTTCTTTTCTGCAATATCTTTCATTCCCTGACGGAAATAAACTCCTTGAACTTTTCCTTTAACAAATATATGAACACGTTTTTGTGACATATCAAAATATTTTTGTTAAAGTCTTAATTAATTTTGGGAATTTGTTAAAAAACTATTGTCTTTCTTTAACTCGTGCTCTACCAGTCTTTCTAGCTGCTATGCTACCCACTTTACGTCCGGGTGGCGCATTTCTGGATACTGTAGAGCTTCTACCCACATGTTGGTGTCTTCCTCCTCCGTGTGGATGTACGTAGACTGCTTGTGCTACTCCTCTTACAATTGGGTATTTGTGACCCTTAGATCGTTTTCTTCTCCATGCTGGGCCTGCCCTCATGAATGGTCTGTCACCAGTACCACCACCTGCAAGAATTCCAATCATGGCTCTGTTTTGAGGATGAAGTGTAGTAAATTTTCCAGATGGGAGTTTTATTGTAACTCCTTCTGAGCTGTGAGAAAATACAGTGGCATAAGTTCCAGCTGATTTTACAATAGAACCACCGTCACCAAAGTGTTTTTCAACATTGCTTACGATAGTTCCATCTGGAATGTTTTGAATACTAATTACATTTCCTGGAGAAACTTTTGAATTTAATCCAAATTGTACTTTTGAACCAATTTTAGTACCAAGAATTGATGGGAAATAAGAAATTGAACCATTATCAAATCTGACCTTTGCAAGAGGTGCATCGCGACCTGTCTCATGAACAAGATCTATTACTTCGCCTTCTCGTTGCTCTGCGAGTGTAAATCTCGGATATTTTGCTGGAAGTAACTTGCCAGTGGATGCAGCACGAAATTGCATTCCTCCTCGGCCACGTCTTCTAACTAGAGGTCTCTTACCCAAAGTAACAAGCCTGCTTTATCTTGTAAATTTTAAGCTTGTGATCGAATTTGTAATGGATAAAAGACGACAAAGGTATAAAAATTAGTTTTAGCCTGTTTAATCCATGAGCCAAAATGCACTCTCCCTTAAAGTACTTGAGGCATACACTCGCGATGTTGGGAGAGGAGTGGCACGTATTGATTATGATTCTATGGATTCACTTAGTGCATCAACTGGTGATGTTATAGAAATTAAAGGAAAGCGAAGAACTGTAGCTAAATGTCTTCCACTTTATCCATCAGATGAAGGAAAAGGAATTATCAGAGTAGATGGACTTGTACGAAATAATGCAGGAATAGCAATTGGTGACACGGTATCAGTTAGAAAGATAAAAGCAGTAGCTGCAGAAAAGGTTGTAGTTGCTCCATTAGAAGCAATTCCTCCAATAGATGAAAGATATCTTGCAGATGCATTAGAAAGTGTTCCTTTGATTAAAGGAGATAATGTTATGGTACCATATTTTGGAGGCAGGCTTACTTTTCAAGTAATTGGTGTAACACCTGCTGCAGATGCAGTACTTGTGACTCAAAAAACAGTATTTCACATTGCAGAAAAAGGAGAAACCCTACGTGGTGTTCCACAAGTAACCTATGAAGATATTGGAGGCTTAACTGATGAAATTAAAAAAGTTAGAGAAATGATTGAGCTTCCTCTAAGACACCCGGAAATTTTTGAAAAACTTGGAATTGAAGCACCCAAAGGTGTCTTGCTTTATGGACCACCGGGTACTGGTAAGACACTATTAGCTAAAGCAGTAGCAAATGAAAGCAATGCTCATTTTATTAGCATATCAGGTCCTGAAATAATGAGTAAATTTTATGGAGAAAGTGAAGCAAGATTAAGAGAAATTTTCAAAGAGGCAAAAGAAAAATCGCCTTCTATAATTTTCATTGATGAAATCGATTCTATTGCTCCAAAAAGAGAAGAAGTAACAGGTGAAGTTGAAAGAAGAGTTGTCTCACAGTTACTTTCCCTAATGGATGGTTTAGAAGCAAGAGGCAAAGTAATTGTCATATCAGCAACAAACAGACCAAATGCAATAGACCCAGCCCTTCGAAGACCTGGTAGATTTGATAGAGAAATCGAAATTAAAGTACCAGACAAGAAGGGAAGAAAAGACATTCTCATGATTCACACAAGAAACATGCCGCTAAGTGATGATGTAAACTTGGATAAAATTGCAGGAATTAGCCATGGTTATGTTGGTGCAGACTTGGAATATCTATGCAAGGAAGCTGCTATGAAATGCCTAAGAAGATTATTACCAGAGCTAAACCTTGAAG
>JBOGQR010000106.1:0-5001 GCA_050749225.1 Nitrosopumilaceae archaeon | reverse complement strand
ACCATCAGGAAATCCTGCTTTTTTAAACAAATGTTCAATTTCTATACCACATTGCATTGTTGCACTAGCTGGTTTGAGAACTATTGTATTTCCTGCCATCAAAGAGGGCGCTGCAAATCGTAGTGCTTGCCAATATGGAAAGTTCCACGGCATTATGCTACCTATTATTCCAATTGGTTCAAATGACAAAAAGCTCTTTCTTGCATCAGTGTTGACAATCTCAGGGTTCAAGAAGATATCTCCATTGTCGCCATAAAATTCCATAGCCCATGCACATTTTTCTACTTCAGAGAGAGATTCCTTCATCGGCTTTCCCATCTCTTTTGTTGCCACATGAGCAAGATCAGTTTTATTTTTTCTTAATTCATCAGCTAGAGTATGTACAAACGCAGATCTTTTTTTAATGTCTTTTTTCCATTCGTTAAAAGCTGTTCTTGATTTTTTTACAGATTCATTGATTTTTTCTTTACTTATGATTTCGTATTCAGCAATAACTTGCTCAGTAGCGGGATTAATTGTTTTTATTGTCATAACAAAACCAACACCTATTATTGTATTAGAATGTTACATTCGTTTCCAATCTAACACAAAAAGATTAGCTTAAATTCGATACTTTAAATATTTTTCAACAGTATCAATAATGATGCAAAAATTATCAACGCATGATGATAAAAATTTGAATTTTGAAACTGTACTTGTATTACAAGGGGGTGGTTCTCTTGGTGCGTATGAATGCGGAGTTTACAAAACATTAGACAAACACAAAATAAAGTTCGATGTAGTTGCAGGAACCTCTATGGGTGGAATTAATGCTGCAATAATAGCTGGGTCTAAGAGTGATGATCCAGTAAAAAATCTTGAAGGTTTTTGGTTGAATCTGGCAGAAACTTCTACCCCGTCATTCCTATCGCATGATAGCCGTACACAGATATCATCTATGTTTGTTTCAATGTGGGGAACACCCAATGCATTCCAGCCTATATGGTTTATACCAAATCTGTTCAATTTTTTGTATTACAACCAACCCTACCTTTACGATGTGGAACCGTTAAAAAAGACAATAAAAAATTATGTTGATTTTGATAAATTAAAAAATCCGAATAGCCCTAGACTTATCATTACATCTACGGACATACAAAATGGAAAGCCTTCCATATTTGATAGTAAGTATGACAAAATTAACGAGTCACATATTGTTGCAGGTTGTGGTTATCCTTTCTATGGTATAGCATGGACCGAACTAAGTGGAAGATATCTATGGGATGGTTCCTTGTTGAGCAACACACCATTAACGGAAGTGATAAACGCATCACCAATATGCGATAAAAAGGTGTACGTAGTTGATCTGTTTCCACATGTACAGGAAAGCATGCCAAAAAACATGATGGAGTCATGGCATAGAGCAAGAGACATTATGGATTCGGACAAGACAGAACATTCGATCAGAATGTCAAAAATTATTTCAAGATATCTTTCTTTGATAAAAAACATGCATGATCTTATAGAACCTTCCAATCTTGATGAAAAAGCAAAAAGGGAATTTGAAAAAATAGAATCAGAATATGACAAATTGGCATGCCAACGTGGTGCAATAATAAGAGAAATAATTCGTATAAAGCGACAAGAGGATGGAGGCTCTCACTTTCTCTTTGAGAATGTAGACTTTTCACTTGCCACTATTAAACAGCTGATAAGTGATGGCGAAAAAGACGCAGAGAAAATATTGTCAGATAGATTATAGAGAAACCAGATTTATTGCAATCCAGTTATTTTCATAACTTTATTTGCAAACTTGTCTATATCTACAGTTGATTCTGCAGAAATTAGCAAGACATTTGAGTTTATTGGAAAACTTATCATCACTGCCTTTTGTCTGCGAGACGCAGAATATTTCACAGGACCAAGACTATAATCAAAATCTTTTCTCATCGATACTCGTAATGCCAACTCCATGTACATTTTTTGTCTCTCTGCCTCATCCTCAAGTGGCGTTATTCCATCTTTAAAACCACCCGCAACGAGTCGCCCCATTGAATTTATGAAACCTGCAAATCTTACTTCTTCGTCTTGCAAAAGCCTGTTACATTTTTGATCAAATAGCCAATATTCGTCTGTTTTTTCTTTTTGTGTACTCATTACCATTAATCTATTATTATAACATAAAAACGCTACTACTCTTGTTTTCCAGTTTTGTATCATTTCAATGTCTCAAAAAATCAAACATATTGCATAAAAAATTTTTCTACCACATCAATTGTTAAACTAAAATAATGCGTATTTAATTTATTGGTATGATCACTATAAACTGCAGGGAAGTAGAAGGTATAAAATCAGCACTTGCAGTTTATGTATCTGATCAGATAGGAGCAATTCCAGCACTCAAGTCTCATGAATTTATGTTAGCATCAATAGATGATCAAGAAGAAATTGATGAAGGGGCAGTAATAAAATCAATAAAAGACTTCTTAAATTCCATTGGTGAAGAAAAAAACTTTGCAGTCATAAATAAGAATAATGCAATTTCCATCGTATCAATAAATGGAAAAGTTTTGGAATCTGTAGATAGCCTGTCTACAGATCAATTTTTTTCATGTACACATTGTGGTTACATAACAAGATATGAAACAATTTACAAAAATCATGAAAAAATTCATTATCTAGTCTAGCAGTATTTGAAGAAAAACGCATTTCATAAATATAATCAACACAAAACTGCTTTATCTGTATTAGAATAACACTAATTACTAGATGTTCAAATCATATTAATTATGAAAAATGAGAAACCGCTTATTGTTGGAGCCATAGCAGCTGCAATAATAGTCATGGCAGTGGCAGTTTTTCCCTTTTGGAATTTAATTCCAAACAAGGTTACAGAGGTAGTAAAAGTCGTATTAGTAGATGAAACAGGTTGTACTGCGGAAACAACGGATGGATTTGTTGTAAAAATAGGGCAGTGTAATGCAAAACCCGGTGATACCATTACTGCATCATTTGATGGAAAAATAAGAGATCGGGAAAAACCCTTTACACCGTAAGTTTTGAAAAATTTCTAGAGTAGTTTTAGATCTTTCGTGACTTTATCGACTTTATCCTCAGGAGCAGGACCGATCGAAATACAGGTAACCGTTCCAGGAGCAATTTGCGTATGACCAGCATCTGTTACTTCTGACCAAGGAAGATCAAGAGATATTGCATGTCTTTTTATTTTTTCTAGTTCATCAAGATTGGTCACTTTTACAACGACTTTTTCCTGACCTGATAGTTCCCATTGCTTGTACCACTCTGGGTGCGATTTTCTGACATGTTCTGCACCTAAAACACACGCATGTCCAACCTGAGCAGCTATTTTTCCAGTACCCATGTTAAGATCCTTTCTTACTACAACTACTTGTTTAACCAAACCCATGCCAATTTTTAAAACCAATTAGAGTATGTTAAACTTTTGAATTGAATTAAATAATTGAGTTAAATTAAAAAATCATGGATTATGATGTCATAGTTGCAGGCGGTAGTGTCTCAGGTCTTCTTTGTGCAAGAGAAATAGCAAGCCAGGGCCATAGTGTTTTGGTAATAGAGGAAGATTCAGAGATCGGAACACCTGAGCATTGTGGAGGCCTAGTCAGCATTATGGGAATAGATGAGCTTGGAGTAGTACCAATGAGAGCAACACTTGATAATAAGATAAGATCAGCTGTAATTTTTTCACCTGCAAAAAAGAGTTTCTCGCTTGATGCAAGAGCACAAAAAGTCATAGTTTTAGACAGACGAGAATTTGACAAACAAATCGCACATCAAGCACAAACTAATGGTGCAGAAATTCGCGTCAGATCATCATTAAGAGAGATTTTTGACGATGGCATCAAAACTTCAGAAGGTTCAATTAAATGCAAAATCGTTGTTGATGCACGAGGAGTCTCTTCACTTATTCAAAAAGATAGAACTGGAATATTGCAATCTGCACAGTACGAAGTGTATGCAGACTGGATTGAAAAGGACAGGATCGAAGTATATTTTGATCAAGAAAAGTTTCCTGGTTTTTTTGCATGGATCATTCCAACCAGAAAAGACGAAGCCAAAGTTGGAGTAGCAGGAAAAGGCATAAACGCGGCAGTAGCTCTTGAAAGTTTTCTCAAAGAGAAGGGAAAGCATTCAACGATAAGAAAAATCTATGCGCCAATTTGGATAAAAGGACCTATACAGAATTTTGTGTCAAAAAACATTGTAACCATAGGAGATGCCGCAGGGCAATCAAAGCCTACTACTGCGGGCGGAATCTATTCATGCGGTCTTGGAGGCATATTTGCTGGAAGATCCATTTCTAAATTTTTAAAGTCCGGGAAATCATCTGATCTTCTAGGATATCAAAAATCATGGATGGATAAATTTGGTCAGGAATTTGAACACATGCTTCTTGCACGAAGTCTTCTTGAAAGACTGGACAACAAATCAATTAACAAAATGTTCGAATCTATAACACCAGATATTGTGGAAGAAATATCAAAAGAAGGATCTTTTGATTTTCATACGATCTCACTTGCCAAGCTGCTTGGTGTGAAAGGATCGGTCAAGGCAATACAGGCAATTTTAGGAAGCGAGTTTAGAAGACTGTTAACATGAGAAGACTAACAAATGATAAGCAAGGTATAAATTCGGTTTTTTATCAGCTGTGAACATGTCATCATCTATTGCATTACCAGTATGCAGCTCATGTCATAGACCTATCATGCCTAATGATAAATGTGTCAAATTCAATTGTCCTAGCTGTGGCACTGTATTAGTTTGGAGATGCGAGAGCTGTAGAGAAGCTGCTAGAGTCTATAAATGCAAATCTTGCAACTTTGATGGACCATAGAAAAATGGCACGTCTTTTACTTAGAGCAAAAATTCTTCCAACAGGTACTGAAATAGATCTAGATGCAGTTGCAAAAAAGATCTCTTCAACATTAAAAGATGGCATACAGCTTTCAAAATATACAAAAGAGCCATTAGCTTTTGGTCTCT
>JBOGQR010000105.1:0-5168 GCA_050749225.1 Nitrosopumilaceae archaeon | reverse complement strand
CATACATGCTCTATGCAAAACATGGAAGATACATTATGGAAGACAGCACTATGAGATTGGAGGATATGGCATACTTTTCTTGTAATTGTGAAGTGTGTTCAAAACATACTCCAAGAGAGATCCAGTAGTTTGAAAATGTAGAAAGAACAAACCAGATTGCACTACACAACCTGTATGCAATAAAAGCTGAAGTAGACAGGGTAAAGGAGGCAATCCATGAGGGAAGGTTGTGGGAATATGTTCTCAAAAAGGCCAGGTCACACCCCAAGCTTTTCGAAACTATAACTGTCTTTACTGAAAATCATCAATATTTTATGGATACGACTCCAAGATTCAAGGAAAAAGCCATCTTTCTGTATTCAAAGGAAGATCAATACCGCCCAGAAATAGCAGCATTTCATAATACAGTTCGTAATTTCAAATCAAACAAGGATACCATAGTGATAATACCAGATGGCATAATGCGACCATTTTATCTTTCAGAAGAATACAATAAACTAAGAAAAAAGTTTGCCAAAAACTATGAAGACATTCAGTTCTGCCAATTCAATCCTTTCGTTGGAATAATACCGCTTGAAATATCAGATATGTATCCAGCAGCGCACTATGTTATGCCAAGAGTGTCATTTAGTGAAGAGGAATTTCCAGTGTTTACAGATACTTGGAAGAAATTTTTTACAAACAACAGCTTTAAAACAGCATATATTGCAAATGATAAATTTCTAAAATATTATGCAAAAATGCTTCCAAAAAAGATCAAAATAAAATTTCTCAATCGAATTTAAAAATAATAAAAAAGAGTGCGAGAACAGATTCCGCTTATAGTGCGGCGTCTTCTGCCCAACCTTTTACGAATACTCCGTTCTTGTGGAGAGGAACTGGTTGACCAGCAGTGTAGTTCATTGGTCTCATCCAAAAGATTGCTTTTGTTGGGCAAACTCCTATACATGCACCGTCTGAGATGCATCTTTCTGGATAAAAGACAAATGCTTTACCTCTCTTCCAACCCTCAACGGGCTTGACACGAAGTACGTCTGGACCAAGAGAAGTACAGATCTCTACGCAAAGCGCACAGCCTATACATCTTTGTTCATCTATGTCTGGAATGATTGCTATTGGCATTCTGTTTTTGATCTTCACCGTTTGCTATTTAAACCATCTGCAAAATCCATAACAGAGTTATAGAAATTTTTCACAGTAGAATATAAAAAATAAAAAACAAAAAAGAAAGTATAATGATTATTTTACTTCTTGGTTTGACGCATTGCGTCTATTTGTCCGCTCGTTACCCAATCAAGTAATTCAGCGGCAGAAGGATTTAGATCACCCTTTTGATTCATCATATTATGAACCCAAATCCAATTTATCTGGTTTAGTAATGGTTTGTTTCCCTCATCGCCCTTTCGAACTTTGTCTCGAAGGTCTTTTGGGATGGTATTCCACCATTGTTCAAAGGTTCTACCCATGGTCAGATCATCTTTATTTGATCTAATTAAGTCTTTTGTAAATTATACAGATATTATAATTGACAGATTGAAAAACGCTAAAGGTTTAAAGGTCCTTTGAGAAGAGTTTGAATTCTTGCAAGTAAAAGTACTTGGGGCGGCCCAAGAGGTAGGCAGATCGGCATTTCAAGTTAACTGCGATGGTGCTAATTTCCTTTTAGATTATGGCGTTTCATTGGGAAAAGAACCAGCATATCCAATGCATGTAAAGCCTAAAGATCTCAATGCGGTAATCATAACACATGCACACCTTGACCACTCTGGCAACGTGCCATCACTTTTTGTAAATGAGGGAATGGATGTTTACTGTACAGCGCCAACACTAGATCTCTCTAGACTTTTGATTGAAGACATGTTAAGACTGGGTAAAAACGCCCTACCGTTTGGGATGCCTGAAGTTTCCAACATGATGATGCATTCTAAAGAGATAGAGTTCAAACAAAAAATTACTCGCGGCAATGCTTCCTTTGAACTTCACGAATCTGGACATGTTGTTGGCGGTGGTTCAGTTATAGTTGAATCAGGAGGTAAGAGACTTTTCTATACTGGCGACATAAATCCACGAGGATCTAGAATGTTACGAGAAGCTGATCTTGACTTTGGCGAAATTGATTTAATGATTACAGAAAGTACCTATTCACAAACTGAACAAATGCCACGAGACGAAACAGAAGAAAAATTTATCGAGTTTGCTTATGAAGTATTAGATAGAAAAGGTACTCTTTTCGTACCATCTTTTTCTGTAGAAAGATCACAGGAAATTGCATGCGTCCTAAAAAATGCCAAATTCAAGCACAAAGTGATCATGGATGGAATGGCAGTCAAGGTTAACGAAATAATGCTTCGGTATCCAGAATATCTACGTGATTCAAAGGTATTTGCAGATTCTATTAATCACGCAGAATGGATAA
Organism: Nitrosopumilaceae archaeon; assembly: GCA_050749225.1. Lineage (GTDB taxonomy): Archaea > Thermoproteota > Nitrososphaeria > Nitrososphaerales > Nitrosopumilaceae > TA-20. Next base: position 2,752 of record JBOGQR010000105.1, on the reverse strand, counting down.
GAGGAGAGCAGGAAAGAAAACGTGCTCTAAAAGAGCCATGTGTAGTAATCTCTCCAGCTGGAATGTTAGTTGGTGGTTCCGCGGTTTATTATTTACAACAGCTTGCACTTGACAAAAAAAATGGCATAGCTCTTGTATCATATCAAGGAGAAGGTACTCCTGGAAGAAAATTGTTGGAAACCGGAAAGGTAAACATCAGGGGCAATGATGTAAAAGCTGAAACAGAAGTAAGGCAGTTCGAGTTTTCTGGGCATGTTGACAGGACTGGTCTTTTTGATATGATGAAGCGAATTAAAGGAAATCCAAAAGTTCTGACAGTTCATGGAGATAGTGATTCATGTACTAAATTCGCAGAAGAGATTCATGAGAAGTTTGGGTTTGATGCCATAGCGCCAAAATTGGGCGATGAGATTACCGTTTAAGATGCAAGAATTTTCAAAAATAAACATAGATAGCACTATCAATAGCGGTCAAGTTTTTCTCTGGGATAAGATTGACGGAGTATGGCATGGGGTAAATGGTTCAGAGGTTTTAAGAGTGGAACAAAATCCCTTTGATATAACTTCATCACAAAAAAAAACCAGTGATTTTTTCAGGCAAGATGATAATATGAAAAAGATTCTAAATGAGATAAGCAAAGACAGTCTTGTAAGATCTGCTGTAAAACACTTTCCAGGTCTAAGATTACTCAGACAAGATCCATTTCAATGCTATATCTCTTTTATTTGCTCATCAAATTCATCCATACAAAACATCAAACGGATGCTAAAGCTACTTTGTCAAAAATTTGGCAAGAAAACCGATTTTGATGGTCATGAATTTTTTACTTTTCCTGATGTTGATAGGCTTGCAAAAGCTAATTTGAAAGATTTGCTTTCATGCGGTCTTGGTTTTAGAGCAAAATACGTAAAAAAAGCAGCAATGACAGTTAATTCTGGTGCAATTGAGTTTAATTTTTTAAAGAAAACAGACTATAATTCAGCAAAACAAGAACTAAAAGAGATCTATGGAATCGGAAACAAAGTTGCAGATTGTATACTCTTATTCTCGCTTGAAAAATTGGAGGCGTTTCCAATAGACAGGTGGACACAAAGAATTCTCCAGAAATATTATTCAAAGAAATTTTCTGGTTTGATAGAAAGATCTCTCACAGAAAAAAATTATGCAGGCATTCATGAAAAAATTACAGAGTATTTTGGTCCATATGCAGGATACTCGCAACAGTTTCTTTTCAAAATGGAAAGAGACCTAAACAAAAAAAGTTGGCTGTGAAAAACCCTTAATATGGTAACCCTGTGCCCAATCCTTGGGCCCGTAGCTCAGCTTGGACAGAGCACCGGACTTCTAATCCGGTGGTCAAGGGATCGAAGCCCTTCGGGCCCGCGTCATTTTTAATTTAAAAAACAATATAATTTTCAAATAGATTCTTTTTCTCACAAGTTATTTATCTTCATTATTTTACGCATATACTATGAGAGACGTAGAAATAAAGATAGAAAATTTGAACATAAAGCCTCATACTGAGATTAAAGGTAAAATTCAAGTGAATTATTCTGGTCGATATGATGGGGTTGTGGTGAATACACAGATATTAAATTCAAATCAACTCATAGTTTACAAATCATATAATAGCAAAGCCATTTCACAAAATCTATCACGGTTATTCATTAACAAAAATGACATGCCGCAAAACATGGTAGAGTTTACAGCTGTAATAGAATTTGAACCAAGTCAAACTCATGATGTAAAGTTTCGTGTATCCATAATACAAGAACATAAAGAGATTGAAAGTGACATTGTTTTTGCCAAATTAATGCCCTAAAGTACATTTTATAATTCTAGTAAATTATAACAGAAAGAGGATTAGGAGGTTGTAGCGCCATGCACAACGTCAATTTCTCCTGTCATCCATGGATGTGGTTCACAATGATACTTTATTGTTGCCTCTTGAGTAAATAGGAATTGGTAGTCTGATCCCGCTTTGATTATTCCAGGAGAGCTAAATTCACCACTGTATGCGTCTTTGAACTCACTACCCTTATCTGGTGTTACTGTATGACCAGTATCAGGGCTAGTGTTTTTCCAAACAACCAGATTATTCACACCAAGTTGGGATTCTATTTTCTTTGGTACAAAATTCTGTTCTTGTTGTTGATTTTCAGCTCCAGGTACAATGATTATAGTAGTAGTTTCACCAGGATGCAATACTTTTTCAGGAATTATCGGTTTTGCGTTGAATTCTGGTACAAAATATAATTGATAATATGAAACTCCAACAGCAGCTCCAATTATCACTGCGATCAATCCTATGCCATAAGCATGACTTGAACTTGGAAGGCTCAACTGATAATAATTTTTTTGTTTGTCATATAAAGTTATTCGATCTCATGAATTAGAAAATAATTTATGGCTTTTTAAGATCAGATGTTCCAACAGTTGGTTCTCTAATATTTTCTAGATTTGCAGTTTTTATTTCAGGTGCTGGTGTAGTATTTGCGGTTGTTACCGATGATGTACTTTCTTTTTCAGGAAGTGTTACGGTAGAATTTGGTGAAACGCCTATTGGTTTTGGAATTTCAGCTGTTGCCTGTGGAGGAGGAGTTGGAACCTTCTTTGCTTCACTTAGTCCATGTCTGTAAAGATGGAACATGCCAGCAAATACCATTAAAATCAATCCTACTAGAAAGAGTGAAAAGTTTTTCATTCCGGAAAGTGCTGCGTTATATGCTGCAATATTAAGAAACACTTGAAA
>JBOGQR010000104.1:0-5358 GCA_050749225.1 Nitrosopumilaceae archaeon | reverse complement strand
GTATGTTAGAATACAGATACACTCGACTAAAATTACGGACAAATCAGCAACAAGCAACACAACTAAATTTAGAATAAGAATTTCAAATTTAAAAAATAAAAAATGTTGGAAAAAATGGTAAGAAGTAAATAATAACAAGCATATCATATCAAAATATTAGATAATGCCGTTTGTAAGTGTCGGTAAGGAAAACTCGGGTTCAATAGATCTCTATTACGAAGATCACGGATCGGGCAAGCCAGTTGTGCTCATACATGGGTACCCACTTGGCGGATCTTCATGGGAAAAACAAACTCTGGTCTTGCTTGATGCTGGGTTTCGTGTCATTACATATGATAGAAGAGGCTTTGGTAACTCTAGCAAGCCAACAACAGGATACAATTATGATACCTTTGCAGAAGACCTTCACAAACTTGTGAGCCATCTTGGGCTACGCGATTTTTCTCTGGTTGGTTTTTCTATGGGAGGCGGAGAAATTGCTCGATACTTTGGAAAGCACGGATCTAAAAATATAAAAAAAGCAGTCTTCATTAGCGCTGTTCCGCCTTTCTTGCTTAAAACGCAAGACAATCCTGAAGGGTTGGACCAAGCTATCTTCGATGATATTCAAAAAGCCGTTGCTTCTGATCGTTATGCATTCTTTACAGGATTCTTTCAGAATTTCTTCAATACTGATTTACTGATGGGTAAGAGACTAAGTGAACAGACAGTACAAGCATGTTGGAATCTAGCTGCAAGTTCGTCCGCAAAAGCAAGCCATGCATGCGTACCTACTTGGCATGAAGATTTCAGAAAAGATTTGTCTCGAGTTGACGTACCAACTCTAGTAATTCATGGTGATGCAGACCGTATTGTACCACTAGAAGTATCGGGAGCAAGAACGGCAAAGATGATCAAGGGAGCTAGGCTAACAGTAGTCAAAGACGGTCCTCATTGCATTACTTGGACACACGCGGATGAAGTAAATTCTGCACTGCTGGACTTTCTCAAAAGCTGATTTACTTTTTCAGTATCCGAAGGTTTTTTTAATTATTTTCTAGATTTCGTTGCAATAGGTTTCCATTTGTCAAGCACAAAGTCTGTAGGTCTATGAAAATAAAAAATTGTAATGAACTAATTTATAGATTTGATTAAAGTAACATTGTTTATGTGTGGTATGGCATGAGTACAAATTCTCCATCAGAGAGCCCGCTAAAAAACACGCTATATCGATTCCTATGGATTACAATGTTTGCATCAGACATTGGTGCCTCCATGCAAACTGTTGGTTCCGGTTGGCTGATAACATCACTTGTTCCATCTCCATTTGTTGTATCGCTTTTACAAGTAATGGCAAGTTTGTCGATATTTTTGCTTGCATTTCCAGCAGGAGCTCTTGCAGATATTGTTGACAGACGGAAATTATTCCTTGCTACCCAATACTTTTCACTTGCAGCAGCTGTGATCCTAAGCCTACTTACCTTTGGCGGTATCACAACTCCCTCAATTCTTGTTGTCTTTACCTTGTTGCTTGGCTTGGGTAATGCGATGAGCTTACCAGTCAATATCGTAATTCAGACTGAGATTGTACCAAAGAAAAGTGCTCTTGCTGCAATGACTCTGTTTAGCGTGGCAATCTACATAGGATTTGCAGTTGGACCCCTTATTGGTGGTCTAGTAGTTGCTGCAGTAGGACCATGGGCCGTGTTTATGCTAAACGCACTTTCCTTTGTTGGCATCATAGTCTTTCTTCACAGATGGCACAAGCCATCAGAACGTAAAACACTTCCACCTGAGCAAGTAATCGGAGCAATCCGTACAGGATTACGATACATGCGCCATTCATTACATGTACGAGCACTCTTGGTTAGAGACTTTGCAATTACAATTTTTACCTCTGCAGTGATATCGCTTTTGCCTCTTTTGGTCCGTAATGAGGCAGGATCAAATTCAATTCTTTTTGGAATTTTGGTGGGAGCACTTGGTATCGGTGGATTGACCAGTGGTTTGGTAATTGTACCACGGATAAAGAATATTTCAATAGAAAAGCGTGTAACAAGTGCAACAATTTTGTATGCTATTGTAATGGCCGTTTTATCATTCCAGCATAGTATCATCATCTTGTTTGTTGGAATATTTACGATTGGGGCTGCTTTGATTTTCATAACATCCGGATTGAATTTTGTTGCGTATAACTCTGTATCATCATGGGTAAAAACACGAGTAGTTTCAGTTCACCAAATGATGTTTTGGGGAGGAGTAGCCTTTGGTAGCATAGTATGGGGAATCGTAGCCGAAATCTGGGGAATACCGATTGCGTTGCTTGCTGCAGCAATCGGATTGGTAGTTGGGCTTGCTACATCAACTCGTTACAAACTAAAACCTCTCACCGATGTCGACCTTACTCCATCAATGCATTGGCATATACCTAGTGCTATGATTGACATTGATGACCACTCAGATGGAACTGTCCTAGTCGAAATGGAGTTTCAGATTGATCCAATACGTTCTCATGAATTTGAAAGCGCAATGAACAAGGTCCGTTCTATAATATTACGTGATGGTGCAATAAGTTGGGAATTGTATCATGATATTGAAAACCCAAGTCGATATGTTATGATGTTTACCTCAGAATCATGGACTGAACATTTACGTCAACATGAACGCATAACAAAAGCAGACCGTGCCATCGAACAGCACGCTATCTCATTTCATATTGGAAAGGATCCTCCCCATACGTCTCATTTTATCAGTGAGGATACCTTCAAGCAAAACAATAAAATGAAAAAGGAAGACAAAATTTAATTTTTCTATGCAAGTGGCCCCAAAATAATATCAGGTTGAGTTTATAGTTCAGTACTGATTCAATTTTTTCTTTATGGCATCAACAAGTTCTGGAAATTCAGCTTGCATGAAATGACCACGATTTGTAAATTCATGGTATTCAGAATTTAATCTGTCATTGATATAACGCGCCTCATCTATTGGTATGTAGGGATCGTCAGTTGAGGCAAATTGAATTATCCATTTTGCATTTTTTCTAATCTTTTCCCAGTTCCAGGGCTCGTCAAAATAGCCACTAGCTTTTTCTTTTTTGTCATTTAAATCAGTATGAGATGCACCAACTAAAACTATCCCATAGGTTTTGTTTTCTTCCAAATATCTCAATATAGATACAGCACCAGAAGAATGACCGACAAGTATTGAATTGATGTCATTTTTTATTTGCTCTTCAATAAAAGGTAGCCAAAACTGCTTTCTTGCAAAATCAGGGTCTGGCATATTTTTGGCTATCACATTTAAACCAAGTTTCTCCAACTCTTTTTTTACCTGAGGATACCACAACCCGGAAAGATCTGTATTATTGTTTCCTGGAATGATCATTGCACGCATGTTTTTACACTGTAGACTGGACTTAAAAAATACAAGCAGGTTTTATCTTGGAATGTGTGGAAAAACTAGTTGACAAAGTTCCCACAAAGTGAAATTGATTATCTAATGCACAAAGTGGGTCTAAAATAAGCCCTGATGGTACCTATCACTCGATATCACCATATGGTGGAACTGAAATTATTCTACAATCGTAATATGATCTTAGTGAAAATTAAAAAATACTGTTAAGTAAATGAGGTATTAACAGACAACGTTGAATTCCATAATTGAAACCTGTATCGTATCCATACCAAAAGACAAGGTCTTCCAATTTTATTTTGAGAAACACTTTGTTTTTATGCCTCGCTATCATATTTATTTTATTGAGTGTCGAAGAGATGCTAAGCTTGGTCATGAAGTCGGATGATCGTATACGATATGCGACAGTCTGTGACATGGAGGGACAAGTGCTTGGAACAAAAATTCGAGAAGGTCTTAAACCCTTGCTTAACGACGATGAACATAAGGAGGCACTAGTTTATGCGATCAATTCAATGAAGGTGCGCGAGAAGTTGAGTGCAAAGTTAGGGAAAAACCACTATGTGTTAGCGGTGTATGACAATCTCTGCAGAGTAACAATGCCTATAGGAAACAAATACATGCTCTTACTAACATGGGGACCTGAAACCACACTAGACATATTAAAAAATATTCGAAATGCGTTAAAGTAAACTTGATTTTCGTTTATATCTTATCTTCCGACAATCAAATCCTAAGATAATTGAAATTTCTTTCAACATGTTTCAGATAACATCATTCCATTTTATTTGAACCAACAAAATCCCGCATCAATGCAAGAATAAATGACAAGGCTCTAATGTTTTCCTGGGAATAATTAAAATGCTTGAACCTCAAGTTCTCATCCAATGTTACTCCCTTGTTCCAAATCTTGTGCATCTCAGGCCTTTCAATCGTCCATACGGAATTTGGTGTAGTGATGTGAATTCTGCCGCCCAAGTACTTGGCCTGAAATTTGCCTGTCTGGGATAACGTCTGGAATTCTCTTGTCTCAGAAAGATCCCTTGTCAATATGTTCCAAAGCTCTTCAAATTTCAACTACATCAGATATCATCTAACTTTGATTTAACCATCTCAAATTTAGCCAAAAATGATTCCAAGTTAAATATTAACAAGTATATCATACCAATAACATGGCAGAAATGCGAGGAACTTGTGTCGAATGTGAATTTCAGGTAAAAGGAAATGATATCGATGAATTAGATATGAATTTCTCATCACACTTTGAAGATACTGGTCATGATACCTATTTTTTTATGGATGGCGACAAGGGAACAGAAAGAAGCGTTTCATGATTATAAGTAAATGAGGTATTAACAGACAACGTTGAATTCCATAACTGAAACCTGTATCGTATCCATACCAAAAGACAAGGTCTTTCAATTTTTATCCAACATTGAAAATTTACCCAAATGGAGTACACAATTTGTCAAAAAATTGATTGTTGTTAATGGAAAATACAAGGCGATAACGCCAATTGGAGAGGTTTTCTTAAAACTTGAAACAGACGAAAAATCAGGCGTAATTGACATCTATGCAGGACCAACAGAAAAATACATGACACCAGCATTCCTAAGAGTAATATCTTTTTCCAATAATTCTACTGCCATAATGTTTACATTTTTCCAGTATGCTGATACTGATGACAAGACTTGGAAAATTTTCTGTGAATGGATTAAGATTGAAGTTGAAAATATCAGGAAACATTTCTCTTAATGTGAATAGGCGAACCTTGCAAGACTCGAATTGTCAGTGAATTCAGACCAGACCATGATTTGCCAAAATTTTGATAATTTGGTAAGTTCAGAATGCTTAAGAGTCTATTTATTCAGCCAAAGGTATTGCATGTAACAAATAACTACAGTTTTAGCAAAATATCAAAGTTATTTGTAATATCTATCATACTGTTGCTTTTGTTACCAATAATAC
>JBOGQR010000103.1:0-5360 GCA_050749225.1 Nitrosopumilaceae archaeon | reverse complement strand
TTCTGAAACCTCGATGCTTGAAAAATTTCCAAAAGTTGTAGTTGACAAGGGAGCTATAAAGTTCGTATGTAATGGGGCAACAGTTATGAGACCAGGCATAAAAAATTATTCAGATTTTAACAAGGATCAGATCATATGCATTGTGGAAGAATCTCATAACAAGTTTTTGGCAGTAGGGAGAGCATTAGTATCAAGTAAAGAGTTAGAGACTATGACAAAAGGTGAGGTAGTGAAAAATTTGCACTACATATCAGACGAGTTTTGGGAAACTGCAAAAGGGATTAAAAAATAACTAATTTTCAGTAAATTCTCTAGAACCAGTTTTGTCAACTACTAGCACATCAATTCCGTCTCCGCTTGCTGCATCTCTCATGATAGCAGAACGAATGGATTTTACTGCTAGTGTCACTGCGTCTTTTTCTTTCATACCTTGTTTGAATTCCTGATCAAGGACTCCAAGTGCCATTTCTGCACCAGTTCCTACTGCGGCATAATCATCTGGCAATACAGAACCTAATGGGTCAAGAGTGTAAATTGCTGGTGCACCGTCAACTCCACCCACAATAACTTGTGTAAGTAAAGGATAGTACCTTCTTTCATACATTAATGACGACATCATTTTTGCAACAGAATTTGGCGGAATCTCTCTCTTTAATTCCATTTTTCTAATCTTTGTAAGAGCGCGCATCTGCATTGCTAAAACCTGCATATCAGCTACCAAGCCTGCACAGCAAGCTCCAACATAGTCAGTTATTGTAAATGTCTTTTTTGTGTTCTTGCTAACAAGAAAATTACCATAAGCAATTCTTCTTTCACTTGCCAGAACTACTCCGCCATCATAAGTTATTCCAACAGCTGTAGCACCCGGCATATACACATAAGCCATAAATTCTGTGCAAAACGAGGACAATAAAGCCCTTTCTCTAAATGAAAGGCACTAATACGATCGATAGTTCACAAAAATGAATCATACCTAAACCTCTAGAAACCTGACGTTAAGATTTAATCGAATTTACTCATTATTCTACAAATACATTTTGTTGTTTTGTTTAGTAGATCTATTCTTGCAAACTCGTTAGGAGAATGAATTCTAGAAAATATGTATGTGCTTCCAATTGAGATGCATGGTGCGGAAAGAACCTTTGCAAAAGAGTACATAGGTCCAGTGCCAGCAGATGATACGCTTACTATGGATTTCCCAAATGATTCGTTTGCGGCTTTTTTTACTTTGGATACAAATGGATCCAAAATCTTGGTTTTGGATGCAGCTTCACCATGAATCATGTTTACTTTAATGTCCCCAAATCCATTTGATCGAAGATGTTGTTTTAGTCTTGCAAGTTGCTTTAACGGATCCATTTTTGGTACTAGTCTAAAGTCAATTTTTACTAGCGCCTGTGCAGGAAGAACAGTCTTTGCTCCAGGACCAGTATATCCAGAAACAAATCCTGCTATGTTACATGTCGGTTCTCCTACCAGTGCTTTTCTTGCCGCAATTCCTGTCTTGTTTGCAACAAATCGTTTAATTCCATATTCTTTTTTGAATTCATTTTCGTCAAATGGTTCATTTCGAATTAGTTTTAGTTCTTCTTTTGTAAAGTTTTCTACTTCCTTATACCAATCTTTGATGAGTATTTTTCCATCAACATTACGTAGTGTCTTTAATGCCTCCAAAAGTCTCCATGCCGGGTTTTCAATCAGAACAGCAAGGCTAGAATGAGCGTCTCGTATTGATTCAGTTACTGAAAGTTCAACATAAAGCAAGCCTTTCATTCCAAGGCTGATTATTGGCCTGTCTTTGGCATCAACATATCCAAATTCCCAAATCACTCCATCGCATGAAAATTTTTTCTTGAATTTTTTTAGATAATTTTCAACATGCATGCTTCCGATTTCTTCTTCTCCTTCAACTAGGAATTTCACATTACATGGAACATCGCCTTCTGTTTTTAGATAAGATTCAACAGCTTTTATTCGAGTTATTAATTCGCCCTTGTCATCAGCAGAACCACGTCCAAAGATTTTGTTACCTATAATTTTCCCACTAAATGGCTTGTCTTTCCACAGATCAAACGGTTCAGCAGGCTGTACATCGTAATGATTGTAGAACAGCAATGTTTTCTTTGGGTTTTGTTTAGATTTTACTTCACCATATACTACCGGTGGAACTCCTTTTTTGAGATAAAGTATTTCAGAGTGAATTCCTGAATTTCTCATTATTTTTGCCACAAGTCTTGCACATTCTTCAAGGCCTTCATTTTTTGCAGAGACGCTGGGTTGCCTAATCAAAGCTTGAAGATCTGATATTAGTCCTTTCATGTTGTTGTCTACGTATCGAAGTACTTGCATGAGTCACTTTATCCTGTCAAATGGTTTCATTGCATCAGAAATAAATTCTAAGAGATCAGTTGCAACAATGTGTAATCCGTGTTTTTTTTGTGCAAGCATTCCTGCCTTTCCATTTATAAAAACGGCAGCCGCTGCAGCCTCTACAGGATTGCGATTTTTTGACAACATTCCTGCCACCATGCCTGAAAGCACATCTCCGGTTCCACCAACAGTCATTGCAGGAGTATTTTTCACATTAAGATATGTCTTTTGCCCATCACTGACAATGTCAGTTGGCCCCTTTAGCAATATTGTAAGAGAGTTTTCTTTTGCATATTTTTCTACAACTGAGATTCGTTCCTTTTTAGAATCAGATGGTAGTTCTCCAAACAGTCTTTTGAATTCGCCTGCATGTGGAGTTACTATAACTTTTTTATTTTTAATCAGAGGCAGGATATCGGATACTAACACACTTGCATCAAGAGAAAGTCTTACATCTTTATTCAAAAGCGAGGTTACAAGCAACTTTAATGCTTCAATATCTTGTATTGCCAACCCCATCCCTATTGTTGCAGAATCTAATTCTTTTGGTATAATGCCAAGAAGTTTGTGTACAGCTCCCCTTGTTAGCTTGGCATCAACCAAAGGCAACACAATAAGATTTGATGATGCTGCCCTTGTTGCTTGTACATTTATTTTTGGCACGCAAGTGTACACCAAATCTGTTCCGCACCGTAATGCTGCCAGAGATGAAAGTATTGGTGCGCCATGATAAAAATAACTACCGCCAAGAACCAAGACCTTGCCGTTATCACCCTTTCGTGATGCAAATTTTCTCGGAGGAATAAAATTTTTCACTATAGCAGCTTGTAAAATCTTACTTGTCAATACCGATAATCTTCTTTTTGGGTGAATAAACTTTCCTTGTTAGAAACCGTTACTCTTTCATTTGAGATACAATCTATTCTGTAGGCTCTTCTACTACAGTCTCTTCTTTTGGCAATCTATTTCGAAATGCTTTCGGACTAGAGACTTTTCTTGCAAAGGCAACGTAGGTGGTGTGACCAATGCTACGAAATGAGTGTCTTGTTTTTCCCTCTCTTGCCTCAATAGTTCTTACAATTTGTTCGGTACATTCTATATCATAAAAGTCATTTTCGTTAAGCGCAGTTGCAAGTTTTTCAAGTTGATTCATTGTAGGACATATTGCAACAAAGGCACCACTTCCTTTTAGCATCTTTCTTGCTTGAGGCACTACTGTCCAAGGATCACCAAGATCAACTACTACAATATCAGCATCAGTAATTGGAACTTTCTTGACAGATTTTATGTCAAGCTTTTCCATTGTCACATATTTTGCAACCCCTGCTTTTTCTATATTTTTTCTAGCAATTTCCATAAAATTTGGTTCGACATCAAATGTATACACATGTCCACGCGGATTTACAATGCTTGCAAAAAATGTAGTAAGAGATCCACTTCCAGTTCCAATCTCTACAACTGTTTGTCCACTCTGAAGCCCTGTTCTTGCAGCAATGTATCCAAGATCTTTTGGATATACGATTTGTGTACTGCGCTGACTTTTCATGATATAGTCGTGAATTGTTGGCTCTAACAGATAGATGTATTTGCCTTTGTTTGTTTTAATTGTAGAACCATATTCTTTACCCACAACATCTTTGTGATTAATTACACCAACATGTGTGTGAAATTGTTGTTTTTTTGATACCTTCATCAGCCATTTTTTTGAATCATTATAAAAAAACAGGACGTAAGAATTTTGTTTTATTTTCTTCACAGAAATAAAGCCAATGTAATATGGATAAGAATTTACCTGTTACATCCTTGATGGTGAACTAATTCCAAGCAAATCAAGTGCTTTTGCAAGTGTTTCTTTAAAACAATACACGATGCAAAGTCTTGCATTTATCAGAGACTTGTCCTCAGCAGTTAGGACTTTGACATGTTCGTAAAAGGCGTTAAATGTAACTGCAAGTTCATAGCAATATCTCGCAATTATTTTTGGAGACAGGTTTTTGGTAGCTCCCTCTATCTGGATATCAAATTTCCCAATTGCCTTGACCAGATTCAACTCATATTCTGTGGTAAGACCATCAAATGATACATCAAAGTTTGGTTCTGTCTCTGCTTTTTCCAAAATTCTTGATGCTCGTGCATATGAATATTGGATGTATGGACCAGTATCTCCTTCAAGGCTAAGCGATTCAGTCAAATCAAATGTAATTATTTTATCAAGATCTTGTTTTATCATTGCATACCGAAGTGCTCCCACAGCAACTTGTTCTGATATCTTTACAAGTGAAAGCTCGTCAAGATCTGGATTTCTTTTTTTTGCTTCATCGTATGTTTTTTTGCCAAGAGTATCTAAAACATCATCTGCGTTGACATAGATTCCCTTTCGTCCTGACATTTGCGCTTCCTTGCCAGATGTATCCACGCCAAGTGTCTTTGCAGTGTCTGCACTCAGAGTCACAGATTCATATCCTAAATGAAAGTATGCACCTTCCTGAGATTTGAAATCAGACATTATTTTGGTAATTATTTTTTGTAAACGAGATTGTCGTGAATCAATTACAGTTATCACTTTTTCACCAACAAAGTCGAGCTTGTTTCCAGTCTTTTCAAGAGTTGTTTCCCAAAGAACTCGCCCGTTTACTTGCTCTGCATATTTTTTATAATAAAATGGATCATCAAGCATTCCAAGCTTCCATGCCGCATACGGAATGTCTTTTGCAATGTATGTCGCAATTCCATTGCTTCTCACAAGAACCTTGTCTTCCTCATCTGCAGACTTTATGACCCAGCATCCTTCGTTCTTGCCTTCCTTCTCAAGTTCAATAATTCCCATTGATTTCATCTTTTCAAACACTATTTTCCATAGGTTTGACCTGACAATTTGTGACTCAAAATTCAGGCAATCATATGTCACACCAAGACGCCAGCAAGTCTTTAGTTGTTCATCAAGAACTTTTCTTGTAATATCATTAGCAAACTTTGCAGTCTCAGATGTG
>JBOGQR010000102.1:0-5363 GCA_050749225.1 Nitrosopumilaceae archaeon | reverse complement strand
TCCATCAGTTGTAGTTGAAGCAGGCTTTGCAGAAAAGGGAAAATTCATTCCAGTTGACAGAACCTGTAAAACAAATTTTGAAAATGTCTATGCAATAGGAGATGTAAATCAAATCATGGTTACAGACAAGATTGCGGTTCCAAAGGCAGGAATCTTTGCAGAAGGAGAAGGCGTTACTGTTGCAAGAAACATCATTTCAAAAATAAAAAGCGAACAAGAAAAAGAGATCTTTGATGGCAAAGGAGGATGTTTTGTCGAAGTTGGAAAGAAAATTGCAGGATATTTAGAAGTAGACATGTTTGCTACTCCGAATCCTACTACCTTACTGCAACAGCCATCAGAAGAACACTTTGCAGACAAGGAAAAATTTGAAAAAGACAGACTAGCAAAGTGGCTGTAATATCAAACTAATTTTGCGAATTTTTTTCGATAAATAAATCCAACCATACTAGAGCCAACAAAGGTGGCAGTCCAGTACAACCACAGATCGTCAAGATAACCAGATACTAGAGCTGGTGCCAAAGATCTCGCTGGATTCATAGATGCGCCTGAGATAAATGACAAGAAGAAGATATCCAATCCGATTATTCCTCCTATCGCAATTCCGCTAAATCCTCTCAATCCCTTCGTATGAACAACTGCCAAAATCACTGCCATCAATAATGCTGTAGTTAGAATTTCTACGCCAAATATGAGAGGTATAGGAAAATGATAATCCGGTGCGTTTGCTCCAAGATTTGCCTCTGTACCTATGAAATATTTCACAAAGATGCTTCCTAACAATGCGCCGATTATTTCTGCAGTAAGATATACTGGCAAGAGATTTTTTGGCATATGCTTTGTAACAAGATAACCTATTGTCACTGCTGGATTGAAATGTGCCATTGAAACTTTTCCAAAAGCATAGACCATCAAAGCAACTGCAACAGTGGGTGCCAGTGCAACAAACCATAAACCAAACGTTCCGACATATTTTGCATCCAGAACTACTGAACCGCTGGCAAGTACAACTATGACAAATGTGCCAATAAGTTCAGCAAAGAACTTTTTTTGATTTGATGATAAACTGTTTAGCCTAGAGGCTTGCGACAAGTTCCTTCACCTTTATTTCAATTTCGTCTCTGATTTTTCTAACCTGATCTATTGGCTTACCTTTTGGATCCGGAATATTCCAATCTATTACATTGTTTACAAATAACGCAGGGCAGGATTCTTTATCCATGCATCCCATGTTTACAACTTTTGCAGATTTTTTTATCATCTCATCAGAAAGTATCTTGGGCTTTTGTCCCGTTATGTCTATTCCAACTTCCTTCATAACCTGAATTGCAAGCGGGTTGATCTCATTGGTAGGTTTTGTGCCGGCACTTTGCGATAAAAATTCTGGCTGAGCAAATTTTCTAAAGAAACCTTCTGCTATCTGACTTCGTCCGGCATTTTCTACGCAAACAAAAAGAATTTTTTTTGTATCAGACATGTAATGCTTATATAAATCCATATTTATATAAAGATTAATTGATATGAATGGTTTGACTCTGCTAAAATGCATCTGTGATGAGACGCGCTTTAGCATACTTGAACTGCTTCAAAAAAACAAGGAACTTTGCGTCAATGACTTGGTTTCTAAACTAAAAAAAGATCAACCGCTAATTTCTCATCATCTAAGAGCTTTAAAGCAGTGTAACATAATTCATTCAAGGGGAAACGGAAAGATGACAATGTATTCAATTTCTAACAAAGAAACGGCAAAATTAATTACAAACATCACCACTACTGGTGAAAAGATTGCTACAATTTGTAATGATCCTGCATGCTGTTCATGATTTTGCATACAATAAACTCGTCATAATCTAGTACAATTTTTAATTTCAATAAATCCCACGATTTAATAATTTAACTATTATCAGCAACTTGGGGGGCCGTAGTCTAGCTTGGTATGATACTAGCCTGGGGTGCTAGAGGTCGCCGGTTCAAGTCCGGCCGGCCCCATTACATTATCTGGGATATATACAGAGTCATAGATTTTGCATTTTCTTTTTTAAATGCTGGGTGCTAACCTTTAGATCATGGATTTTCAAATCATGAATTATCAAAGCACCCTTAAAGAAGATGAAGAGATTGTATCGTTACTGATTCGTGTTTTTGTCGAAGAAGGGTACACGGACAAATCAAGTGCAGAGAAAATGTTTACACCTGACAAACTACGAAAACGTGGTGAGATCATACTAGCTAGATCTGCCACACGAGAACTTCTTGGTATGGTCATCTGTGTTCGTCCTACTAGTCCAGCTCGTCAGGTGGCAAAAACAGACGAATCTGAAATTCAATTGCTCGCAGTCTATCCGGAAGTGCGAGGTCACGGCATTGCATCAAGTCTTATCACAACTTGTGAACAATGGGCTATCTCATTTGGATATTCCAAAGTGGTTCTTTCGACCCAGCCGATGATGAAGACTGCTCATAATGTTTACGAGCAACTTGGCTACCGACGAAATCCTGCACGAGATTGGTCAAATAGTATTTGCAAGAAATATTTTGTTTACGAAAAGTCAATTCCACAAAATAGGATACTTGAAGAGTGAAACCACTATCCAATTTTATCAAATTTCTGTAGACTTTTCCACAAATACCAAGTTGCCACACTTCTGTAAGGTTTCCATCTTGCGCCAATCTCCTCTACCTCTTTTGGTTTTGGTAATTCTGAAAGAGAAAATGCTATCTGTACTCCCTTTCTTAATCCAAGATCTCCTGTAGGCAATACATCCAATCTTCCAAGTGAAAATATCAAAAACATCTCAGCAGTCCATCTGCCTATTCCTTTTACTTGGGTAAGATGTTCAATAATCTCATCATCAGTCATCTTGGATAAATTTCTCATCTTTAATTTTCCATCCGCAATTTTTTGTGCTAAATCCTTTAGATATTCTACTTTCATACCTGAAAGACCAACTGAGCGTAGCTTGGCATTTTTTGTATTTAATATCTGACTAGCTGCTGGGAATTTTGGATAGAGTTTTTTGAATCTTGCAAATATTGCTTCTGCAGCAGCACTTGCGAGCTGTTGTGATATGATGGATTCAACCAAAACTGCAAAGTGGTTGTTTCTTTTTTTAATCTGGTAATCTCCAACATACTCTATAATTTTCACAAGATTTGGATCCTGTTTTAGGAAGCCAATCGCCTTACGATTTATCATATTAGCTTGGTTCTGGATGTATAGTAATTACTGCATTTTTAATTTGGTTTTTTATTTTATATTCAATTTCAGATACTATATCGTGTACTCTTTCAACTGATAGATTTCCATCAAATGAGCAATCGATATCTATTTTGAAAATGTTTTGAAGCTGGAATGTTATGACTCTGCCAATTTTTTTAACTGACGGATATTCCTTGATAGTTTTCGTAATCTGTTCCTCAACTGTCAAGTCCTCAATAGGCAAACTCTTTGGTATTGAGACATAGGGTTCAAGATGAATTGTGATATGGTTGATGTCAGGAACTGCATTTCGTATCTGAGCCTCTATCTCATCTGAAATTTTATGGGCCTCTTCAAGGTGCATGTTTCTATCTACCATGACATGCAAGCTTATGAAAAGACCATCGCTTGAAGTTGTAGAATTTACATTATGTATTCCTTCAACTCCTTTTACTGTAGAAGCAACATGGTTTACCTTGTAATCGATTGGTACATCTTTCCATGTTGGTTCAAAATGAACTGTAACGTTGGAATTTGCAATAGAGTTTTTGATGTTTTTTTCTACATCACTACTTATTTTATGAGCTTCTTCAAAACTTGCTGCACCGCTCAATGATATTTTTACCTCTGCAAAAATATCACTACCTGATCTGCGCATTTGAACCGAATCCGTATTCATTACACCATCTGTTTTGCTTACAATGTCTTGTACTTGTCTTACCATGCCTGCGGGAATGGCATCAGTTAACTCTAGAGCATTTTTGTAAATTAGCTTTATGCTAAGAATGGCAAGGAACACTCCCAAAATTAATGCCGCAATAAAATCTCCTTGATAGTAACCAATTGTAACCAACAAAATTCCAACTAGCGCTACTGCTGTAGAACCCATGTCCATAAATGCGTGATAAAAGTCCACTCGCAAAGTAGAGCCATCTGTTTTTTTCAATGCCCTTCTGAGAATTCCAATTCTAAATACATCGGAACAAAGTGTGTATACTGCAGCCCCAATTGCCATTATTCCTGGCAGAACAGTCGGTGGCGGACCCTGCATTCTGGAAATAGACTCGTAAATGAAAAAGACTGCTATTACAAGAATGATAATTCCACCAATAAAACTGCCCATCGTCTCAATTTTGCCATGGCCATAGGTATGCTCACGATCGGGTGGTTTTGAAGCCCATCTTGCAGCAACAAGCAAAATGGCAGTAACAATAGAATCTAGGACAGCATGAATACTATCTGTGATTAGAGCAAGACTGTTTGAAAATACCCCTATTGTAAGCTCTACTGCAAATGCAGAAATTATTACAGCTAGTGAGAGCCTGAGAGTGTTTGTTTTAAGATTTTGCAAACTCATTTTTTCAGTCCCAATACTTGTAACACATCTTCAAAGTTTTCACGTGACTGATCATTTTTGTATTTTTTTAATGAAGCAATCAGTTTTTTTCTGTTAGGTTCTTTGATTATTTTTTTTACAAGATTGGCAATGCCAGAGCCAATGAATATACTCTGGGTTGCTGACGTGACATTTGAGGTTCTTCTGTTTACACTAGCGCTTTCAAAATCAATTATGCAAATTTTCTTGCCAACTATGACATGCTTGTGAATGCGACTAAGCTCACCATGGTCAAGACGGATTTTATCCAAACTATAACAATCTTCAAGTACCTTTTGTATGGTGGATCTTAGCTTTGCAGCGCTTCCTTTACCCTTCAGATCCCGAATCCAATCGATTATTTTTTTGCCTTCCAGATACTCCATTATTATGAAATTTTTGCTACTGTCTATCAGCTTTGGGCCAACATCTACTTCGTTTGCCAGCCTTAGAAGCTTTGCTTCACTTTTCATCTCAGGCCTACTTGCATCCATTCTGCGAATCTTCAAGGCTACTGGCTTTTTTCCTTGGTTTGATAGTACTACGACACCAACATAGCCCTTGCCAAGAACAGGTACGTTGTTTAGTGTAGTTGTTCCAGTAAATGAGACTCCTTTGATTCCAAGTTTTTTGAGCTCTGTGGTTCGTTTTGAAAGCTCGCCCCTTGTTGCCTTTGGATAACCTAGAATTGAGGAATACGGTTCTATTGCAAGCTTGCTAAGGGGAACTAAAGAAGAGTCCATCTGTAGTGGTAAGCTCTGTCAGAGCCTTTTTAATGGATTTGCTTGC
>JBOGQR010000101.1:0-5423 GCA_050749225.1 Nitrosopumilaceae archaeon | reverse complement strand
AACCAGCGGTGCAAGTGTACCAAATTCCGGGACAAATGTTGTACTTTTTGTAAAAAGGACATCGTGTTGATTTGGTGTACCATCATGCCACACCAGATATACACTATCATTGGTGGCAGCCATTTGTACAAAGGTAGACTCTTTAGGATTGTTGCTCACGTTAACAGGCGTACCAAATGTAGAACCCCCATCAGTGCTTTTCGCTACAAATATGTCATAATTTCCAGGAGTATTGTCTTGCCATGCGACATAGATGTTGTTTGATACAGTTACTGTTGCCCACCCTGATTGTCCCGCATTTTTACTCACATTAACAGGAGTGCTAAAGGTCTTACCACCGTCAGTGCTTTTTGCAAAAAATACATCATAGTTTACGTTTGAAACTGTTTCAGTCCACACCACATAGACATTATTGCCAGATGCCGTCATTTGTTGATATCCGGAATCGTTTGGAGTAACACTGACATTAACTGGTGCGCCAAAAGTAGAACCTGCATCAGTGCTTTTTGCTACAAAGATATCATAATTTCCTGATGTGCTATCCATCCATGACACATAGACATTATTTCCAGATGCGGCGATTTGAGGAGCACCAGAAGGGGTTGTATCCTTACTAATGTTAACTGGAGAAGCAAGCGTGTTACCATTGTCAGTACTTTTTACAACAAACACTTCAAAATTTCCCAAGCCATTATTTTCCCATGTCACATAGACATCATTTCCAGATGCCGCGATTTGTGGCACACCAGAATCACCCAAATTATTACTAATATTAACAGGAACGCTAAAGGTAGCTCCTTTATCAGCGCTTTTTGTAAAATATGTATCATAGTCTTTGTTTGTAGTAGTCAATGACCATGTAATGTAAACATTATTTCCAGATGCCGCAATTTTTGGATAGCTAGAATCCCCCGAGTTGGTGCTAATATTAGCAGGAGTACTAAAGGTAGTACCACCATCAGTACTTTTTGCAAATATTATTTGGTATTTGCCTGTAGTCTTTGCCTGCCACACCACATACACATCATTTCCTGAGACTGCAAATTGTGGCGATCCTGAAGAACCAATATTTCTACTAATATCGACTGGAGTCCCAAAGGTCATACCGCCATCAGTGCTTTTTGTAATTAGTATGCCATATTTTCCTGTAGAATTATCATTCCATACTACATATACATCATTACCGGATACAATCATTTGTGGCAATATGGAATCACCGTGATTGGTACTTATGTTTACAGGAGTACTAAATCCTGGTGAGACAGCTTCAACTGATCTGAGACTGGTGGATACGACTAGAAGTGTTAAAATCACAAACAGGGATAGTACATGAATTTTTTTCACATTTTATTCCTAACTTGCACCTATAAGATAGTTTCAGTTAATCAAAAGCTTGTGAAAAAATTATGATTGAATAACTTGTACGTTTTATCTTAGACGATTTCTATTCTAACTTTGTTTTGTCAACTATGAGATGCAGCTCTAATTTCGTACTGCTATTCATTGTGTTTGTAAGGTGAGTTGTGAGTATTATGTTACAACTTTTACCATCAATGTTTAGATTTGTTTTGATCTCAATTGGTTTAAAATCAGTGTTTGGTCCTAACATTACTTTTGATATTAGTGGGATTAGTGACAGATCATTTGTAGCAGCTTTTATTTTGTATGCTGTAATATCAGAAAAATATACACCACCTCTGGTGGTTGGTCTTTTAACCGGAATAGATGATTTTGCCAGACTGACTAGATCTAAATGATATTCTTTACCATCAAGATGTAGACTGTATTTTGCGTCTTTGGCTTGAATTAATTTTGATAAAATCTTTTCATCCATTTCCATGTCAAATTTGATTCATGGCTAATATTCTAAATGTTACTTTTTTTAATGCATGTCATAAAATCATGAATGCTTATATTTTTGCTATCTAATTCAACAGGGATATGAAAATCAGGGCGCGATACATAGTACTTGCACTTCTCATAGTAATACCATCGGCAGTAAATCTGTACCCGCCCATATACAACAGGGATGTTCCCGAGCTTTTTGGGCTGCCTTTCTTTTACTGGTTTCAAATGGTTTGGCTTGTTGCCTGCTCTGGATTTTACCTGTCTTTTTCATATTTAATGAATAGGAGTACAAAGTGATAGGACTAGACAGTCTGATCCCATTTGTGTGCCTCTTTGTGGTATTTATCGCACTTGGCTTTTATGGGAAATATTGGCGCAGAGGAGATCTCAACGATACGCATGAATGGTCACTAGCTGGTAGAAAGCTTGGCACTACACTTGTCTTTTTTTTAATTGGTGCTGACCTATACACGGCATATACATTTGTTGCAATTCCTTCCGGTGTGTTTGCTAAAGGAACACTTTACTTTTTTGCAATCCCGTATGTAATGTTGACCTTTGCAGTGGCACTAGTAACAATGCCAAGGCTCTGGTCTCTTTCAAGAGAAAAAGGCTACATCACCGCGTCTGATTTTGTCAAAGACCGGTTCAGCAGTTTGGCACTGGCAATCATGATAGCAATAACTGGAATTGTAGCAGAGTTACCATATATTGCATTACAGATAGTTGGGATGCAATCTGTCCTCACTGTCATGCTTGCAGGCACTAGTAATTCTCAGATAGTAGAAGAAATTTCATTGTTGGTATCTTTTTCAATTCTGGCAGCATTTACTTTTACTAGCGGTTTGCGAGGAGCAACATTAACTGCAATCTTTAAGGACATATTGATTTGGATTACTGTAATTGCAGTAATTGTGGTTGTGCCAATTAGCATAGGCGGATTTGGAAATGCCTTCAAGGAAATCAAACCAAACTATGTTACACTTTCTGATTCTCTTGTCCCTGCTTATGCAACACTAGTACTTGGAAGTGCTTTGGCACTTTATCTTTACCCACATGCGATAAACGGTGTGTTGAGTGCGGAAAGTGCAAAAAAACTTAGAACCAGTACAGGATTGCTTCCACTATATGGAATTGGCCTTGCAATAATGGCCTTGATGGGAGTATTGGTTTATGCCGTACCTTCTGCAATGAATTTTTTGTCTGGTTTTCCTGAGAGCTCTCGAGGCATACTTGTGGTGCCATCTCTTATTTTGTATTCTATGCCAGGTTGGTTTTCAGGAATAGCATTACTTGGAATATTCATTGGGGGTTTGGTACCTGCAGCCATAATGGCAATGGCACAAGCAAACTTGCTTACAAGAAACATCATCAAAGAGATAAAACCAAACCTAACACCAAAATCTGAAATTAGAATTACAAAAATTTCGTCAACAGTTTTCAAGTTTGTAGCATTGGGATTTGTGTTCATAGTGCCTGCTACTTATGCAATATCGCTTCAGCTTTTGGGCGGAATTTTAATTGCACAAATTTTACCTGCCGTCTTTTTTGGAATGTATATAAAATCATTAAGAAAAGAACCGCTCATTGCAGGTTTGTTAGTAGGAATATTTTCAGGAATTTACATGGTCGAATCAGTAAATAACTTTGGGCCGTTATCTAGTTCACTTTTTAATACTACGTTTGGGTCTCTTTACATCGCAGTGATAGCTTTGGCAATAAATCTAATCATCTCCTTTGCTGGCAGCGTTATATTAAACAGAAAACATCGACCTACAGATTGATTAAGATAAATAAAACTTGAACCAACATTACCTGTGAAGGAAATAATCTGTACTGCGTGTAATTTGCCGATGCAGTACCAAGGCAAACGAGGAAATGATTTTGTGTGGCAGTGTTTTAAATGTGAGACAAAATTCATTGGTGTAAAAGAAACAGACGATCTTATTGACATAGACTAGGTCTTCTCAAATATTCGAACTTTAATTAACCAAATAGATTGCATATCAATTACATTTCTTGCAGTTAATGAGAGCACATATGGTACAATTATTAATTATGAAGTAGATATATCATTCAATGGTAAAGAATCAATTGCCAAAAAAGCGAATCATCCCAATAGAAATTGATGATCACTTCAGACTTTTTGGCAAAGAGCCATGGGAAGTTGAATACCTAGAAAGGTGTCCCATCTGCAAATCCAGGATAGATGAATATGGTTTTTGTTCCTGTGGTTCTAAAGGCGACTAAAATCTATAATCATTTATCAGTTTTTAATTAATCATGTTCCATATACGTGAAAAACGAAATACTCCCACCCATCCGCTGATCATAAAAATTATTGCAAATGCAAAGATCAAATACAAATCTCTTTGATTATGTGCCAGATCCAAATTTAGAAATAGAAAAGCACCCAGTCCAATCAAACCAAGCCATAACACCACATGACCACAGTATTTCCAATTTATCTTCACAAGGAACGATCAAAACTGTGCAAAGTAAGCTTTGTGGTCAAACTAAGAAATTTGCTTCCATGCATTCTGGCAATTTACCATTATGTTTTTTTATGTAATCTTGAACAAGTTGTTCTTTGATTTTTTCCTGTGAATTTGTAACCATATATCTAAACCTCTTTGCTTTTTCCAAACATGGAGCAGTCATTGATTCTAGGAGAGACTCTCTTAGGTTTTGTGCACTGCCAATAAACAGTATCTTCATTGCCGTATGCATCACAAAAACTCCAGATGTCTCTGGAACAGATTTAGCAACATCTTGATTAAAATCTAGCCATTCTGACCATTGTTCCCCAGTATCACCAGTCATAATACAACAACAAATTTTTGTGTTTTAAACATTGTTTGTTATGGCCTTGAGACATGAGACAGAAATTGTTGCAAGTAAAAACACAATGTTTACAATTATATTTTAGGTTAGGACCTCAAAGTTAAATGGATTTTAAGAAATTCCTTGGACATGATAAAGATAGTGAGAAAAACCAGAATCAAATTGAGATTGAAAGAATAAAAAATGAGATCGAGGAGGAAGACAGGATTTTCCAACAGGAATTACCGGCCAAAGACAATCTATTAAACAAATTTGATCTTGGTCAACTAAAACAACTTTGTATCGACATGCTTGGAAGAGAACCAGGGCCAGAATATTTTGATGAAAAAGGAACTGGAAAACAAATAGAATTACCGCAGTATAGAAATGATTACACCCATTTCATAATCGAAGAATTACGATTATCCCAGATCAAAGACTATGCCCTTAAAAATAAAATCATATCTGCTAGTTTCTTTGAAACATAAAGACTGATTATCGTATTTGCAGATCAAGAAAAATAGTTTTTGTTATCATTCCATCAGATGCGCTAATTCCAACTGTATAATTTCCAGGAGGCACAGAATTATTTTGCAGTAACATCTGTACTGTGTGCATCTTTGTCAGATCAACCACATCATCAGAAAACTTTACATCAAGATTTCCAAGACCCGCATTAGAAAGTATGGAACTTGACGCATTAAGAAATACAAGATTATTTTTAACAGGATAATTTTTGGAGATTTCTATAT
>JBOGQR010000100.1:0-5470 GCA_050749225.1 Nitrosopumilaceae archaeon | reverse complement strand
TCCTTCTACTGCAAGACCAGAATGGTTTGTACTCCAAGTTTTACCTGTTCCACCTGTAACTGTAAGACCATCAATAATTTTAGAAACAGGAATTAGATCAGAAGATGATCTAACGCACAAACTTGTTGACATAATAAGAGTAAACCAGAGATTAAAAGAAAGTAAGGAAGCAGGAACTCCTCCACTTATTGTTCAAGATCTTGTTGATTTGTTACAATATCATACAACAACATATTTCGATAATGAAGTTTCTGGAATTCCACAAGCTCATCACAGATCCGGTAGACCACTGAAAACTTTAACACAAAGACTAAAAGGAAAAGAGGGAAGATTCAGAGGTTCACTTTCTGGAAAAAGAGTAGACTTTTCCAGCAGAACTGTGATTTCACCAGATCCAAATCTTGACATTGCTGAGGTTGGAGTCCCTGAGGCTGTAGCAATCAAACTTACAATACCTGAGGTTGTCACAGAATGGAACATTGAAAGATTAAAGAGACTTGTGATAAATGGTCCAAATAAATTTCCTGGGGCAAATTACATTGTACGACCTGATGGAGTAAAGATTAGACTTGATTTTGTTGAAGACAGAGAAACAATTGCAAACAACATCGAGATTGGATACCTTATAGAAAGACATCTGTCAGACGGTGATATAGTTATGTTCAACAGACAACCATCTCTACACCAAATGTCAATTATGGGTCATTATGTTAAGGTCTTACCTGGCAAAACTTTCCGATTGCATCCATCTGTATGTCCTCCATACAACGCTGACTTTGATGGAGATGAGATGAACCTACATGTACCACAAAGTGAGGAAGCTAGAGCTGAAGCAATTCTTTTAATGCGTGTACAGGATCAATTGATCTCACCAAGATACGGAGGACCAATCATTGGTGCATTACGAGACTTCATCACAGGAGCATATCTATTAACAAAAGATGGCACTACACTAACTCCGGAATACTTTGCAAATCTTGCAATGATTGGAGGATATGATGGAACTTTTCCAGAACCTGCAATTAAAAATAAAAATGGTCAGTTTTATACAGGAAAACAACTATTTTCACTTTTCATGCCAAAAGACTTTAACTATGTAATTACATCAAAGTGGTCTAAAGGAACCAAAGGTCCAACAAAAGACGTTGTAATAAAAAATGGTCAGTTAATAAGTGGTGTAATTGATAAAGCATCAATTGGTGCTGAAGAACCAGATAGTGTTTTGCATAGAATCACAAAGGACTATGGATATGATGAAGCAAAGAAATTCCTAAATTCTATTTTGGTAATGCTAAAACAATTTATCACGCATTACGGTTTTAGCTATGGTTATTCTGATCTTGAGCTTTCAACAAAAACAAAAGAAAACATTCTAGGTGGAATACAAGAAACATACGACAAGGTTTATGATCTTATCTCTCAGGCAAAGAAAGGAACATTGCAGCTTAGTAGAGGTCTTTCTGCAGATGAAGCATTGGAAGCATACATTGTAAATGAGCTTTCAAAAGCAAGAGACAAGGCAGGAAGCACAGCTGACAAATCTTTTGATGAAACAAATGCTGGAAGAATTATGGCTACAACTGGTGCTAGAGGCTCATCTCTAAACATAGGACAAATGGCTGGTGCCTTAGGTCAACAATCAATTAGAGGAAAAAGAATCAACAAAGGATACAATAATAGATCTCTTCCACACTTTAAAGAAAATGATACCAATCCGGATTCAAGGGGATTTGTAAAATCAAACTATCGTGAGGGTCTTTCTACATTAGAATTTTTCTTCCACGCAATGGGAGGACGTGAAGGTCTTGTAGATACTGCAGTTAGAACCCAACAAAGTGGTTACATGCAAAGAAGATTGATCAATGCACTTGAACATCTTAAGCTAGAATATGATGGTACTGTAAGAGATCCGCATGGTCATATTATACAATTCTTGTATGGCGAAGATGGAATTGATGTAGCAAAAAGCGATCACGGTGAAGCATTTAGAGTTCAAAGATTAATAGAATCTGAAACAATTATTGATACTGGTAAAAAAGCAACAAAAGAAGAGATAACAGAACTTTCCAAGAAATACACAAAGACATTCAATCCAAGATTAACACATGCAGTCCACGATGCATTACTTGAATCAAAAATAAGCCGAGACGGTGTTGAAAAAGTTTGCAAAAAGGCATTAGAGTTGTATGATGATGCAAAAGTAGAACCCGGACAAGCAGTAGGTGTAGTAACTGCACAATCTATTGGTGAACCTGGAACTCAGATGACACTAAGAACATTCCACTTTGCAGGAATTAGAGAAAGAAACGTAACACTCGGTCTTCCAAGATTAATTGAACTTGTAGATGCACGTAAGAAACCAGTAACGCCAACAATGGACATCTACCTAGAAGAAAACTACAAAAAATCAAAAGAAAAAGCAATCAAGGTTGCACGTGAAATCTTACATACAAAGGTTAGTGCACTTGTATCAAGTACGGAAACTGATTATTCTACAAAAATAAAATTGAATCTAAATCCTGACAAGCTAAAAGAAAGGGCTTGCACCATAGCAGATGTTGAAGAAGCATTACAATCATCAAAAAAGAAATTTGAAATTGAAACTAGTGGTAATTCTATTACCCTGACACTTGCTGAAGAATCAGATGCTCAAACAGTTCTTGCAATGAGAAACAAAATTCTTGGTACCAAAGTAAAAGGAGTAGCTGATGTTGAAAGAGTTACTATAGTGCAACAAGATGAGGAATGGGTAATACAAACATCAGGCTCCAATATTGCAAAAGTGTTTGAAATTGATGGTGTTGACAAAAGAAATATTCGTACAAATAATGTCTTTGAGATTGCAAGTACACTAGGAATTGAAGCTGCACGTAACGCATTGATAAATGAACTTAGTTCAACACTTGAAGACCAAGGTCTTGAAGTAGACATTAGATATCTCATGCTTGTTTCAGACTTGATGTGTTCTAGAGGATATATGCAACAAATTGGAAGACATGGAATTGCTGGAACAAAGACAAGTGTACTTGCAAGAGCCGCATTTGAAATTACTGTTCCGACAATTGCTGAAGCTGCACTAGCTGGAGAAGTTGAACAACTAAAAGGTGTGACAGAAAATGTAATTGTCGGTGGAAATATTCCTGTAGGAACTGGAACTGTAGATCTTTATATGAAGGTAGTTGAAGATGGCTAAACTTTTAGAAAAAGTAATCAAAGATGCAATGGATGACAACAAGTGTTCTCTAGGTGCAAAAGAGGTAATTGGTTCAATGAAAAATTCTAAATTAATAATTTTATCTCAGTCTATTCCAAAAAATACACTTCAAAAGATACAGGAAACTGCAATAAGCTCCAAAGTTCCTACTTTGAATTTTAAGGGTTCATCAGTTGAACTTGGAAGACTTTGTGGTACACAATTTAGAATCTCTGCACTTTCGCTTAAAACATTGAGTGAGACAAACCTCAAAACACTTTTGAAAGAAGTGGAAGAGGAGATACAACAATAAATGTCTTATTTTTACATAATTTTTTATGAAGATTTAAATGTCCCACGAAGAGATCGATTTTAAAACAGGCATAGACATGACGGAAACAATCAAACTAACAACCGACCAAATCAAACTGATGTCACTATTTCAAAACGTAACTGGTGCAACAGCTCGTGATTGTATTGAAGATGAAAAACTTGATAGGGTGATCTTTGTTGTAAATCCAGGTAAGATGGGCCTTGCAATAGGTAAAGGCGGTTCTACAATTCGAAACCTACAAAACGTAGTAAAAAGAAACGTTGAGCTTGTAGAGTATTCTGATGATCCTGTAGACTTTCTCAAAAATATGTTAAATCAAAAACTTGTATCTGAAGTTAAAATAAACAAAAGACTTGATGGTTCTATGCAAGCAATCGTTTTAGTTGATGCAAAAAAGAAAGGTATTGTAGTGGGTCGTGAAGGTCGAAATGCTGAGAAAGCAAGACTACTTGCAAAAAGATACTTTCAAATTTCTAGTGTTCTAATACAAAGTCCTGAAAAAATAATGGAGTAAAAATATGGCAAAATCACCACTAGGTCTATTTTCAGGAAGAGTTCTAAAAGATAAAAGAAAGAAACAGCGCTGGTCTATTGGTACTTATAAAAGAAGAAATCTTGGTCTTGACAAAAAAGCAAGTCCTTTAGGTGGTGCACCACAGGCTCGTGGAATTGTTTTAGAAAAGGTAGGCATTGAAGCAAAACAACCAAATTCCGCTGTTCGAAAATGTGTTCGTGTACAGCTTATAAAAAATGGAAAGACTGTTACTGCCTTTTTACCAAGAGACGGCGCTATGAATTTTGTTGATGAACATGATGAAGTACATGTAGAAGGAATGGGTGCATCCATGGGAGGAGCAATGGGAGATATTCCTGGTGTGCGATGGAAGGTATTCAAGGTAAATGGAACATCACTCAAAGAACTTGTATATGGTAAGAAAGAAAAACCAAGGAGATAGGAATGGCTGAGACTGCAAATCTTTTACTTTTTAGGAAATGGGACCTCTCGAAAATAGAGATTAAAGATCCAGGTCTAAAAAATGCTATATCTGTAAACAAAATTATAATGCCGCTAACCTTTGGTCGTTCTGCACTAAAGAGATTCAACAAGGCAGAAGTTAACATCGTAGAAAGACTTGCAAACAAGCTTTTACACTTTGGAAAAAGATATGCAAAAAATACAGGTAGGATGGGTGGAAAGAAAACACGTTCAATTAATACTGTCAAAGCAGCACTTGAGATTATGTACCTTAAAACAGGTAAAAATCCAATTGAAGTTCTAGTGCGAGCAATTGAAAACTCTGCTCCAAATGAAGATACTACAAGAATAGTTTATGGTGGTACTGTTTATCATGTATCGGTAGATGTGGCGCCTCTCAGAAGAGTAGATCTTGCATTAAGATTCATTGCAGAAGGTGTAAGGGATGCATCCTTTTCAAATCCAAAAGCAATTGAAGAAAATCTTGCAGAGCATCTAATTCTTGCAGCTGCAAATGACATGAACGCTCCTTCTATCAAAAAGAAACATGAGCTTGAAAGAATAGCCATGGCTTCTCGATAAGCATTATAATTTTATCAAAGAAAAAGTAGCCCGAGGCAGATTCGAACTGCCGTCCCCAGGTTTCCTCTCGTAAGATCCAGAGCCTGGAATCCCTAACCCAAAATTTGTTTGGCCACTAGACTATCGGGCTACCGAAACGACTGGGATTACTTGAGAATATAATTATTTGGTGTTTGTTTCCCGTACTGCTGTTGCATAGTCGCAATCAGCTTTGAGTCTCATATATGGAATCAATCTATAATGAATTGAATAAAGATCATTTTCTTTGTAAAGAATTCCTTTTAACAAAAGTGATACAAAACCGCCAGCAATTTTTGATGATGGTATTCCAAAATCTTTACAAACTGCATCACGTTTTTTTTTATACTGTAATATAGTAAAACTA